>NZ_JANQVQ010000029.1:0-60571 GCF_030730205.1 Paraglaciecola sp.
ACTGATGGTAGAGGCCGAGCGAGGAGTTTCTAAGATAGACTTACCAAAGCCAAATACGGCTTCTACATCTTGTCCTGGCAAACTGCCTAATGAACCCGTTACCTGGATTTTTTCTATATCATTTTCTTTTTTATTTGCTGCATCAGGCTCTTGTGCAAACGCGTGGCCTGCTGCTGTCATTGCTATGCCTAATGCAACGGCTTTAGCCAGTGGTGTACAAATAAATCTATTAACTTTCATTGTTGGTATCCCCAGGTTTTCTCGTAGTCTACGTGTGTCATTTTTATTGGATGAAATGTGTTCCGCAGATGATTTTGCACGAACAGTGCCAATTACTTGTCCATTTGGTCAACAAATATTTATCGACTTAACCTTATGATTTAAATAGAGAATGTAAATTTTTTACCCGACGTGAAACGTTGAAATTTGAGGTTTTATTGTGAAAGATAGCGTTATGGTGCACCACGCAAGTACAATGTTTAGCGTGGTGCACCAAAATGGTTGGTTGCGATTTAGTTAACTTTTGCCTGCAAACTATTCGCTAACGCTTGGTGTTGTTGCATTAATTCAGATTGGATAAATTGCGTGTGTTGTTGGTCTTCTATTAGCCACTTTCCCGCAACCATTAACTTATCAACTTGGTGAGCACCGCAGGTAACTAACGCGGCAATGAGATCACCCACACCTGAAAATCTCAACTCATTGGTGGAGAAGAAGGCAAAATCCGCTTGAAACCCTACTTGTATTTGGCCAATATTTTTTCTGCCCAGCACCGCTGCGGAGCCAGTTGTTGCGTAAGAAAGTACGCGTTGTGCAGTAATTTGCTCAGCGCCATAGCGAAGACGCTGTTGCAGTAATGATTGGCGCGCTTCTTGGATCATGTTAGAACAATCGTTGGAAGCAGAACCGTCTACCGCAAGGCCAATATTGCATCCGGCTCTTTCTAATTCAACTGTAGGACAAATACCCGAGGCAAGGAGCATATTAGAACTGGGGCAATGAGCAATGCCTACTTTTGCTTTTCCTAAGCGCTCGATTTCACTGGAGGTGAAATGAATGCCATGCGCCAACCAGCTACGTTCGTTTAACCAGCCACAAGATTCTAAATAATCTAAGGGGCGCATGCCGTATTCTCTTAAACAAAAGCTATTTTCATCTTCCGTTTCGGCCAAATGCGTGTGCGTTTTCACCTCGTTCTTTTCTGCTAAGCGTGCAGTCGCTTCCATCAATTCTTTGGATACTGAAAAAGGCGAGCAAGGTGCCAGCGCAATTTGGATCATGGCATCATCTGATGTGTCATGATAGCTGTCTATAAGGCGCTGACTGTCAGCCAATATCACATCTTCTGTCTGAATAACTGAATCAGGTGGCAAGCCTCCTTTACTTTCCCCTAAGCTCATAGAACCTCGCGTTAAGGTGGCTCTGCACCCTAAAGCCTGTATGGCGTTCACTTGGATATCAATGCCATTTTCCAGACCTTTTGGGAACACATAATGATGATCTGCCACGGTAGTAGCGCCTGACAACATTAATTCTAAGCCTGCCAGTTGCGTGGCACTGTGCAACATTTCTGGCGTCAAATTTTTCCAAACCTGATACAAGAATTTTAACCAAGGAAACAAGGGCTGGTTCAATGCGCCAGGAACGCAGCGAGTTAAAGTTTGGTAAAAATGATGATGGGTGTTAATCAATCCAGGGGTAATAATATAAGGGCTGCAATCAATGTATTGGTCCACTTTTATTTTTGGTTGTTGACCACTAGGAACCAATTCAATGATTGTAGTGCCTTGGATAACCACACCGTTTTGCGCATCGGCGTTATTTGCAGTAAAAATTGCCGCGGGGTGTTTTAGCCACACAGTTGGGGCTGGGAAACTAGCCATTACTTTATTGTCCTTGTTGTTTTGTGCTTATATTTCTTGATTATTTTTAGCCGGACGGGGTATCGCGATACTCATCAATATTGCGCAAAATCCTGCTACCGTGACGGACGACGAAAATATATTTTTAGCCAATGGTGGTAATTGAGCCAATGCATCAGGAACCATCATTACACCTAAGCCAAGACCCATTGATGTGGCAATGATTAAACTATTGCGGCGATCGATAGGCTCGCTGGTGAGTATTTTTACACCAGCCACGGCTATAGTGGCAAACATCACTAATGTAGCGCCGCCTAGTACTGATTTAGGCATCAGTTGAATCATTGCACCAACGGCAGGAAACAATCCCAATAGCACTAAAAATCCAGCAATATAAAAGGCCACATGGCGACTGGCAACCCCTGTCAGTTGGATAACCGCATTATTTTGGCCGAATGTTGTGTTAGGAAAATTATTAAATGCGGCGGCTAACATAGAATTTACCCCGTCACCCAAAATGCCGCCTTTTATTCTTTTTAGGTAGAGAGGGCCACTGATAGGTTGGCGGCAAAATAAACTGTTTGCGGTTAAATCACCTGCGGTTTCTATCGCACTTAAAAAGTACACCAAGGCTATGGGGATAAATACATCCCATTGAAAATCAAATCCGTATTTAAAAGGAATGGGTATGCTCATTAAGGGTAAGTCAACCATCGAGTCGTAGTTGATCAAATCGAACCACCACGCCATACAACTGCCACTCAACATGCCGATAAAAATCGCAGATAGCCTCAACATCGGATATTTTGATGCATTAAATAAAATAACGATGAATAGTACGCTGATACCCAGCAGTAAGTTGGCTGGCGAACCAAAGTCAGCGTATCCATAACCGCCAGCTAAGTCAGTCATGCCGACTTTTATTAGGGTAATGCCTATCGTGGTAATGACGATACCTGTGGTTAGGGGAGTAATTATACTTTTTACTTTGTCGATAAATTGGCTGAGCCCAATTTCTACCAATGCCCCCCAAAAAGAAATACCAAACATGATGGCGAGGATATCGTCATTTGACCCCCCGCGCTGCTTTACCATAAAACCTGCCGCTAATAAGGCGCCAATAAAGGTAAAACTAGTGCCTTGTACCGCAATTAAACCACTGCCAATTGGCCCAATCATTTTGGCTTGAATAAAGGTTGAAACTCCCGATACCATGAGTGCCATGCTGATCAAGTAGGGGATCTCAGCTTGCAGGTCTAAGGCATTGCCTATGATCAAGGTAGGGGTAATGATACCAATAAAACAGGCCATGACATGTTGGATTGCGGCGGTAATACAATGGGATACTTTGGGTTTGTCGTGTAGGCCATATAAGATTTCAGTGTTTGCTGGCATGAGGCACTTCTTTTCATTTCAGCGTCAAGTTCACTCAGTGAGTTCTTGCTGCTACGTTACTATTCATGACTTGTTTAAAGCAATAATTTGACCAGTTAGTCAGGAAGAGATAAAAATGAATAAATTGCTGATCTTTATGATAAAACTATAATACGCTCGGCATTTATGGTTTGACTAATAAGCGCCAAATGAGTGCAAGGGGAGAAAGTCTAGACCACGTTGATGCGCTCATGATGCATCAGGCGCTGATAAGGTTTCAATCTTAGTAATGAAGGTATCGTTAATTTAATTGATTCAACAAAGGATAGGCTTGATGGCGCGTTTATCATCTAATTTAGTGTCTGCAGAATGGCTTGAAGCGCATTTAGATGGGCGCAATATTATTGTGCTCTTTATAACGATGGCTGATATCGCTACTGGGCAACCAGAAACGTTGCCTGCAGGATTTATTCCTGGCTCAGTTGTGGTTGATTTCGAAAAAGTGCTATGTGATAAAAAATCTCCTTTTGTGCATACCATGCCAAATGAAGCGACATTTCAACGAGAGGTGCGTAAATTAGGCATTGATAAAAATAGTCATATTATTGTTTATGACAGCAAAGGGCTTTTCTGTGCTCCGCGGGTGTGGTGGATGTTTAAAGCAATGGGCCATGACAATATTCAAATTTTAGACGGTGGTTTACCCGGGTGGATTAAGCAAGGCTATGCAATCAATGAAAAAAGCCTAGCTCCTTTTCATGTGGGCAATTTTGAAGCCTTAGCGAAACCACGGTTTTTTGTGTCGACTCGGGCCATTTTAAAACATCTAAAGGCTATTACCGTATTAGATGCTCGTTCTGAAGGACGATTCAAGGGCAGTGCTCCCGAGCCAAGGGCTGGCTTACGCTCAGGGCATATTCCTTCATCAATTAATTTGCCTTTTACTTTATGCCTTAAAGACGGGCATCTTAAAAATGTTACTGAACTTCACGATCTCTTTGCACAACGAGGAATTAACGAAGATTCCTACATTGTTACCAGCTGTGGTTCCGGTGTAACGGCGTGTATCCTTGCTTTGGCGGCATCAGAACTCGGTTACTATAAGTTATCTGTTTATGATGGCTCTTGGAGCGAATGGGGAGCAGACGCAAAATTGCCAGTGGCGCTGGGCTAGTAAGTAAGCTTTGCTAAGGTCACTCAGCAAGTGCAGTTACTATTTTTTCGTAGACTTATCGGTGTTTAATTGGACTTAGCCGAAGCTAAGCCCATTAAATCGCTATTACACAGCCCTAGGTACTCTAGGTATTCGTGCCAATCCTCATCATTCGGGCGTATTAGGGGATAATTCCGATTTAGAAAGATACCCGTCTTGGTTTAAGTCAAGCTCAGCAAACAGGGTCATAAGCGTATCGTTAACCTTAGCTTCTTCTTGGCTAATTAACCCATCTTTATCGGTATCAAAGCGGTCGAAGTTTATGTTGCTGGCAAATACATTGGCACTGACAAATAAAACTGCGGTAATACAAAGTAGAGTTTTCATTCAATTTCTCCGTTTTCGATAGTGTTAAATACAATGCTACAGATTTTCAAATTCTTCGGCGGAAAGGTAGCCGTTTTTGTCGATGTCTAGCTCCATGAACTTGGCGCTGACGCTCGCATCTGCCGCGGCTTCTTCGATACTTATTGATCCATCGCTGTTTGCATCAAGTTGAATAAATAAGGCGTCGTTTGCCAAGGCCATATGACTACAGAACATACAAAAACTAAATAAGACTGATTTCTTCATAAGATTTTCTCCATTTCGTGTTCTTTGAGTGACAGCCAAAGAGCTCGTCTTTAGCTGTGGACAAACCGGCTGTATCAAGCCTCGTGCCAAACAAAATTTATCTATATTAATCAGTTTATTAGGTGCAGTTTTTAACTTCACGCGGACGCTGATGAGCTTGGTTTACCATAAAACGTGGTTGATGACAGACAGGTGAGGGGAGCGATGTTCTTAAAAGCACTTAAATCAAGCGTTTAAGGTGATTCTTATCGGTGACATGTTAGTAAAATCACCCACTCAACGTCTAAACAGTTGAGCGGTGATCACGCGCCTTAAACTAATCATTAATGGGCTAGGTTACTGATCCACACTGCGCGATATGGACTCAAAACCATCTCCAAATCTTCATGTTGAATGGCTTGCTCAGTGAGTAAGTCGACCCACGTGTCTGTACCAATAAGATTGATGTCACTTAAACGAACTGTTTGCTCTTGGTCAGAAATATTGTAGATACAAAAAATACTTTGGCGTCGATCAAGGCTTTGACGCCAAAACCCGAATAGTTGTTCACCTAGTTGCAAGGTAAATTGCACTGCATTGGGATGAAATGCGGGTTGTCGCTTTCGCACACTAATCAGGTGTGACATGCGTTTAAGTACTTTACTGTGTTGGCTGTAGGGGCTGTCTAGGGCTTCTGTTAGTGCGTCATAATCCCATTTGTGTCGATTAATTGCGCGATTGTGGCTGGTGTTTTTTAATTTTTCATAGTCGTTATTCGTGCCCAAAAGACTATGGATGTATAAACCTGGGATCCCTTCTAAAGCAAACATGATGCTGTGGGCACAAATAAAGCGTTCTAAACCCCACTTATCTTGGCCTTTAGTGGTGCCTTGCAAAGCGTCAAATAAAGCTATGTTGATTTCATAAGCTTTTTGCCCCCCATTTTCGGCCATACGCCACGAAATTCTTCCGCCAAAATTTTGCATGGTGGTGACCAATGAACTCAGCTCATCATCACTTAATAAACCTTCAGCGGGTCTTAAACCAATGCCATCATGTGAAGCTATAAAATTAAAAAAGAAGGTGCCATTTTGCGCGGGCGGCATACTGCCTAGCCAGGCTTTTAAATGCCGACAGTTTCCTGTGACAAGGGTGTTGACTAACAAGGGGGGCAAGGAAAAATTGTAGATCCCATGGGCTTCGTTAGCATTACCAAAATAGGTTAAGTTTTGTCTGTTTGGAATATTGGTTTCAGTAATGATCACCGCGTCAGACACCGCATGTTCCATCAAAGTGCGCAGTAAGCGCACCACTTCGTGGGTTTCCTCTAAATTAATAGAAGGTGAGCCCAACTTTTTCCATAAAAATGCTACCGCGTCCAAGCGAAAAATACGAATGCCTGCGTCTAGGTATTGGCGAATTATAGATACAAACGCCAGTAATACCTTAGGATTTCGAAAATCAAAATCGACTTGGTCGTGACTGAACGTGCACCACACGTATTGCTCACCATTAGCGGTTTCAGTTAAACGCAATAAGTCTGATGTACGGGGGCGAACGACTTGCGATAAGTCATCTAATGGCGAAGCAGTAAAGAAAAAGTCACTGCCAGGTCCTTCACCTTTGATAAAATTATTAAACCATGCACTGCGCGCAGAGCAGTGATTAATTACCACATCGGACATTAGTCTGAAATCGCTACAAATGGCTTTGATGTCGTCCCAGTCACCTAACGCTTCGTTCACACTTGAATAGTCGATTACTGAAAACCCGTCATCCGAACTGTAGGGAAAAAACGGTAAAATATGCACACTGTTGATGGTGTCTGGGCAATACTGCATTAAAAACTGCTTGAGTGTTTTAAGCGGTGCAATCTCCTTTTGCTCAATGCTGTCGCCATAAGTGATTAAAACAATATCGCTTTGGTCCCAATTATTATGGTGGCGCAAAGGCACCATTAACTTGTCGCTGTGGTCAATATTCATGGTGACTAACAGCTGTTGCGCAATATCTTCTATGGTTTCACTCAACTCGATTTCCGCGTAAATCACCTTTAAGTGGTGATTAACCCGCTCTTTAAGTTGTTCAACTATCGTTAACATCGTGCTACACCTCAACTATCTTGAAATTCGTTTAAGTCTAATTCGACCGCTTCTTTTAGCTTCTCAAGTACATCAGGCATCGCACTTACCACCCTATTCCAACTTGGAATAAATGGGGTTTCCATAGGGTTATCTAAAAAGCTCTCACCGGCTTTCATGATATTTTGCGCAAACAGTTCAACCGCCTTTTCTTCGCTATGAATATCCAGTGCTAAACCGTTCATTAAAGCGTCATTGTGATAGGCCTCTACAAAATCCAGCGCAATCCTGTAATAGGTTGCCTTGAGTGAGCGGAACAGTTCCATACTGAAGGTTTCACCTTGCGTAGCCAATTTACGGAACAACGACTTGGTGATGTCGATTGACATCTTAGAGAGGCCACCTTGGTCATTATGGGCCGACAAATCTTGGTGTTTATGATCATAAGTATGCGCAATATCCGCCTGACATAAACGATTAGACGAATAGTTGCGATGCATTTCAGACAATACGCCTATTTCGAGTCCCCAATCGCTGGGGATGCGTATGTCATTGAGTACGTCTTTACGAAACGAAAACTCTCCCGCTAATGGATAGCGAAAACTGTCCATATAATCTAAGTAAGCACTCGGGCCTAGTACTTTTTTTAAGGCTTTTATCAAGGGAGTAACCAACAAACGCGATACGCGTCCGTTTATTTTGCCGCCAGCAACTCGCGCATAAAAACCTTTGCAAAACTCATAGTTAAACTGAGGATTAGCCACTGGGTAGATGAGTTTTGCTAGTAATGAGCGGTCATAGGTCAGTATGTCACAGTCATGCAGCGCCACCGACTCTGCTTTATTTGAAGCTAATACATAACCCATGCAATACCAGACGTTACGCCCTTTGCCTAGCTCTTTAGGCGCTAGGCCGAGCTCTCGTAATTTTTCGTCTAAGGCTTTTAAACGGGGTCCATCATTCCACAAAATACGATGATGCTGAGGTAAGCGCGAGAAAAATTTGAGTGCATGTTTGTATTGGGCTAAGTCGGCGCGATCCAAACCGATGACAACTTGAGATAAATAAGGCACATCGCATAATTCTTCAATGATATGTTTGAGTGCAGGGCCTTCAAGTTCAGAATAGAGTGAGGGCAAAATCAGCCCCATTGGGCGTTTTTTAGAAAATTTAAGTAATTCTTTCTCGACATCTGTGATCGGACGATTTGATAAGTTATGTAATGTGGTCACAATGCCATTTTGATAAAAGTCGGCCATTTTGCCTCCAGTGAGTTAAGTATTATTTAAAAAAATGTGAACAGATTAAAAAAGTAAGGGCTCCAAACATTCAGACCAACCTGCTGGACCCGTAAGGGTGCTAGTAATAACGGTTTTTTGGGTATCGATATAGGGTGGTGGATTACTTGGTGATAAAATCCGAATAGGATAATCAGCGCCCGCTAACATTACAGCGTCGTTTTGCCCGTCGCCTAGTGCAACAGATACCCAGTTTTCTTGTGGTTGTTGCTGTTTAAGTTGTAACATCAACCAATTCATTGCGTGTGCCTTATCACACTCATCTTTAAGATGGATAAAACGCCCACCTTCAACAGGTGTCGCGCCTAAATTTCTAAGTGCAGCAATAAACTGTTGTCTTTGTTCATCATTGCCAAGCCATTCAATAGGCTCTCCAAATTCTCGCTGCATTGCCAAGGTGGCGTCTGTTTTTTGCAAACCTGTTGCCTCACAAACTTGCTCGACCGTCATCGTGGCAAAATGTCGAAATAAGCCCTCAAACTTGGGTTTCACCGAATCGAGCAGGTTTAACCAAGTGTCACGGGGAGAAGCAAAGGCAAATCGTAAGTATTGTCCAGATTTTTCTAGCTGAAGTGGTGGATTGGTAAGAAAATTCAAAGGTAAATAAATGGCTGCGCCATTTTCGACTATAAAAGGCCCCGTCAGACCGATTTTATCTCTGAGCACCTCGACCTCAGCACGGGTTTTACTGGTGTTAGGAATGACAGAAATATTCTGGGCTTTGAGTTTCGCTAAGGTGCCAGTCGCTGCGCTGAAACTGTAATCGTCGTGATCGAGTAACGTGCCGTCTAAGTCTGTAAAAATTACAGGGCTTTGGTTATTTAACACGCTGTACTCCTTGTTCGCTTTGAGTAATATGTTTCATAATCTTTCGCTGTGAGTTTAGCTCAAACACTTCGTTACAATGTGAGGGTAGAGTGCTCAAACCGTGCTCTGTGAGGCGTTGATAAAATTGGATAAAGCGTTCAATTTGTTGGGCATTCATTATCTGCGTGTTTGAGGTAGATGCCAACGAAGCGGCAAGTTTCTGTTCTTGCTCTAATCGCCAGTTAAACACATTTGAAAAATCTGGGGCTTTTAGCATTACCCAATAGTGCATCTGTTGATATAAAGGTTCATAACAGCTGGCTAATTGCTGGTTTACGTAAGTGCGCCACGTAGCCTGCGGATCTTCATTTACTTCCAGCTCGTTCACCGGCGCCGTCAGTTCTTGCGGGCTTTGGGCTGTTACGCCCCAGCACCAACCTTCTAAAATGACAATATCTACAGGCCCCGTTACCCTTGACCATTGGTCTTCTGGGAAAGGGTTGTCATTGGCTTTATTAAACTTAGGCAGAGCAAGGGATCCTTCAGTGCAGCTTAACGCGGTTAAAACGCTATGCATCAGTGCCGTATTATGAGTACCAGGTACGCCCCGTGTTTTAAACAAGGGATGGACGCTTGCTGCTAACGTGAGCCGCTGACTTTGATTCAGGTAAAAATCATCAAGTGATAAAATAACCACATTGAGCTGATAGCGTTGTTTTAGGTAAGTGCCTAAAAAATCGCCTAAAGTTGATTTTCCGGAACCTTGGCAGCCGTTGATACCCACATAATAAGTCTTTCTTGCCTCTTTTTGGTGCAAAGCGATGCGGTCAGCCAAAGGTGTGTAGTAGCGCTTTGCGGTAGTAATAAACCCACTGCTTAGCTTGTGTTCATTGATAAATTGCTCGATCATGGGCTTGTCGTTTTCCATTAGTCAGCATAAAGTTTTTATGCAAATTAAGGTGCGTACTCTGCAACCATGATTACAGGTATCAACATACATGCCACAATGTGTACGTAACAAAATTCAGCACGATAATTCACTCAGTACGCAAAAAAATTAGGCTTATTTACTGCAGCAGCTAGTGTCTAATGAGCTGTTTATGTTACAACAGAGTAAGAATCGAATAGTGTGTTTCGATTGTTTAAAGAATCGACTGGACGGAAGTCCTTGTAAACTAACTCCGAGCTTAGTGACCTAAATCAATGACAGGGTGACTAAGCCGCAATTCGTGATTGGATTGCCAGGGTTGTGCGAGAAATCAAGCAGCCTCCCCAAAGCCATTTTGTTAAATGCGCTTTACTTTGGAAAGGTGTTAAATATGTTAGAAGATAAATTTGGCCGGCGCTTTCATTACCTGCGCCTGTCAATCACTGATGTTTGTAATTTCAGTTGCACGTATTGCTTACCTGACGGTTATGCGTGCGACTCTGATCGTGATTTTATGAGTGTGGCTGAAATTAGCACATTGGTAAGCACCTTTGCCAAATTGGGTACCAGTAAAGTGCGTATAACCGGTGGCGAACCCTCCTTACGTAAAGACCTGCCCGAGATAATCAGGCAATGCGCCTCTACTCCCGGAATCGAACATGTTGCCTTAACTAGTAATGGTTACAAGCTTGAAAAGTGTGTAGAAGAGTGGGCTGAGGCTGGCTTAGATTCCATTAATATCAGTATTGATAGCCTTGATCCTAGGTTGTTTGCTGCAATTACTGGTCATGACAGTTTAGATACTATCTTACGGGGCATTGATAAGGCTTTACTTTTAGGGCTCAAGGTGAAGGTGAATGCCGTATTGATGCGTCAATACAATGAAGCAGAATTTGCTAGCTTTTTAAATTGGGTTAAATCAACACCGATCAGTTTACGGCTTATTGAGCTAATGCAAACCGGCGACAATGTGACATTTTTTCAAAAAAATCATGTATCAGCGGAACCTCTTAAAAATCAACTATTGCAAAGCGGTTGGGGACAAGTCATTAGGGACAAAGCTGCTGGGCCTGCCCAAGAGTTTTATCACCCTGATTACGCGGGCAAGATTGGTTTGATAATGCCCTACAGCAAAGACTTTTGTCATTCATGTAATCGTTTACGAATTTCAGCTACCGGAAAATTGCACTTATGTTTGTTTGCTGAGGAAGGTTTGAATATTCGTCGCTATATCACTGCAGGTGACGAACAAGGGCTTCAACAAGAATTAGTGGCTTTGTTAGGCGATAAAGAAGCCAGCCACTGGTTACAAGACGGCCTGACCGGTGCAACCAAACATCTGGCAATGTTGGGCGGTTAAAGTGGCAGCAACAAAAACCAAAACCCTCGCGGTGGTGCTTGCTGGTGGCCAATCAAGCCGAATGGGTCAGAATAAGGCGGCCATGTTTTCAAGCAAATTACAAAATTCATTGCTCGGTCACTGTACTCAATTATTAGCGCAGCTGACTGATGTCGATGTGTTGGTTAGTGGTGAGAATGAAGTCGGGGGCATCGCGGATATTTTACCACAGCGGGGTCCGTTGTCTGGTATCCACGCGGTACTGGCCCATATTGATTTGTTTACCCCGATAACAGGCTTCCTCTTTGTGCCGGTAGACATGCCTAATTTAACGATTACAACCTTAAATAACTTATTGGAATTTGGGCGTACTCATGGGTGTGCGGCTTATCCAAATAATTGTTTTTTACCTTGTTATTTGCCTAATACGCCTCATCTTCGACAGGCAGTAGAGCAGCAAATGATACATACACAAAACTGGTCTATTAAAGCGTTATTACAACAATTAAATGGGCAATCATTCTTCGTCGATAATAGGGCTGAACTCGTTAATGTAAACGAGCCAAAAGCATTTTCCTTGCATTGCCAATAGGCTGAATTGACTCATACTTTTTAAGGTAATTTGATGATGAGTAAACATGATACTCAAGAAAAACAATCATTAAACATTGCAGTGCTTACCGTGTCAGATACTCGAACGCCAGAAAATGACACATCAGGGCAGTTTTTAGTGAGTGCTGCAACAGCGGATGGGCACAATGTTATTGAACACCTTATCGTCAAAGACGATAAATATCAGTTGAGGGCCGCGGTTTCACGGTGGATAGCCTCTGACGATGTACAAGTGGTGTTATGTACCGGTGGAACGGGCTTTACTGCCAGAGATACTACACCAGAAGCCTTAAGCGTGTTATTTGATAAAGACATCGAGGGCTTTGGTGAATTATTTCGCTATCTGTCGTTTACTGAAATAGGGACCTCTACCGTGCAATCACGAGCATTGGCAGGCATGGCGAATAGTACCGCTATATTTTGTCTACCCGGTTCCACAGGAGCCTGTAAGACAGGTTGGAACGGTATATTGCAGCAACAATTAAGCGCCACCCATAAGCCATGTAACTTTGTTGTGCATTTAAAACAATCTGCTCAGCCAAATTGCGATCCACGAGGTTGATATGACTCAAAAAAACGAGGCGTTCGAGCAAGCACAGTTTTCGCATGTCGATCAACAAGGCAAAGCGGCCATGGTTGATGTAACGGATAAACTCACTACTCAGCGAACCGCTGTCGCTAAGGGCAAAATTACCATGTCAGCCCATGCTTTTGAGATCTTAGTCAACAATCAACACAAAAAAGGGGATGTGTTGGCAGTTGCGAGGGTCGCTGGTATTCAAGCAGCGAAAAAGTGCAGTGATTTGATCCCTTTATGTCACCCCCTAATGCTTAGTAAAGTGCAAGTGGATTTTGAGCTGTTGGGCAACGAATGTGCAGTAGAAATTGAATCAATGTGCAAGCTTTCAGGACAAACGGGTGTTGAGATGGAAGCCCTGACCGCGGTGTCTGTTGCGGCTTTAACGTTGTTTGATATGTGTAAAGCTGTTGATCCAAGTATGGTTATTTCAGATATCCGGGTCGTTCATAAGCAAGGTGGAAAAAGTGGCACTTGGCAGGCAAATTAAAAAAGAGAAGTCCCTATGTTAAAGGTTTTATTTTTTGGTCAAATACGCGAGCGCTTAGCTACCGACCAGTTGAGCCTTGATATAGCGCAGCTACCGACCCCCTTAACGGTAAAGGCCTTGTGTGAATACCTTGCTTCAAAGGGCGAACAGTGGCGTGAATTGATCACGACGCATAGCTGTTTAATTGCAGTGAATCAAACTATGGCCAATCTCGATACTCCAATTAATGGTCATGATGAAGTGGCTATCTTCCCGCCAGTAACGGGAGGTTAGTGATGAGCGCTAATCTAAATTTACATAATGAAGACCGCATTAGCGTGCAAGAAGCGGACTTCGATGTAGCGTTTGAGTATCAGCGTTTACAGCACTTAAGTGCCAACAACGGTGCCGTGGTTTTTTTTGTGGGCTTGGTCAGAGACTTTAACGCAAACCAGCTACTCAATGGTTTATTTTTAGAGCATTATCCAGCGATGACTCAAATCGCTTTAGCTGACATTGTACGACAAGCCAAAGAAAAGTGGTCATTGGGTAGTGTTACCCTTATCCATCGGGTGGGTAAGTTGGCGGTGAACGAGCAAATTGTCATGGTGGGCGTGACAAGCCAGCACCGCCAAGCCGCATTTCAAAGCGCAGAGTTTATGATGGATTATTTAAAAGTAAACGCGCCTTTTTGGAAAAAAGAATTGAGTGAATCAGGCGATTTTTGGGTAGAAGCAAAACAAACCGACCAACAGGCCGCTAACCGCTGGTCACCCAAAACATCGTAGGATGCAGTAAAGCGAATCTTGCGTATCGATTATTAAAAATTCTGCGGCGTAATTGCCACCAAATATGTTTACATGACTTGTTTAACTGGGCAGGGCAAAACCCTTAATATTGAGCTAAAAGCGCTGCTATAGCGCGTCGTGCAACGCGCTAGCAAACTTTTGGCTAGTCTTCACTACAATCCGTTTCGCACTCACCGTACAAATATAGGCTGTGGTGAGTTAACTTGATATTGTGACGTTTCGCCACTTCATCTTGACGTTTTTCTATGACGTCATCTTCAAACTCAATAACTTTTCCACATTTCAAACACACTAAATGATCATGATGTTTCTTATGACTGATCTCAAAAACAGACTTGCCACCTTCAAAATGATGACGATTTAAAATACCAGCGTCATCAAATTGGTTTAATACGCGGTAAACCGTGGCTAAGCCAATTTCTTCGCCGTGTTCAATAAGTAGTTTATAGACATCTTCGGCACTAATGTGCTGGTTAGCGGGCTCTTGTAAAATCTCGAGTATTTTTAAGCGGGGCAGAGTGATTTTTAAACCCGCTTTTTTCAATTCTTTATTTTGTTCCATTAGCTTACTAATAAATAAGTTGTGGCTCCATTATAAGGTACTCAACACGATTTGAAAGTGCCAAGACCATTATTTAGTGGCTAAGTGGTTAATAAAACCAGGTGAGTAAGTAAATAGTTAAATATGTGTTGAGCTTCACTATTTTTATATAGTGAGCAAGACTATTCAATTAGTGTTAAGAAAGTATAGAAGATGTTATTTTCCTGGATAAGTTTAAATTATTGCCGATAAGAATTGAGTAAGTTTTAGCTTAGCAAAATGGCTTTTTGATAGGTTTTATTAGATGAATTTAACAGTGTTACATAAGATTATATTAGGGTTTGCCATTATTTCAGCCATGTTACTGGTCAGTAATGTAGTGTCATATTTGGGGTTAAATGAAATTAGTTACTCTGCTCGCAATGTGGTTGAAGAAAAAATGCCCATTCAAGCCAAAATGTTGCAAGTACAAACAGGTCTGTTATCACTGGCAAAAGAGTCAACAACTGGCTTTTTTTTACAAGACTTAGCCACCTTAACTAACAACAACAAAAATTTTTCTTTGTTGGTACGGCAAACTAAACAACAATTTGATGCTTTGTCAGCAAATATGTCTGCAAATGATACCAGCTATTTACAAGGTAAAAAGAGGGCATATGCCTACTTAGATTTTGCTCAGAACATGTACAGTAGCCGCAGCCAACAGTTGAGTATTGAACAACAAATAAGCGAACTTGTTTCGAATATTATGTCTCGCGGTGATGAAGCCAGTGCTCTGATGCAAGATCTGTCTTATCTGGAAAATAGTTCGGCAAACTTTGCGAGATTACTGGGTACAGGGGCTAATATTGATAACAAAATTGTTACCTTAAATCGGGGCTTAAAAGATTTCAGTCATATCTCTGAGCTGCAAAACTATCAAACTGAAAAGGAAAACATAGAATTTGGTTTGAGCAATATCGCTGTGGATGTCGATTTTTTTAATCGCCTATCACAAGGTATTGAAACGGACGGATTAGTAGCAAGCTTTAATTCTGAATATCAACGTTTTATACAAGGATTCGAGCAAGAAAACGGTTTGTTTAGTTTGCTGGAAAAACGCATTCAACTGTTAAATGAAGCTCAAAAACAACAAGGATTAGCTGACAGGGCCTTTGAGCAAGCAATTGACTTACTTGCTGTTGTATTTAAACAGATAAATGATGACACATTAGTCGGCCAAGAGACGATTTTATCCGCAGTTGAAGCTAACATTTGGCTTGGCTTAGGTATTTTTGTTGTAACATTAGCTTTGGTGGCAGCTGTTGGTATATGGGTCACTCGTTCCATCGCTTTGCCTTTAGCTCGAATTAATCGTAGCCTGTCAATATTAGCTAAAGGTGATCTCACGCATCAGGCGAGAGTGATAGGGGATGATGAATTTGCTACTTTGTCACGTTCCGTGAATGAATTGTCAGCTAACTTACATCATGTGGTTGAACAGATTCATCAAAAAGAAAACCTTCTTAGTCAAGCCGTTACTCTGAGTGTTGCGTTAGGAAGCCGAACCCTGAATCTTGTGGCTTCGCAACGAAAGCACATTATTGACACAACAAGTAATACTGAAAAAGTCAGAAATACGAGCCGTGGTAATCTTTTACAGATCACTCATTCAAGCAATCAGCTCAATGGTGTTGCCGAACAAGCTCAAGGAGTGTCAGAGCGAGTGGGGCTTGCGAAACAACAAATTATTATTCAAGCTAATCAAGCTACTTCATCCTCTTTGATAATCAATCGTTTAGATGAAAACAGTAAAAATATCGTCGCTATTTTGTCTGTGATAAAAAGTATTGCAGAACAGACAAATCTACTTGCTCTGAACGCTGCTATTGAGGCTGCGAGGGCTGGTGAGCAAGGCCGTGGTTTTGCGGTGGTTGCAGAAGAAGTGAGAAACTTAGCCACCAAAACCCAACTTTCCACTGAAGAAATAGAACATGTCATCACCACCTTACAAAATGATGCGAAACAAGCAGTAGATGCAATGACTATAGGCAGTGAACAGTCTGTTGAGAGTGTCAAAATGATTGAGCAAGTCACCGACGATATCGCCAATATGACAACCGTCATTGAACAACTGTCGGCGATCAATAAAGTTATCTCACAAGACACTCAAACCCAAGATACATTACTCAATTCAATGGCAAGTAACCTACAATCCATTGTTGAAATTGCCGAGCAAAGTGCTGTTAGCACAGCAGAAGCAAATCAAGCCATAGGTAAAATGGATAGTTTGTCTGAGGAATTAAAAAACGTGGTAGCTAAGTTTACGCTTTAATACTGCTGAGCAAAGCTGTGCGTGCGTACCACACCGTATCGAACTAAGCAGCACTTTATTAGCAGGATCGAAAAAAGGAGCACATGCTCCTTTTTTATTAATTACAAAGATGCAGTTACAGCTATTTAGCCCAATTCAGCTAAGCACATCTCTTCATGAATTTGTTTACACCAAGCTTTAACGCGCTGTTCGGTAAGCTCTGGTTGACGGTCTTCATCAATGCCTAAACCAACAAAATGGTTTTCATCGGCCATGCCTTTTGAGGCTTCAAAATCATAACCTTCAGTAGACCAGTTGCCGATAATGATAGCGCCTTTAGATTCAACGATATCTCTGACCATGCCCATAGCATCAAGAAAGTATTCAGCATAGTCTTCCTGATCACCACAGCCGAAAATAGCCACTAACTTGTCATTGAAATCAATTTGTTCGAGTTCAGGGAAAAAGTCGTCCCAATCGCATTGAGCTTCACCGTAATACCAAGTAGGAATACCAAACAATAACAAATCAAATTTAGCAATATCTTCTTTACTGCTTTTGGCTATGTCATGCACATCGATTAGGCTTTTACCCAATTCTTTTTGAATCATTTTAGCAATATGTTCTGTATTGCCTGTGTCGCTGCCGAAAAATAGCCCCACACTTGCCATTATATACCTTACCTCTATTGTCTAATTTTGTTGATTTGAATTTACGGCTTGTTCTTAATGTTCAATGACATATTGCATAATGCCTTTGAATACAAAACCAGCGGCGCCCAGAAAAAGGACGAAATAAACAACTACCTTGCCTATTGTGGGCACATCATTTTTTTTCAACAGATCGTGAACAACATAGCCCATCAATAAAAACAAACCAAGGAGTGTAAGATTTAATCCAATCGCTTCAATTTGTTCGTAATATTTGTTTAGCATCTGTTGCTTGTACTACCTCATTTAAAATCGGTCGCATACTAGCATAAGCTTAATCGCTTTAAAATTAGTCCGAGGTATTAAAGTCAAATTAACCAAGGTTACACTTACTATGCGGAGTTATGCTTTTAGATTGATAATCTTCCCCAAAAAACAGATTTTTAACCGGAGATATCAGCTCAGTGGTACGCATAAACATACTGAAAAGACCATATGATCACAAAGTGCTTGTTGGTGTCGGTCGCAATCAGTCAGAACGGGTTTTTTGCATACAATTCAAAGACTAATCAAGCGACTGAAAGGTGAGTCCCAAATTCAAGCACTTAGGCCCGATGTCGATGATGCTGTTTTAGTAAAAAAAAGTTCAATGGTTTTAAGACAAATAGCGGGTTTCTCCGCATGCAACCAATGTCCCGTACCTCCTATTAATTTGGATTGGCTGTTTGGAAACAGTGAAACGATTTTATCTCGATGCGCAGGTAAGAGATAATCGGACAATTCACCTTTTATAAACAGAGTAGGGCCCTTATAAACAGTGTCAGCCTTAATTTCTGCCAGGATATCTAAGTAGTCTCTTTTCAGTAATGCTAAATTAAAATACCAATGCCAACCATCTTCATCTTGATAAAGACTTTTTAATAAGAACTGTCTGGTTGATAGTTCATGGACATGTTGCTTTAAAAAATCATCTGCCATGTTGCGAGTAGTAATTGTGGCAAGAGGGATACTATCAAGCCCTAAAAATACAGAATCATGGCTGCGTGAATAGGCGACCGGTGCAATATCAATAATCACTAAACGCTGCACCAATTCGGGCTTCTTAAGAGCAATGTTCATGGAAACTTTGCCACCTAAAGAATGCCCAACAATATTCACTTTTTGAATAGTTAACTCAGCTAACAATTCAATAATAAGGGTGGCATACAAATCAAAACTAAATTTGTTGGTTCTGGTTGATTTACCATGATCGGGTAAATCAACACTTAAGATATTATAATTTCCATTTAATCCACGTCTTAAAGCAGATAAATTATCTAAACTGCCAAACAATCCGTGAATCAGTAGAACCCAAGGACGTTCTTTTTCACAAAGATACGTTTGATAATTAATTTTCGACAAAACAATAATAACCTTAGCTAACAAATACTGTAAAAATCACATAATCAGAGTAAAAAATTAAATCAAAAAGTCTTCTAATTTTTTACCGCTGGCAATGGCTTTCGCGTACACCTTCGGCATTCTTCCAATACCGGTCCATTGGTGAATTTCACCATTATCATCACTGATTTGATACTTTACTGGGCGTTTCTTTTGCGGCTTAGGCGCCGGCTTTTGACTTACTTGATGTAAATCAGCTACATCAAGACCTGCATCCTGCATTTGTTGAAGAATATCAGCTAATTTTTCTTTTTTTGCTGCTTCTTGTTGCTGTAATTGTGCTTCTTTTTGTTTTCTTGCGTCAATAATCGTATTGAGCTTTGTGGCGACTGATTCAAGCTCTTCGATACTTAAATCTTTTACTGCTCCTTGTAATTTTCTTCCATGAGTTAATATTGATAAAAAATTTAACATACAACCTCTATAAGTAAGAAATTAGAGGCTACAAAAATATAGTTAAATAATATAAACCGCAATAAAAAAGCGAGAATACTCTCGCTTTTTTCATCTTTAATTCCGGGTGATTACATATTAGGGTAATTCGGTCCTCCTGCTCCCTCTGGTACCACCCAATTAATATTTTGATTCGGATCTTTAATATCACACGTTTTGCAATGAACGCAGTTTTGCGCATTTATTTGTAAAGCCTTTTCGCCTTGTGGGTTTTCAATAATTTCATAAACGCCAGCTGGGCAATAACGCTGAGCTGGCTCATCATATTTCGGTAAATTAATTAAAATAGGTATGGTTTTGTCTAGTAATTTTAAATGACAAGGTTGTTCTTCTTCATGATTAGTATTAGATAAAAATACTGACGAGAGCTTATCAAAACTGAGTACACCATCTGGTTTTGGATATCGGGGTTTAACACAATCTTCGGCAAGTTTTAACTGATTGTGGTCATGATGGTTATCCTTGAGTGTGATAAACATATTTCCACCAAACAGATTTTGTTCAATAGTATTGAATGCGCCACCCCAAAATGTGCCTAATTTATGGATCGCTGGGCCAAAGTTACGAGAATTAAATAATTCTTTATACAGCCAAGACGCCTTGAATTTGTCCGTATAAGCGTTTAGATCTTTCCCGCCTTGCTCGCTCTCATCTTGCAAGGTCTCAAATAGCGTTTCAGCCGCTAATAAACCTGATTTCATGGCAGTGTGATTGCCTTTAATTTTAGCAAAATTTAAAGTGCCAGCGTCACAACCCACTAATAAACCACCTGCAAAGGTCATTTTAGGTAAGGAATTAAAACCACCTTTTGCAATAGCGCGAGCGCCATAGGATACGCGTTTACCACCTTCTAGATACTGCTTAAAAATAGGGTGGTGTTTGAGACGCTGAAACTCATCAAATGGACTTAAATGTGGGTTGCTATAATTTAAATCCATGATCAATCCAACCAAAACCTGATTATTCTCGGCATGATATAAGTAGGCCCCGCCGGTCGCATCTGAAAGCGGCCAACCAGCGCTGTGCACCACTAAGCCTTCTTGATGTTTGGCAGGATCGATATCCCAAATTTCTTTAAAGCCAATACCGTAGTGCTGGGGTGACACATCTTTATCTAGATCAAATCTTTTAATCAGTTGTTTGCCTAAATGTCCGCGACAACCTTCAGCAAATACAGTGTATTTTGCACGCAGTTCCATGCCAGGCATGAAGGAGTCTTTAGGTTGACCTTCAGCATCAAGGCCCATGTCGCCTGTAATTACTCCGCCCACACTGCCATCTTCATTGTACAGCACCTCAGCGGCAGCAAAGCCAGGAAATATTTCAACGCCAAGTTCTTCTGCTTGGCTTGCTAACCAACGACAAACATTCCCCATACTGACAATATAATTTCCTTCATTATGCATGGTTTTTGGTACAGCAATATTGGGTATTTTTGTCGCCTTAGTATCATCTTTGAGCAGATAAATATGATCTTCTGTGACTTTGGTGTGAAGCGGTGCGCCACGCTCTTGCCAATCTGGAAAAAGTTCAGCCAAGGCTTTTGTTTCAAAAACGGCACCAGATAATATATGGGCACCTACTTCAGAACCTTTTTCGACCACACAAACCATCAGCTCTTTGTCAGCTTTTTTAGCTAATTGCATTAAATGACATGCTGTAGATAGACCGGCTGGACCCGCACCGACTATTACTACGTCAAACTCCATCGATTCTCGTTCCACCATGTGTTCCTCTTTTATATTTATCTATTCATCAAAAAAATACTGAACTTAGCCTTAAAATCTAAGCACATAGCCTGATTTTGGCGTAGTTTTGAACTAATTTCACGATATGTTCGTTAAGGCTTATTATGTTTTTGTAAATCACTACTGTTATTAACTTCTAATGATTGAAAATAAAAAAGCATTTAAAAACAGTTGTTTAATAATAATTTGTTAATGGCATGTTGACTTGAAGGCGTCAATTTCTCAATCATTAACATCCCTATCATACTCGACATTAAGATTTGTCAAAACGAAGTTACAGTTAAAAATGGTAACAACGATGGTAAGTTGACGTTTACGTTAACATTACGTAAATTGACGCCAACTTATCTAAGCATTAATAATGCTTATTAATACAATCGATACCCATAGACAGAGGTAATAATGAAAATTCTAGTGCCAATCAAGCGTGCTATTGATTACAACGTGAAAGTTAGGGTGAAACCCGACAACTCAGCTGTCGATTTGACCAACGCCAAAATGTCACTCAATCCATTTTGTGAGATAGCAGTTGAAGAAGCCGTGCGCCTTAAAGAAAAAGGCATCGCCACAGAAATCGTTGTTGTATCAATTGGTGATAAAGCGTGCCAAGAGCAAATCAGAACGGCGCTGGCCCTTGGCGCTGACCGTGGCATTCAAATCGATACCAGTGAATCACTTGATTCATTACAAATTGCCAAGTTACTGCAAAAAGTTGTTGAGCAAGAAAGTCCCGAACTGGTGATTTTAGGTAAACAGTCGATTGACTCAGACAACAACCAAACAGGTCAGATGCTTGCTGCGTTGACGGGCATGCCACAAGGCACTTTTGCGTCTGAAGTAAAAATGGAAGAAGGAAAGGTCTTAGTTACTCGTGAAATCGATGGTGGTTTACAAACCGTTGCGCTGAGCTTGCCTGCTGTGGTGACAACCGATTTACGTCTGAATGAGCCTCGCTACGCCTCGTTACCCAATATCATGAAAGCGAAAAGAAAGCCCCTTGAGGTCAAACCCGCCAGTGATTTTGGCGTGTCATTAGTATCAAACGTGAAAGTGTTAAAAGTCGAAGCCCCTGCGCAACGTAAAGGCGGTATCAAAGTCGCTGATGTAGCAGAATTAGTGGATAAATTGAAAAACGAAGCGAAGGTGATCTAATGGCTATTTTAGTTTACGTAGAACATGACAACCAAGAGCTGAAATCAGACTCTCTTAAATTAATCAACGCGGCCTGCCAGATTGACAATGATGTTCATGCCTTAGTGGCAGGCAGCCATTGCCAAAGCGTTGCTGAACAAGCTTCCAATGTGGTTGGTGTGACTAAAGTATTGTGTGCAGACAGTGCAGAGTACCAACATCAACTGGCCGAAAATATCGCAGAGTTAGTGGCCGAACTAGGCAAAGACTACTCACATATTGTGGCACCAGCGACCACCACAGGTAAAAACTTCCTACCTCGAGTTGCCGCGTTATTAGATGTTGCTCAGTTATCCGATGTCATTAAAGTGATTAGCAGCGATACATTCTTACGTCCTATTTACGCAG
Source organism: Paraglaciecola sp. (assembly GCF_030730205.1). Classification (GTDB taxonomy): domain Bacteria; phylum Pseudomonadota; class Gammaproteobacteria; order Enterobacterales; family Alteromonadaceae; genus Paraglaciecola. Next base: position 22,586 of record NZ_JANQVQ010000029.1, read on the forward strand.
GAAATGCACTCGCGACCGTACAATCGTCTGATACCATTAAAGTATTAACCGTGCGTACTGCGGCGTTTGATGCCTCAGCAACCGGAAATTCAGCGCCCATCGAAACCTGCTCAGTGGTAAAAGAAGCGACCAAGTCCAGCTTTGTCAACGCTGAATTAACCAAGTCTGAGCGTCCTGAACTAACCGCTGCAAGTGTTATTATTTCCGGTGGTCGTGGTATGCAAAATGGAGAAAACTTCAAATTGCTAGAAGGGATTGCAGACAAACTTGGCGCGGCCATGGGAGCATCACGTGCAGCCGTCGACGCTGGTTTTGTACCCAATGACATGCAAGTAGGGCAAACGGGTAAAATCGTCGCGCCTCAACTTTATATCGCAGTGGGTATCTCCGGAGCCATTCAACATTTAGCCGGAATGAAAGACTCTAAAGTAATTGTCGCTATCAACAAAGATGAAGAGGCGCCTATTTTTCAAGTTGCAGATTATGGTTTAGTAGGCGACTTGTTCACCGTGCTACCAGAGCTTGAAGCTGCTCTTTAACGATAAAATACTTGCGTAAACATTGAAGGCCACAAAAGATTCTTTTGTGGCTTTTTGTTATGTGTTATTTATCATATAATTAAAATCAAGTCTGCGATTAATTGACTGAAAACAACTAAACGCTTGCTGTCTGCGTTAGACAGTAATTGCCTCCTTTATTTTTCTTATTGAGTTTATTATGAACAAAGCCCCCATTCCTTGTTTGAACCTCGGTGTATGTGACTATCCAGAGCATGTTGGCTCAGATCAATGGCAATTGCATGCTCAACAACAACAGGCATTAGGCCTCAATTTTATTAGGATTGGCGAGTTTAGTTGGCAAAAAATTGAGCCTCAAGCTGGGCAGTTTGATTGGCAATGGTTAGACGATGCCATTGACATTTACCAACAACACGGACTCAATGTTGTCTTAGGTACGCCTACTGCTACACCACCAGCATGGTTGATTGAAGCTCACCCAGAAATATTGGCTGTTGATGAAAACAACCAAGTGAAAAAATTTGGTTCACGCCGTCACTACGACCACGGCAGTGTCATATATCGCCAAGAGTGCCAACGTATAGTTCGCGCAATGGCCGAACGTTATGGTAAGCATCCTGCTGTTGTAGGCTGGCAAACTGACAACGAACTTGGCCATGAAGGAACAGCGCAATCATATTCAGCCTCTAGTGTGGCGGGTTTTCAGCAATGGCTTAAAGCGCGCTATACAAATTTAGAGGCCCTTAATGAGGCTTGGGGTACTGTATTTTGGAGTCAAACTTATTCAAGTTGGACACAAATCAGCTCACCCAATCTGAGTGCTGTGCGTCAAGCGAATCCCTCACAAGTGCTTGACTTTAAACGGTACTGTTCAGATATGATCATTGCGTTTCAGCAGTTACAAATTGATATACTGCGAGACCTATCACCGGGGCGGTTTATTACCCATAATTTTGTGATTTTTGCCAGTGAATTTGACTTATATAAGGCCACAAAAAATTTAGATTTTGTCGCGTGGGACAGTTACCCGATCGGCATGTTGGAATACTTTGCAACATGGGAATCTGAAGAGGTTAAGACTCGCTACGCTCGTACAGGTCATCCTGATTTAGTCAGTTTAAATCATGATATTTACCGAGGTTTAAAAAATGGCACTGACTTTTGGGTGATGGAGCAACAATGTGGTCATGCAAATTGGGCGCAATATAATCCTCTTCCAGCACAAGGTGCTGTGCAATTATGGACAGCGCAAGCGTGGGCTCATGGGGCGCAAAGTGTGATCTATTTCCGTTGGCGCGCATCGCACATGGCTCAAGAAATTATGCATTCTGGCTTACTTCAACAAGATGGTCGTGCTGATCGTGGTTACCAGGAAGTCGCAAATGTTGAGCCAACACAGTATCCCTTAAGTCCAGTGAAAGCGAAAATCGCGTTTTTACATGATTTTGAAAGTATGTGGATTTACGATCAGCAGCCACATAATGCGAACTTAAGTTACTGGGCACAATTTTATCAATTTTATTCAGTCGCCAGAAGTTTAGGCTTGGATGTGGATATTATCAGTCCACTTGATTTAGAGAATAATGCGTACAGCTTAGTTATTGCACCAGCATTAACCTTGGTTACTGACGAGGTTGCACGTTTATTAGTCGAGACGGCAAAAGACACTAAGATACTGTTTGGTCCTCGTACAGCTTTTCGCACTGAATCGGGTTTAGTACCGCAAAACGGACAGTTCTCGGCGATTGCTGATTTAGTGGGGATAAAGCTGGCAAACTTTGATTCTTTACGTCCCACTTTAAGTCAAAGTTTAGAAGCAAGTGATGCTGATTTTAACGTAAGTTTCACCGCGACTTTGTGGTGCGAATCTTATGAAGTTGGCAAGGCTAAAGCTCTTTTCAAATACAGTGATGGACCAATGGCTGGCTTGGCCGCTGTGACGATATTAGACAATGTCACGGTGATTGGTGCTTTGTCTGAAAACTTAATTAAGACTGTAATAAGACAACAGTGTGCAGAACTTGCCATTGGCACAACAGAATTGGCCGATGGTATACGCTTGAGTCGGCGTGGTGAAAAAACCTTATTACAAAATTTTAATCAAAATGAAGTGAGTTTTGAAGGCCAGCAAGTTCCGGCGGTGAGTAGCGTGTTTAGATAAGTCAGGGCTTAAAAAAAATCCTAGCACTCGCTATTGAGTGCTAGGACTTTCAGAGTTTAAACAGCAACCACTGAGTTTTCGTCCAAAGAAACGGGTGAGGGGAGATATTCATCCGCACTCCAATCGTTTTCCCATTCTTGATCGTTGAGCAAATATCTAAACTGATATTTTGCATCTTTTTCTAATTCGACTGTTGCGGTAAAACTACCGTCTTTTAATTTTTTCATAGGCACTGCAGCAGTGTCCCAATTATTAAAATCACCGACTAAACGCACTGATTCTGCTTCACGAGCTTCGTCTTTGCTAATTTTGAAAGTCACTTTACATACTGCTTTTGATTTTAAGTACTGCTTTTTAAAGGCCATATTAGCTCTCCGATTGGTAATAAAATTACAATAATTGGTTAAATATACATCAAAAATGCTTTTTTGACTAGCTATCTGTAATAAACTTTCACATTCAGCCAGCTAGGCTTTCCCTAAAATAGGTCGAAAACAAAAGGTATGGTTTGTTTTGGTGCAAACCTTGCTTTTTCGTGTTGCCTGTATCTTCAAGCGCTTAAGTAATTAATATTTATCAAAAAAATCTTGAAATTTAGCGTTTAGAACAGCCCTTCGTGACCACTTTTTGATGAATTTAAAAAAACGAAAAGTGGACTACGGATTACAAAAAGCAATTTTTATGCATGTTTGCCAAAATTGGCTGAGCAGGCCTACGCGCTATGCTGAGATTAAATTAGTGAGTAAATATGAAGAAAGGATGAAATTAACGTTTAAATTTTTTGGCGTACTGACTCGGAGAGAGTCCGGTATGTTTCTTAAATAAGCGAGTAAATGAGCTAAGGTCGTCATAACCCACATGGCTGACGATGCGCTGCGCACTATCATGGGACTTTTCAAGTAACTTTTTAGCTGCCTCTACCCTCAAGCCTTGCAGATATTCAAGTGGATTTTGCTCGGTAGCTTGTTTAAATCGCCGATTGAGTGTGCGACTTGTTAAGTTTACCAAATCGGCCAAATCACTAATTTGCACTGATTGGCTGAAGTGCGCTTCTAACCATTCTTGCACTTGTAATACTTCGGGATCTTGATGGTATTTTTTAGCACGTATAGACGCATATGCGGCTTGTTGACCGCGAGATAAATCAATGACATGGGCCTTAGCTGTCGTGGTCGCAACGTCATGACCACAATAACGCTCAATTAATAACAGAGCCAAGTCAAACCACGCCATACCGCCACCAGAGCAATAAATATTGTCTGAGGTTGTGATCAGTTTTTCTGCCGCTAAGTGGACTTTGGGATAGCGACTTTTAAATAACTGAGCATAGCCCCAATGGGTAGTAGCTTCACGTCCATCAAGTAAGCCTGCTTCTGCTAACAAAAAGGCGCCACTGCAATTGCTCGCAATATCTGCCCCTAGTTCATAATGTCGCTTTATGTGCGGTAGTAAATTTCGATTCTCTTGCAGCACACTTAACAACGACCCACCAATAGTGGGGATCAATAACAAGTCGGTTTTTTTAAGTTCTTCGATAGCGATATGACTGTTGATTTCAAGTTGATTAATACAGCGCACCACTTGTTTGCCGAGGGTGGCTATTTGTACTTCAAAAAATGGGGTAGGCGGAAGCCCTTGCATTCTTTGCCAAGTGACACCAGCTAAGGCAAACAAGTCTAATGCACCGGTAATGGCACTCGCATAGGCTTGATTAAACCCCAAAATTGTTACTTTAAACAAAATTTCATCCCCGTTATAAACAAAATTTTTAGCCGCCAATAACAGCCCGTTATGTGTGGCTAAAATGACCATTAATATGTCATAAATGACAATTATTGTCTCTATTAAATTTTGTCAAGCTAAGCCATGTTTATTCAATCGAAGATGTGACGGCTAACCAATATGAATACTGAGCTAATTAAAGAAAAAGAACTGCATTTCCAACTCTACGAATTATTAGACACTGAAAATCTTTGTCAGCGAGAACGCTTCAGGGAACATAACAAAGAAACCTTTGATGCTGTGCTAGACACTGCCAATAAAATCGCCACTGAAAAGTTTGCCCCGCATAATGCTAAAGCTGATGCTAACGAACCCACTTTTGATGGTACAAAAGTCACAATGATCGAAGAGGTCCAAGCGGCATTTGATGCTTATGCTCAAGCCGGCTTAATGGCTGCACGCTATGATTTTGACGAAGGCGGTATGCAGCTTCCTGAAACCATTATGACCGCGTGTGCGGGCTATTTTTCAGCAGCAAACCCTTCTTCTACTAGCTACCCGTTTTTAACTATTGCAGCAGCAAACGTGATTCGAAACTTTGCCTCAGAAGACATTAAAACTCGTTTTATGCCGCGTATGTTAAGCGGTGAATTTACCGGCACGATGGCATTAACGGAGCCGCATGCTGGTTCATCATTAGCTGACATTCATACCACCGCTTACAAAACAGATAACGGCCAGTATCGCATCAAAGGCAATAAAATGTACATTTCAGCTGGCGACCATGAATTATCAAAAAATATTGTGCATTTAGTGCTTGCAAAAATACAAGGTGCACCGGCTGGGGTGAAGGGGATCTCGTTGTTTGTGGTGCCCAAATACCGCTTAAATGAGCAGGGCGAAGTGGACCACAGCAATGACGTAGCGCTGGCGGGATTAATCCACAAGTTGGGTTACCGAGGTACCACCTCTACGGTATTGAGTTTTGGTGAAAAAGACGACTGCCATGGATACTTAGTAGGCGAAGAGCACCAAGGCTTGCGATACATGTTTTTAATGATGAACGAAGCTCGTCTTGGGGTGGGATTTGGTGCAGCTATGATTGGCTATCGCGGCTATCAATATTCCTTGGCCTATGCCAAAGAGCGCACGCAAGGACGCGTCGCACCCAATAATAAACCCAGTGATAAACCAGCGACGATAATTCAACACGGCGATGTGAAGCGCATGTTACTTGCGCAAAAATCCTATGTAGAAGGTGGTATGGCACTGTGTTTTTATGCGGCTCGCTTGGTTGACGATATTCACACCCACGAAGATGAAATTGTTCGCGCAGACGCGGCTGAGTTATTGGATTTACTAACGCCAGTTGTTAAAGCATGGCCATCAGAATATGGTCCCAAGGCTAACGACTTAGCGATTCAAGTACTAGGCGGCGCAGGTTATACACGGGAGTATCCCGTTGAACAGTGTTGGCGTGACAACCGCTTAAACCCTATTCATGAGGGCACCAACGGTATACAAGCTTTGGATCTGCTAACTCGAAAATTATGGCAAGCCAATGGAGCGGGTTTAAAACAATTACAAACTATTATGCAAAGTGACTTTAGTCACATGAAGGGTGATGATTGTCAGAAACTGATCGCACAGTTAAATCCCTATTTACAACAAATGAGCGAATTAATACCCAGTTTAGCGCAAGGACTTGCCTCAGATAAACAAGCTGTATTACTGGCGAATGCGAGTTGTTTTTTAACAGTGTTTGGGCAAATAGTGGTGAGTTGGATGTGGATCCGTCAAGCCAATGTGGCTGAAAAAGCCTTAGCTTCAGACAATCAGAACGAAGAAGACAACGCTTTTTATCTCGGCAAATTACAAGCTGCAAAATATTTTATTCATTGGGAATTACCCACTATCGCTCGCGATCTTCGCTTGTTAAGTGAAGTAGACGATAGCTGTTCAGCCATGCAAGAAGCGTGGTTTTAATCTCCGACAACAGCGAACAGGATGCAAAATGAAAAATAAACAATTTTTACTTAAGTCTCGCCCAATCGGCGCGCCAAATCGTGATAATTGGGATTTTGTTGAGACAGAGATACCTGAACTCAAAGATGAGCAGGTCCTGATCAAGATTATCTATGTGTCACTTGACCCCGCGATGCGCGGATGGATGAATGAAGGTAAATCATACATTGAACCGGTACAAATTGGTGCGGTTATGCGTGCGAGTACGGTAGGGCAAGTGGTTGCAACAAAGGATAGCAAGTTCGCGATTGGAGATTATGTATACGGCCATTGCGGTGTTCAGCAATATGCAGCCGTTAGTACGGCGGGTTTGCATAAAATTGACCCTACTATTGCGCCCTTAGAACGCTACTTGGGTGTGTTGGGTATGCCAGGTATGACAGCCTATTTTGGTTTACTTGAAACCGGTTTACCCAAGGCAGGTGAAACGGTAGTAGTGTCAGGTGCAGCAGGCGCTGTAGGCACCGTAGTGGGTCAAATTGCCAAGATAAAAGGGTGTAAGGTTGTGGGTATCGCGGGCGGTGCTGATAAATGCCGATACCTAGTTGATGAGCTGGGTTTTGATGGCGCGATTGATTATAAAAATGAGAACGTTAAAAACGCATTGAAGCGTCTTTGTCCAAAGGGCGTTGACGTATTTTTTGATAACGTCGGCGGCGACATTCTTGATGATGTGCTGACGCAAATTCGCATGAAAGCGCGGATCGTTGTCTGCGGTGCAATTAGTCAATACAACAATACAACGCCAGTAAAAGGGCCGTCAAACTACCTTAGTTTGTTAGTCAACCGTGCGCGTATGGAAGGCATTGTTGTCTTTGATAACATCGCTAATTACGCGGCAGCGGCGACTGAAATGGCTGGTTGGATAGCACAAGGTAAATTAAAAGCAAAAGAGCATGTAGTGACAGGTATCGAACACTTTCCTGAAACCTTACTGATGCTATTTAAAGGCGAAAATACAGGTAAATTAGTGCTTAAGGTAGAGGCAGAATGACAGCAATAAAAAATGTAGAGAACAAACATATTTTGATCACCGGTGGAGCTTCAGGAATTGGCGCAGCAACGGCAATTTTAGTGGCAAGTCGTGGCGCTAAGGTAGTGGTGAGTGATCGCAATACACAGCAAGGTGAAGCCGTAGTTAAGCAAATTTGTGATGCGGGAGGCACCGCCACTTTCATTGCTGCTGACGTGAGCGACGTGGATTCTGTCGCCGCTTTATTTAGCCACGCTAAGGCAATTTATGGACCCGTAAACGTTGCGATTAATAACGCGGGTATCGATCACACACCCACACCCATGCACTTGGTTGACGATGCCGTTTTTCATAAAAATGTCGCGGTTAATCTTGCTGGCGTGTGGTACTGCATGAAGCAAGAGATAATTCAGATGCTTGAAAACGGTGGCGGCCACGTGATTAATATCGCGTCTGTGGCGGGTTTGCATTCTGCTCCCAGTATTGCCGCTTATTCTGCTACCAAACACGCGGTGATGGGCCTGACTAAATCAGCAGCGGTTGAATACGCCAAAGCCAATATCCGCGTTAACGCAGTATGCCCAAGCTTTATTCGTACCCCGATGGTGGAGAACGTTTTAGCCCATGTCGATGAGCGCGTGCGCAATGCCATGATAAAAGCCAATCCCATGAAACGCTTAGGCGAAGTGCATGAGATTGCTGCCGCACTTGCGTGGCTGTGCAGTGATGAATCAAGTTTCATGACTGGTCAATCTGTGGTGCTTGATGGTGGCATGTTAGCCTAATAACCAGCATTAACGTGGTAACAAATAACGAGGAAAAATAATGAAAAAAGATTTATTTGATTTAACAGGAAGAGTCGCCTTAGTGACTGGTGCAAGCCGCGGAATTGGCGAGTCAATCGCGCATTTATTGGCTGCTTATGGGGCCAGAGTTATTGTATCGAGTCGCAAAATTGATGGATGTGAAGAAGTGGCGGCAAAGATTAGAGCACAAGGTGGTGACGCTGTTGCGATGGCCTGCCATGTGGGAGAAATGGCGCAGATTGATGCCATTTTTGACAACATTAAGCAGCAATATGGTCGATTAGATATCTTAATCAACAATGCTGCTGCTAATCCGTTTTTTGGTCACATACTTGATACTGACTTAGCGGCGTATAACAAAACCGTTGATGTTAATATTCGTGGTTATTTCTTCATGTCGATTGCAGCCGGGAAGATGATGAAAGAGCAGGGCGGTGGCGTGATTTTAAATACCGCGTCAGTAAATGGTATTTCTCCAGGTCCGATGCAAGGTATTTATTCAGTTACCAAAGCGGCGGTGATCAGCATGACTAAGGCCTTTGCGAAAGAATGTGGCCCCTTAAATATTCGCGTTAATGCCTTATTGCCAGGCTTAACTGAAACGAAGTTCGCTTCGGCGCTCACGTCTAACGAAAAGATCCTCAAAACAGCCTTATTGCAAATACCATTAGGACGCACTGCTCAACCTGACGAAATGGCCGCAGCGGTGCTTTACTTGGTTTCAGATGCGTCAAGTTATACCACTGGTACTACGGTAACGGTTGACGGTGGATTCTTGAGTTAAACTATTTAGTTCTAAAAAGTCGAACAAAAAAGTGCATTTTATGCGCTTTTTTTTCGACTAATTGTAGTTAAAACTGGGCTCCATCAACACGAGGAGCACGTTATGAAAAATGTTTTAGTTATCAATAGCAGTTTGAGTCACGACAAAGGTAATTCTAATATCTTAAGTCAAAAATTGCTTGCGCGTTTACAAGCAAGCACAGCAGTGAATGTCGTAGAGCGAAATTTAGCTGAAATGGAATTGCCACATTTAACCATGAATGAAATGCTGGCATGGGGCAGTGAAGTCAGCAGTCGCAGCGAAGAGCAAGTCGCACTTAATTCACTATCTGAACTATTTATTGCTGATTTGCAACAGGCTGACACCGTGGTTATTGGCATGCCAATGTACAACTTTGGCGTACCCAGTACCTTTAAAGCATGGATTGATCGTGTTGCCCGCGCTGGAATCACCTTCAAGTATACTGAAACGGGCCCGCAAGGTTTACTGAGCAATAAAAAAGTGTATGTGCTAGCGGCTCGAGGCGGTATGTATGCAGGCACACCTAAAGATACCCAAACTGAATACTTAAAAGACGTATTGGGTTTCTTAGGTTTAACGGATATAGACTTTGTTTATGCAGAAGGACTTGCAATGGGGCCCGATGCAGCAGCTACTGCGTGGTCGAATGCTGAGAAATCTATCTCATCACTAATAGCGTAAGTGCAGTGCTACAAAAAATGGCTGCCTCAAGGTGAATGGCCTTGAGGCTTTTTTTGTTAGTGGGCTAACGTTTTTTCTATGTCAGCAATAAAATCTTTATCGGTGGGTTTGGTGTTTGATGCATAAGAATCAACGATGTTGCCGTCTTTATCCATTAAGTATTTGTAAAAATTCCATTTAGGTGTGGTACCCGACTTTTTAGCCAACATGCGATAAAGCGGATCTACATCATCGCCTCTTACTGCTATGGTTTCAAACATGGGAAATTTTACCCCATACGTTAACTCACACAATTCAGCCGTTTTACTTTCGTCGGAAAACTCTTGTTTAAAATCATTTGACGGAAAGCCTAATACCACTAAACCTTTGTCTTGATAATCAGAATATAGTTTTTCTAAGCCTTCGAACTGCGGGGTAAAGCCACATTTACTGGCAGTGTTGACAAATAACACTGTCTTGCCTTGATAAGCTTCACAAAAATTGACGGTTTCTTGCGAATTTAACTTACGCTTCATGAATTTCAAGAGGTCAGGACATTCAGCTGCTTGGCTGGCACCAGAGCAAAATAGTAGGGCAGCGATAAGTATTTTTTTCATAACAATCCTTGGTGGGTTAAGTGTTGATTACTATATCTAAATAGTGATTTTGGATCAGTCTTAATGTTTTTATTTTTACTTGTTCATTGAGATAAACCTGCCAATAATAGCCCGCTTATATGTTATTAAAATGATCAATTATGGGGTTCTATGCATCAATTAACACGTTGTCTTTTATTGGCTTGCTCTAGCAGCTTACTGTTTGCTTGTGTGGCGAGTCAGACCAACAATCAACAGCAAACAGTAGCACAACATGTCGCCGTACCTCCTGCTATTTTGCCAGCAACCATAAAAGCGCAAACCCCGTCTACCCAGGCCACTCAACTGAGTCTAACGCAAATAATGGCCGATCCTGATTGGCTAGGTCGTCAACCAATGTCAGCATTTTGGGCGGATGATAGCCAACATATTATTTATAGCCAAAAGCAGCAGGGCAGTCCGTTATTCAACTTACTGCTTACATCACTCGATAAGCCTAACAACGCAGAAGTGATAACGCTCGAGGAGCAACACCAATTTGCTTACAAAAATCGAGTATTGAGCCCTACTAAGCAAGGGGCGGCATGGATTTTTGCCGGCAATGTATTTTATAAAGATTTAACTGACAATAGGCTCCGTCAATTAAGCAAAGATAATTCAGCACCTCACAACCTGCAATTTCTCACAGATGGTCGAGTGAGCTTTCAAAGCGGCAATAGTTTTATCGTTATTGATCCGCATAACGGTATGCGGGAAATGCACGCAAGTTGGGAGTTTGACGATGCGCCTATTGGAGTTGATGTAGCCAAAGACTACCTCGCCCAAGAGCAACAAAAATTATTAAAGGTTGTGGCGCAAAGACGAGCGGATCGCCAGAGTCAATTTGTACAAAAGCAACAATTACAACAACAAAATAGGGCATCAACCCCTCAGCCATTTTACCTTGGAAAAGATAAGGAAACAGTAGAGGCGAGTTTGTCACCCAATGGCCAATGGCTGTTGTTAGTTGTGCAGCCAAGCGGCGCCGATCGCGACAAAGGCGATATCATGCCTGACTACATAAATGATGATGGGCGGATAACCAGTGTTGAAGTGCGTCAACGTGTCGCAGATGCGAAACCCGTAGAGCAAAGTGTATGGTTGCTCAATTTATCCCGTCATGAAGCAAAACGCTTATCTTACACAGATTTACCGGGATACAACGACGATGTACTCGCGTCAGTCAAACGCGAAAATGCCGTCGCACAAGGTAAAACCTACGTTGATAATCGTTTACCTCGAACCATCAGATTAATTGATGATTGGTACTGGTCTCAAAGCCCTATTCAGTGGCATTCCCAAGGTAACAACGTCGCTGTAATGCTAGCAGCTGCTGATAATAAAGACAGATGGCTAAGTACTATCGATGTGAATGAGGCAAAATGGCGTGTTCAGCACCGTTTACACGATGATGCCTGGATTAATTACAAAATGAATGACTTCGGCTGGTTAAGCAACAGTGAAACCTTGTATTACTTGTCGGAAGAAAGTGGCTACAGTCAGCTATACCTCAAACCATATAATGCTAAAGCGCTTGCCCTGACACAAGGGCGCTTTGAAGTGAGTGAGCCAAGGATTTCAGCCGACGATCGGCATATATATTTTAAGGCAAATAAAAAACACCCCGGTATTTACGAAATATATCGTGTGTCTTTAGAGGATAAAATCACAGAAGAATTAACCAATCTCAACGGCATGACTGATTATCAATTAAGCCCAGACGAAAATTCACTACTGCTTACCCATTCAAAATTAACCATGCCACCAGAGCTGTATATCCAGACGATAGGACAAGCTGAGGCTGAGCAAATCACCCACACAGTAAGCCAAGAGTTTTTGGCCATGAACTGGTTAGCCCCTGATGTAGTGCCTATTAAATCGAGTCATACTGAGCAGGCCATTTATGCTCGGGTGTACGCCACGCCAAGAAAAGAAGGAGAGCCGCTGCGCAAAGCTGTGGTGTTTAATCATGGCGCAGGCTACTTACAGAATTCACATTTGGGCTGGTCTGATTATTTCCGCGAGTTTATGTTTCATAACTTGTTAGTTCAGCAAGGTTATGTGGTGCTGGATATGGACTATCGCGCCTCTGCTGGATATGGTCGAGATTGGCGCACTGCTATCTACCGACATATGGGTAAACCGGAAATAGAAGATTTAAGGGACGGCGTTAACTGGTTAGTGGATAACGTTGATGTTGACCGGGCAAGGGTAGGGACTTACGGTGGCTCGTATGGCGGATTCTTGACCTTTATGTCGCTCTTTACTGCACCTGATTTATTCCAAGCTGGGGCAGCATTGCGACCTGTAAGCGATTGGGCTCATTATAACTTCGGTTATACCTCTAATATCCTTAATACGCCTGATGTTGATCCGATTGCTTATGAGCGCAGCTCTCCGATTTATTTTGCCCAAGGACTTAAAGTGCCACTTCTCATTAATGCTCCTATGGTCGACAGTAACGTGTTTTTTCAAGATTCTGTGCGTTTAGTACAGCGCTTAATTGAATTAGAAAAGCAGAATTTTGAAACGGCTATTTACCCGGTTGAATCTCACGGCTTTGTTGAGCCTAGCTCGTGGCTTGATGAATATCGTCGAATTTTTAAATTGTTCGAGCAAAACTTGTAGCGCCTATCAGGCCTCACTTCTTAAGAGTTGAGGCCTTTTTTATTGAAAAGAGCTGTAATAAAACAACGATAATCAAACCGGCTAAGGTGCCATACAAATGGGCATCAACAGCAACCTTCGCTGCAATCAGATTGGCAACATCTTGACTTGCACCAAAATATTGCTCGTGAGCAACCTTAGCAATAACCCCGATCATTAACAGCCAACCAGTTTTTAACCCGTGTTTAATGTCAAAGTAGGCACCGAGTAAAAAAACGCCGTGCAATAAGCCCGATAAACCCACATACCACTGCAGCGTTTTTGCAAAAAAATAAATGCCTAAGGTCGTACACAAACTGAGTATCAATAGCATAAACAGGTAGTGACGGGCAGTGAAATATTGCCCATGTAAGGCCCATAATAGGGTCACGCCGGCCAAGTTAAGCCCTAAATGATTGGCATTGGTATGCAAAAGATTGCCCGTAAATAAACGCCACCATTCAAACTGCTCAATCTGAAGTCGGTCATAGGCTAAATAATGGCTAGCGGTGGGTTCAGTGAGAAACAATAAAACGCAGACAACCAGCAATACTAGCGGGCCGATCACATATTGCCTAGCAAGGGGTAAATTAAAAGTTAACATAGCAAAATCATTGTTCTATTTTGAGCATGGTAACTAAAATCTCACGCTTTCAATATTAAAAAATCTAGATGTATAAAAACAATTGTATATTTTTACCTTAGTGCCGTGCTCTTGTTGCAATCTATAAGCCTGCTCGTTAGTGTGTGCCTTCGAAACTACAAATATGATGAGGTTGATGTGGGAATACGTTTTCGATTTTTATGCTGTTGGGTATCGTTAATGTTGGTTCAGCCACTTGAGGCTCAACAAAGAGAAGATCGGGAACCGGAAGCCGCCACCGGAAGACAGAGCAAAAACGCTTTTAATGCTAAGAAATACATGGTTGTAGCGGCAAATCCTTATGCGTCGTGGGCCGGTAAAAATATCTTAGAAAAAGGCGGCAGTGCCATCGATGCCGCCATTGCCGTTCAAGCAATGTTAACCTTAGTTGAGCCTCAATCTTCAGGAATTGGCGGTGGGGCTTTTATTCTATACTGGGACAATAAAGGCAAAAAGCTGCATACATTTGATGGCCGTGAAACTGCACCAAAAGCAAGCAGAACCAGCATGTTTATGCAAACGCCTGACAAACCCATGTCTTGGATTGACGCAGTGGTAGGCGGTAAGTCAGTAGGCGTGCCCGGTGTACTAAAAGCCTTAGAATTAGCTCATCAGGATTTTGGAAAGTTACCTTGGCTTCAATTGTTTAATGACGCCATTAATACATCAGAGGGTGGCTTTCGTGTGTCTGATAGACTGGCCACGTTGTTAGCCTTAAAAATTCATCCTGGTTTGTACCAATTCAGAGACTCTTCGGTATATTTTTATCCTGATGGAAAACCTTTAGTAAAAGGACAGTTACGAAAAAACAGTGCGTTAGCTCGGACATTGCTGCATATAGCTGAAACTGGCGCTGATGGGTTTTACCAAGGTGAACTGGCTAAATCCATGGCCAAGGCTGCACAATTTACCACCATTAACCCAGGCGAAATCACAGAGGAAGATTTTGCTCAATATCAAGCGTTAAAACGCTCACCGGTATGTGGCGCTTATAAAGATTTTAAAGTCTGTGGGATGGGGCCACCGAGTTCTGGAGGCATTAATGTCTTGCAGATTCTGCGAATGTTAGAACCCTTTAATTTGTCGCAATATGCGCCTAACTCTCTCGAGGCGATGCACCTGTTTACTCAGGCTTCAAAATTAGCGTTTGCTGATCGCGAGATGTATATTGCGGACACAGATTTTACAGGCTTGCCAATTAGTGGTTTGATAAGCCAAAGTTACTTAAGCAGCAGAGCACGACATATTGATCTAAATAAAGACATGGGACGAGCAAGGCCGGGACAACCTTATGCGATGTTAAAAGTTGGCCAAGATAACGCTTACGAATTGCCCAATACCAGTCATATTTCTATTGTCGATAGTGAAGGAAACGCGTTATCGATGACCACCAGTATTGAATTTGCATTTGGCTCTGGGGTATTCGTTGAAGGGTTTTTACTTAACAATCAAATGACAGATTTTTCCTTAAATCCCAGCTCAATGGGTAAACCAGTATTAAATCGTGTAGAGCCGCTAAAACGTCCACGCAGTGCCATGAGCCCGACTATGGTATTCGATAAAGAGGGGCAGCTTTTTCTTGCCCTTGGTTCACCTGGCGGCAGTCGCATTATTAACTATGTTGCTCAAACCTTAATAGGTGTACTTGATTGGGGATTAGATATTCAGCAGGCTATTAACTTACCTCATGTCACTGATCGCAACGATTACACTGCCTTGGAAAAAGGGACTATGGCAGAAGAATTGGCAGAAGGTTTAAAAGCCAAAGGCCATCAAGTCAAAATAATAGATTTAAATAGTGGTTTACATGGTATTCAGATTAAAGATAACACTTTAATAGGTGGGGCAGATCCTCGCAGAGAGGGCGTAGCAGTAGGCATGTAAAAATAAAAAGGCAGCTTCTAATTTGAGGCTGCCCAAAGGCTTATTTAATACTAATTTTATCTACTTTCCATTCTTTTCCATCACGAATTAAATCCACAACGCGCATATCTTTGAGGATCTTGCCGTTGAGTTCACCTTCAAAAAAGATAATGACTTTGGACTCTTTAGAAAATTCATTCCGGCCAGCACTACCGGTGTGAGGCGTGATCTTTACCTTATCAAAGCGTAAATTTAGAACATGCCGTTGTGCATTACGGTTGGTATGGTAAGAGGAAATTAAGCGTTTCAAAGTGGGGCTGCTGAGCTTCAGCGCTTCAGTGAGATCATCATCGTGAAACATGTGATCAAAAAATTCAATGGCGGTATATTCAGGCAGGTTAGGGTCCATCATGCCATATTTGCCCATTCCTTGTTTTTTCTCTAAGCCATCACAACCAACGATCGCAGTCAGTAATAGCATGACTAGGCCTAATCTTAAGTACATGTAAGTAACACTCTTTTTAGTAGGATCTGCCTTGTTTTATAACGAATCACAAAAGAAAAGGGAAGCATAAGCTTCCCTTTGTTAAGTATATCAGCTTTAGGCTTATTGCACGTTTTCGGTTTCTGAAAACTCACCGGCAAAAAGCGGGCTACTTAAGTAACGCTCAGACGCACTGGCCAATATGACCACCACTTTTTTATCGGCGTTTTCTGGCTTTTCTGCCCAACGTTTTGCCGCAACCACAGCCGCACCAGAAGAAATACCCACTAAGATGCCTTCTTCTTTCATTAAACGATGGCACATTGCCATGCATTCTTCATTGGTGACCTGTTCTACCGCATCAACCAAGTCTAAGTCGAGGTTGCCAGGAATGAAACCAGCGCCGATCCCTTGGATTTTGTGTGGGCCCGGGGTTAAAGGTAAACCTGCTTTGGCTTGAGTAATAACCGGCGAATCAGCTGGTTCGACCGCGACAGAGGTAATGGTCTTCCCCTTACTTTTTAAATAGCGGCTAACACCTGTCATGGTTCCGCCAGTACCGACACCTGCGACAAAAATGTCGACTTCGCCATCGGTATCATTCCAGATTTCAGGCCCTGTGGTAAGTTCATGAATTTCTGGGTTAGCAGGGTTCTCAAACTGATGCAAAGGAATAAATTTTTCAGGATCGGAAGCAACAATTTCGTTAGCTGCTGCTACTGCGCCCTTCATGCCTTTAGCGGCTTCAGTTAACACTAAATTTGCACCGAGTGCTTTTAAAAGTTTGCGGCGCTCTAAGCTCATTGAGCTTGGCATAGTGAGGGTTAATTTGTAGCCTTTTGCTGCAGCGACAAAAGCCAATGCAATACCAGTGTTACCACTGGTTGCTTCAACCAGTTCTTTACCTTCAGTCAGTATGCCTTTTTTTTCTGCATCCCAAATCATGTTGGCACCGATACGGCACTTTACGCTGAAGCTTGGATTACGCGCTTCAATTTTTGCGTAAACGTTACCACCGCTAACGCGATTTAGTTTGACCAAGGGGGTTTTACCGATGGCTAATGAATTATCGTCGTAAATTTGCATTTTTATTTCCTTGCTATTTTTAGATGAACCCAGTTCAAATCAATTGGAATTTATCACTATTATTGATACGTATTGAGCACAATTCTGTTTTACCATGACAAGATTAAGGCGAAGTACGTAAATTCAAAGTGCTATTTCGCTATATCTTATGGTTAATCATTTGTTAATTTGAATTAGAGGTCATGAATGTCGTTTAAAGGAACCGAAAAATACATCGCTAGTCGCGAATTACAACTCGCGGTCAACGCCGCCATCACACTAGAAAAACCATTATTAATCAAGGGTGAACCAGGAACGGGTAAAACGATGTTAGCCGAACAATTGGCACAAAGTTTAGGTGCGGATCTCATTCAATGGCATATCAAATCAACCACCAAGGCACAACAAGGTTTATATGAATATGATGCCGTTTCGCGTTTACGCGACTCGCAATTAGGCGATGACAAAGTTCACGATATCGCCAACTACATCGTAAAGGGAAAACTGTGGCAAGCGTTTGAGTCAACTAAACGCACCATTTTATTAATTGATGAAATCGATAAAGCCGACATCGAGTTTCCAAATGACTTGCTTTTAGAGTTAGATAAAATGGAATTTTTTGTGTACGAGACTCAGCAGCTTGTAAAAGCCGCGCAGCGTCCCATCGTCATTATTACCTCAAACAATGAAAAAGAGCTGCCAGATGCCTTTTTACGTCGCTGCTTTTTTCACTACATTCAATTTCCAGACGCAGATGAAATGCGAAGAATAGTTGATGTGCATTACCCTGAGATCAAAAAAGACTTATTAAACCAAGCCCTCGAAGCATTTTTTGGACTTCGTGATATCCCTGGTTTAAAAAAGAAACCTTCGACATCTGAGTTAATAGATTGGTTGAAGTTATTAGTAGCAGAAGATATTCCTGCAGAAGCCTTGCAAAATAAAGACGGCAAAAAGTCGATACCGCCTTTGTACGGTGCGCTACTTAAGAACGAGCAAGATATTCATTTGTTTGAAAAATTGGTCTTTATGGCGCGTCGCTAATGTTAGTGGATTTTTTCTTTAAATTACGCGACTACCAATTACCAGTGAGTTTGCGTGAGTTGCTCGACTTACTCGAAGCCTTAGAAAAAGGCGTTATTTTTGCCAGTGTTGATGATTTTTATCACTTGTCTAAGTTGATCATGGTCAAAGATGAAAGTCATTTTGATAAATTTGATCGCGCCTTTGCAGATTATTTTGAAGGCGTTCAAAGTCTTGATTTGTTTGGTAAAGACATTCCTGAAGACTGGCTAAACAATGCCTTAAATCGTTTTTTTACTGAAGAAGAGAAAGCTAAGATTAAAGCCATGGGCGGCCTTGATGAGCTAATGAAAAAACTGCAAGAGCGTTTAGCTGAGCAGGAAAAACGTCATCAAGGGGGCAATAAGTGGATTGGTACTGGCGGCACGTCTCCCTTTGGGGCCAATGGTTATAATCCCGAGGGCGTAAGAATAGGCCAGCAAGGTAATCGTAATTTTTCAGCGGCAAAAGTTTGGGAAAAACGCGAGTTTAAAAATTTATCGGGCGACGTCGAACTCGGTACCCGAAACATTAAAGTCGCACTGAGAAAACTGCGAAAATTTGCCCGCAGTGGCGCCACCGAAGAACTGGATATTCATACCACCATTGGTGCTACGGCCAAAAACGCGGGTTTGCTTGATATTCATATGGTGAAAGAGCGCCACAATGCAGTAAAAGTATTGATGTTTTTTGATGTTGGCGGCTCGATGGACGCCCATATCAAAGAATGTGAGGAGCTTTTTTCGGCGGTGCAAACGGAGTTTAAGCATCTCGAATTTTTCTATTTTCACAACTGTGTTTATGAAGGTGTATGGAAAGACAACAAACGCCGAGAGCGCGAAACCCTATCAGTGTGGGACATTATTCATAAATACGGCCGTGACTATAAAGTTATCTTTGTGGGGGATGCGACCATGGGACCTTATGAAATTACCTATCCCGGTGGCAGTGTCGAACACTGGAATGAAGAACCTGGTGCCACGTGGATGCAACGTTTATTACATCATTTTGAACATGCTATTTGGTTAAATCCTCAATTAGAAGACTATTGGAATTACTATCATTCGATTACAATCATGCGAGAGCTACTCGATGAACGCATGTTTCCTTTAACACTTGACGGTCTGAGCGAGGGCATAAAAAGCTTAATTAAGCGCCACTAAATTTTGGGTAAAACATGCACGTTGAAAACGAAGTCCTTGGGCAAAATCAGCAAGATGAACATCATTTAACCCGCAAAGAAACCCGTCAAATTGTTACGCCTTATGCGTTTCATGTGTCGCCTGAGTTGTTTGGTACTGCGTTGGCACGGCCCATAAAACGCGCTATTGCCATTGGTATTGATGCCTTGTTAATCGCAATGTTATCGCAATCAGCCAGTTTTCTATTAGCCGGTGTGGCGGCGGTAACCTTTTTTCGTGCTGGTAATCGTTTGAAGCTAAAAAAGCGTTTTAATGCTGGGCGCCTCGCACTTAGGTTTATTGCCGCTTCGTTACTGTTTATATTTGCTCTTGGTGTGTTCGAGACATTTGAACTAAATCAACCGAAAAATGACGGAGCGACAGACTATACCGAGATAAGCGGCAAAGAAGCATTGGCTGTGGTGGCAGTGACCACTAAGTATATGCTCTCGGCGAATGCCTTAGTAGAAAAAGTAGACTCAGGTGAATGCCCTAATACGTATTTGTGTTGGCAGTCCTTAGGTAATGACTTAGCTGAATCGCTTAATGAGTTAGCCTTACCCGAAAAAGAAGCGCTCGATATACTCGAAGGTTTACTCGATATGGCTGAGAAGCAACTTTCTGCACAAGAAAAAAGTGCGATGTTAAGACAATGGCAAGATCAACTTAAGTTTCAAGAAGCTGAACTTGATAATAAATTAGTGGATAACAGTGAAGGTCAATTGCCTGCTGAGTCACTTGCATCCGACCAAGCGGTGCCTACGCCAAAAGACGAGAGTGACGCCCCAAACGAGCAAAAAGAACCCGGTATTTTGGCTTGGTTTGAAGGCATCATGGAAGATTTAGGCTTAGGCTTTGGTTGGGCAGCGTTTTATTTTTCTATTTTTACCGCTTGGCTTCGTGGGCAAACGCCGGGCAAAAAGTTATTAGGTATTAAAGTCATTAAACTTGACGGTAAAGAGCCCAATCTTTGGGAAAGCTTTGGCCGTTATGGTGGCTACGGGGCGGGTTTTGCCACCGGTTTGCTAGGGTTTTTACAAGTGTATTGGGATCCAAATCGTCAAGCCATACAAGATAAAATATCTCACACCGTCGTGATCGATTTACGTATTGCTAAAATCGACTTTATTCCTGAAAATCAATCAGCATAACTATTAGTGAATTATGGCAAATCAATTAGATAAACTCCTCGGCCATTGGCTGCCTCAAAGAGATGCTCAACAATGGGTATTGGCTACCATAATAAACACCGAAGGCTCTTCTTATCGTAAAGCAGGCGCCATGATGATGATTAACGACCTTGGCCAATATTTTGGCATGTTAAGCGGTGGTTGTTTAGAGTCTGACATCATGCGACAAGCAAGACGCTGTTGGGATAATGCCCAAAATCGTATCGTAAAATATGACATGCGCGAAGAAGAAGATTTAGCATGGCAACTTGGTATAGGCTGTGGAGGGATGGTCGAAATTCTTCTGCAACCCGTGAGTCAGGCAAATGATTACCTGCACTTACATACTCTTTATGGCTTACTGCAAAATAATCAAGCCGGCACCTATGTGCAGCGTATTGATCAAGCAAAACCTTATAATCAATTAAGCGAGGCCTTGACTCAAGATGCGCTTAAAAATAGTGGTATTCAGCAAATTGACAATGAACGCTATTTTTCGCAAACCATCCGCAGTGCCTATTTCTTAGCTATTTTTGGTGCAGGGGTGGATGCCCGTCCTGTAGTAGCAATGGCCGCCGCCCTCGGTTGGCAAGTGCTATTGCTCGACCCTCGCAGCGGTTACGCACGAGAGGGGTATTTTAACGACGCGCAGCACATTATTAGGCAACCATTCGAAGAACTGAGCCAGGCAAGATGGTTGCAACAAATAGACGCCGCTTTAGTACTGACCCATAACATAAAATTAGATGCACAAGCCCTCAGTTTGTTGCAGCACAGTGCGGCCAGTTATGTGGGATTATTAGGGCCTTTACATCGAACCGAACGGGTTCTTGCGCACGCTAGGTTATCTAAACAACATTTACACTATCCTTTGGCGAATCCGGTTGGTTTGCGCTTAGGCGGTGAGTTACCAGAATCAATTGCCTTGTCTATGGTGTCTGAGGTGCATGCCTTCTTAGAAAAAACGGACGCACAATCTATTAGCCGCATAGTAAAGCCATGACATTACACACAGTCATTTTAGCTGCGGGCAGCAGTCAACGCTTTTTCGGCATCAAACAATTGGCCGAAATTAAGGGGCTGAGCCTGCTTGAACATACTATTAATTGTTATAAAACAGCCCTTGGTTACCTTGCACAACGTGCTGCTTTTACGATTGTGGTTGGGGCTAACCAAAACAAAATAATTGCGGCCGTCGGGCAGCATATTGAGTGTTATTATGCGCCTAACTGGTCCTTAGGAATGGGCCATAGTTTGGCTGATTTTATCAAAAACGTCGCACCTACAAGCACTCATGTATTAGTAGGTTTGGCAGATCAAATAGCATTGCAAAGTGAAGACATTCAACGATTAATAAAAGTACATCAAGAATTTCCTGAGGCTATTATCAGTGCCCGCTACAATAATGTAGTGGGCGCCCCGTGTATTTTTCCGAGGAGCTATTATATTCATTTATCTGAGTTACGAGGTGACAAGGGTGCAAAAAGTGTTCTCGAACATTTTGCCAATCATGTTGTGACGGTAGATATCCCCAATGCCCAGTTTGACGTTGATACTCCAGAGGATTTTAAAAAAGCTAAATCGTTGGCCCAGTTTAAAGCCTAGGCTCAGCTAAATAGACAATGGCCGAGTCAATAATGCAGAAAATTGGCCTTTTAAACTTTAAATTAATGTTATGTGCCGCATATAAGGTGAATGAAAAAATATAGCCGTTTTCGTCAAAGTATTATAGTTAGCTCGCTACTGGTATCGTTACTATGGTGCTTAAAATCTGCTGAAATACTGTTTCATTGGCCTTTGTCTTGGATGGGTCTTAGACCTCTTGACGTGTCTGGGTTGCTGGGTATTTTAACTGCGCCCTTGGTGCATGGATCGCTTGAGCATTTGTTTAATAACACCTTGCCGCTGATTATTATGGGCACCATGCTGGCGCTAGGCTACCCCAAAGTATGGGCCAGAGTGTTAGCGCTTATTTGGTTGGTTTCTGGCTTTGGTGTGTGGCTGTTTGCCAGAGAGGCTAACCATATCGGAGCAAGTGGTATCGCCCATGGCTTGTTCTTTTTTATATTGGTGGCCAGCATATTTCGCCGAGATAAGAGCTCTGTTGCTATTATGATGATAGTATTTTTGCTGTATGGCGGTATGACAATGACGATATTTCCGCGAGAAGAATACATCAGTTTTGAATATCACTTTTTTGGCGCGCTGGCAGGTGCGCTCGCTGCTTTGCTTTGGCGAAATGTTGACCCTCTGCCACCTGTGAAGCGTTACCGCTGGGAAGTCATTCAAGAAGATGATCCTATTATCGGCGATGAGTGGCAAGTAGAAAGTCAGCAAGCTGAGCGGCAAGACATTTCTGCACGGCTTGGACCACCCTAACTGACTAACACAATAAGGAAGGTCGCTTTGGACCAACAAGCAGAATTTAGTTTATTGATCCGTGTACGCTATGGTGAGTGTGATGCACAGCAAGTGGTATTCAATGCTCGCTATGGTGATTATGTCGATTTGGCGATTACCGAATATATGCGGTACAAAATCGGTGGGTTTCAAAAACTATTAGAACAAGGGCTAGATAATCAAGTGGTTAATCTTACAATCGATTTTCGCTCGTCTGCGGTTTTCGATGATGTGCTTGAATTGCGAGTCATTCCCATCAAATTTGGTCATACTTCTTATCGTTATTCTGTCACGATACGCCAGTTTGCTACTTTACAAACTGTAGTAGAAGCACAGGTAACTTATGTATTGGTTGACGCAAAAACCTTTCAAAAAACACCGCTAACACCTTGGTTAATTGAGCAACTAAGTCGTGAAACCGCACCAATACAGGTTAATCAAGCAGGCATTGACCTCACTTAATTCACTTAAAGAATGCTCCTGCAAGTGGCTCGATGCTCCCCGTGTTGGACACGGGCTTTTTTAAACGTTCGCGGTTTATAAACAGGGTCAAATCGTTAACATAATCTGAGTAATTTAACTGAATACGTATGCAAAATGTTGTTGAAATACTGTCATAACGGGTAGTCTAGCGGCTATTTGCTGTTACCGAATATTAACAATACGTTTACGTTGCTGATACTCAGCGCTCATTCATTGCTATTATCACAGTTAACACCTACTTTTCAGCGCCTGATAAAGGCGTATTCACCTAGATTTCAATAATCAGAGAAATATAAATGAATAAGTCACAACCCACATTGAATTTTTGGCAAATTTGGAACATGTGTTTTGGTTTTATGGGTATTCAGTTTGGCTTTGCATTGCAAAACGCTAACGTCAGTCGAATTTTTGAAACCCTTGGCGCTGACTACAACAATATGGCTGTACTGTGGGTAGCGGCACCTATTACTGGGTTAATTATCCAGCCCATCATAGGTTACTTCAGTGATAAAACGTGGAACCGCTTGGGCCGTCGCCGTCCTTATTTCTTGTTTGGTGCCATTGCTGCAAGTTTAGCGTTGTTTATTATGCCTAACTCTCCGGCGTTGTGGGTTGCGGCCGGTATGTTATGGATAATGGACGCGTCGATTAATGTTTCAATGGAGCCTTTTCGGGCTTTTGTTGGTGATATGTTGCCTAAAAAGCAGCGTCCACTGGGTTATGCAATGCAAAGCTTTTTCATTGGGGTAGGAGCGGTAGTAGCGTCGTCTTTACCGTGGATGATGACAAATTGGTTTGATGTGTCCAATGTGGCGCAAGCTGGCCTTATTCCAGACTCAGTGAAATACTCATTTTATGCCGGTGGCACCATATTTTTTCTGTGTGTTGCTTGGACGGTGTATTCAACAAAAGAGTATTCACCAGAAGAATTGGCTGAATTTGAGCAGGCAGAAGTTGACAAGGGTCTTGGTGCACAAGTGGTAGAAAATATTCGCTCGCCAGCCAGTTACCTCAAGGGCGGAGCGATATTTACTCTCCTTGGTCTTATTTTAGCGCTAGTTATTGCCGTTAATATTGAGCGTCTCGATAAAAATTTGTATATCGCTGCGGGCATGTTAGTCGCTTTTGGTGTGTGTCAGTTGCTGGCAGGATGGTTTGCTAATAGGCAATCGACCGCTAACGGTTTTTCAGAAGTCATGAATGATTTGTTTGCAATGCCAGTTGCCATGCGTCAGCTTGCCGTGGTGCAATTTTTTTCGTGGTTTGCTTTTTTCGCAATGTGGATTTACATGACATCCGGTGTTGCTTCGTTTCATTTTGGTAGTAAAGACCCAAGTTCTTTAGCCTATAATGAGGGCGCTGACTGGGTGGGAGTGCTTTACGCCGTTTATAACGGTACCTCTATTTTTGCAGCGATTTTAATTCCTATCATTGTAAAATTAACTAACTTACGTTTCGCCCATCTGATTAACCTTGGGTTAGGCGGTCTGGGCTTTATTTCTTTTCTGATTATTCGCGATCCTAATTGGTTAGTGCTCTCCATGGTTGGCGTCGGTTTTGCTTGGGCCTCAGTGTTGTCGGTTCCTTATGCGTTATTATCGAATGCCTTACCCATTAAAAAGCTCGGCGTTTATATGGGTATCTTCAACTTTTTTATCGTTATCCCACAAATACTAGCAGCCAGCATACTGGGTTTTTTAGTCACTAAAGTATTTAACAATGAGCCTATTTATGCCCTGGTTGTCGGTGGTTGCAGTATGTTGATTGCTGGTTTGATGACATTACGTGTACAAGTGCCAACTGAAGGTTAAGGAAAAATGATGCAGCAAAGACACACAAAAAAATTAGCACTGGCCATTTCATTGGTATTAAGTGCCTGTACAACGACTACGCGAACGAGCACTACGCTGGCACCTCAGGAGTTTTATGGTTCAAGTCAGCCATTTACCAAAGAAGCCGTGTATTTTGTGATGACTGATCGATTTGTTGACGGTGATCCAAGTAACAATCACCCGCAACAGGGTGGTAAATATCCTACTTTTGGTTTGCCCTTAAGCAACGAGAGTGGCGACACCGCCTATGTGGGTTACATGGGCGGGGATTTACAAGGTGTGTTAAATAATGCTGCCTACATCAAAGATATGGGGTTTACCGCTGTGTGGTTAACACCAATTTTAGATAACCCTGATGAAGCTTTTAGTGGTGGTGAACCAATCACGTTTGGTGGTGCATTTAAAGATGGTGGTAAAACCGGTTATCACGGTTATTGGGCCAATAACTTTTATCAGATGGACGAGCATTTAGGCTCGCCTGGCTTGGACTACAAAGCCTATACTCAACAAATGCGTGAAAAATTTGGTTTAAAATCCGTATTAGACATAGTTGCTAATCACGGCACGCCTTCCTTTGATATGCCTGAGGATCAAGCAAAATTTGGCGAATTGTATGATAGGGATGGCAAATTGGTGGCGGACCATCAAAATCTGCCCCCAGAGGCACTTGACCCAGCTAAGCCCTTGCATGACTTTTTTCACAAGTTTCCTGATATTCTGCAATTATCAAACTTAGATGAAAGTAATGCCCAAGTCCAAGACTATCTGATTAACTCATATCTATATTGGATAGAGCAGGGCGCAGATGCATTTAGAATAGACACGATTCGTCATGTACCACATGCATTTTGGCGACTGATGTCCGATAGGATCAGAGCAAAATACCCTAACTTTTATATGTTTGGTGAAAGTTTTAATTACGATGCAAATTTTATTGCTCAGCATACTTTGGCTAAAAATGGAGCAATTAGTGTATTGGATTTTCCGCAACAAAAAGCCATTGTGTCAGTGTTTGAAAATCCAGACAGCGATTTTGCAGAGTTAGAAAAAGTCCTGTATTTAACCCATGGTCCCTACGAAAACCCTTATGAATTAACCACGTTTTATGACAATCATGACATGCCTCGGATGAATGCCTCCGATGAGGGTTTCATTGATGCGAATAATTGGTTGTTCACGAGTCGCGGTATTCCAGTGGTGTACCAAGGCTCTGAGCTTGGCTTTATGCGCGGTAAAGCGGAGCATCAAGGTAATCGTAACTACCTTGGTCAAGCTAATATTGAATTGGCCAAACAGCACCCGATTCATCATGCCTTAAGCCGTGTCGCCAACTTGCGTAAAAACATACCTGCGTTACAAAACGGTTTACAGGTCAATATTGAGCTTGCGGGTAACAAAGCGGCATTCTACCGCGTCTTGGTAAAAGAGGGGGTTTCACAAGTTGCCTTAGTGATGTTGAATAAAGGCGACACCGCTGCGGAATTTAGCGTCAATAAGGCCTTGCAGCAGGGTGTTTGGTATCGCCAATCATCAGATGAACAACGTAATATCAGTGACCGCCAAGACACCTTAAACAGCAGTGTCGGGCCTCATGATGTGCAAGTATGGCTATATAAGGGTGAGGTGACGCAAGAAGCATTACTCACAGAGTTAAGTGCGCTAATGCGTTATAAGTAGGAAAAGTGGCGCGCAGATTTAACTCTGCGCTACATGGCCACAAGAATGACGAATAACCAAGTCCACTGGCATTAAATATTGTTCGACTCTACTGCCGTTAATCAATTGTATTAGGCTTTCAACCAATATTTCTCCGGCTAATTTAGTGTTTTGCTGCACGGTGGTCAAAGCGGGGTTGGCGAAACTTGAGATAGGAATATTGTCGTAACCTGCCACCGCAACTTGCTGGGGAATGCTTATATTGTTATCGCGCAATGCCCTCATTGCGCCCATCGCAATTAAATCACTGGCACAAACTAGGGCATCAAAAGGTAAACCTGCTGCCAGTAAACTGCATGTTGCTTGATAGCCAGAGTCTTCGGTGGATATTGCTTCAATTTGCATAACGGGGTTATGCACCAAGCCAGCTTCTTGTAAGGCTTGACTAAAACCAATATAGCGGTCCATAAATTCAGGGCAGTGTTTGTCGGCACCACCGATAAAAGCAAAGGTTGTACGGCCTTGATTAATCATGTGCTGGGTGATGTCAAAACCACCTTGAATATTATTGCTGCCTATTGAGACACCTGGATGATCAACATCATGCGCTCCCCAGCGAACAAAATGTGTTTGCTGCTCTTCTAATTTGGCCAGTTTGTCACGGTAATCCACATAATCACCGTAGCCCAACAGAATAATGCCATCCGCTTTGTTCGAGTCTTCGTATTCGGCGTGCCAGTCGTCATTTAGATTTTGAAATGAGACAAGTAAGTCATAACCCGCTTTTGCGCTGGCTTTGGTAATACTGCCCAACATCGATAAGAAAAACGGATTGATAAGCGAATCGTCAGACGTAGGATCTTCAAACAACAACAACGCCAACGTACCGCTTTGTTGCCGTCGTAAGTTACTGGCGTTTTTGTCTACTTTATAATTTAACTCGGCTGCAATAGCTTGGACTTTTTCGCGAGTTTCTTTATTCACCAAAGGGCTATTTCTTAGGGCTCTGGAAACTGTCGACTGTGATACACCGGCTAAGTGGGCAATATCAAAAGATGTTGCTTTATCTCTCATAACTACGTCTTTATTCCCTGAAACGCTATTTGCGTTATTTGACTGTGACGACTCGAACTTGACTTTTATACACCAGCTTATGATTTTGTTCCTTAATATTCTGCAAAAACATAAAAAAGAAAACAGCGATGCTGGAAAATTAAGCAAAAATCGTAGGATGGCGCTTAAAGATACGATCAGCGTACTTAGGCCCTGAAAAACCCTTATGCACTCACTTCAACCTGTTATAATATGCGGCTCGTATTTTACCAATCATTGCTAAGAGGATATTCTTAATGGCCGAGACTGACAGTCGTCCGACCAACTTCATTCGTCAAATTATTGATAACGATCTTAAAAGTGGCTTGCATAACGTTGTTCAAACGCGCTTTCCACCTGAGCCAAATGGTTATTTACACATTGGCCATGCAAAATCAATTTGTTTGAATTTTGGCATAGCTCAAGACTACGCAGGTTATTGTAATCTTCGCTTTGACGACACCAATCCTGAAAAAGAAGACATCGATTATGTGAATGCCATTCAGCAGGATGTGAGTTGGTTGGGGTTCAAATGGCACGGTAAAGTCAGGTATTCATCTGATTATTTTGAGCAGTTGTATGGTTTTGCTCTTGAATTAATCAACAAAGGTTTGGCTTATGTTGACTTTTCAACGCCAGAAGAAGTAAGACAGCTGCGCGGCACGCTAAAGGCGCCTGGACAAAACAGCGCTTACCGAGATGCCTCTGTAGCAGATAACTTAGCGCATTTTGAAAAAATGAAACAGGGAGAATATCAAGAGGGCCAATGTTTGTTGCGCGCTAAAATTGATATGGCTTCACCGTTTATGTGTATGCGTGATCCAGCGTTATACCGTGTTAAGTTTGCCCATCATCACCAAACCGGTGATGCTTGGTGTATCTATCCTATGTATGACTTTACGCATTGTATCTCTGATGCAATTGAGGGGATTACACACTCATTATGTACATTAGAGTTTCAAGATAATCGTCGTTTATACGATTGGGTATTGAGTAATATCACCATTGATACAGTGCCTCATCAATACGAGTTTTCTCGTTTAAATCTTGAATACACTGTGCTCAGTAAACGTAAGCTTATTCAACTAGTTGAAGAAAAACATGTGGCGGGTTGGGATGACCCCCGAATGCCTACTATTGCTGGTTTACGTCGACGAGGTTTTACACCGAACGCGATTGTTGAGTTTTGCAAACGTATTGGTGTGACTAAAATGGATAATTTGGTTGAAATGTCTATGTTAGACGCCTGTATACGTGAAGAATTAAACGAACATGCACCACGGGCGATGGCTGTGCTTGACCCTGTAAAGCTCGTTATTGAAAATTATCCAAGTGATACTAGCGAAACCTTGGTGGCACAGAATCATCCTAATGATGAATCGATGGGGACGCGTCAATTACCCTTTACCCGCGAGATTTATATCGAAGCGGAAGATTTTCGCGAAGAAGCCAATAAGAAATTTAAACGTTTAGTGTTAGGCAAAGAAGTGCGTTTACGCAATGCCTATGTGATCAAAGCCGAGCGCGTTGAAAAAGACGAACAAGGCAATGTAATTTGCATTTACTGCACTTATGATGAACAAACCCTAGGTAAGGATCCAGCCGATGGCCGTAAGGTTAAAGGGGTTATTCATTGGGTTTCAGCCACTCATGGCCTAAAAGCACAAGTTAATTTGTATGACAGATTATTTAGTGTGCCCAATCCAGCTGGGGAAGACGATTTTTTAGCGGCCTTGAATCCAGAATCCTTATTAGTGAAACAGGCTATTGTTGAACCTAGTTTGCAAAATGCTGAGGTGGGTCACTCATTACAGTTCGAACGCATGGGGTACTTTACTTTGGATAAAAGTAGCACCACTGACCAGTTGGTGTTTAACCGCACTGTTGGATTACGTGATTCTTGGGCAAAGGCAGATCAAGAGTAAGGCACAGGGTAAAGACAAAAAAAGCAGACACGTAGTCTGCTTTTTTTATGCCTGAAACGTCAAAAAGTGGGCAATCAAGCTTGTGCGTGCATGGTCTCTCCGCGCTCTGCTGAGCTATTGGCATCCATCAAATACAAGTAGTAAGGCATAAGATCCGCAGGGGTTTTAAGTAAACTCGCATCTTCGGCAGGAAAAGCAGATGCACGCATTGCCGTTTTGGTGCCGCCGGGATTTAAGCAATTGAAACGAATTGACGAGTTCTCATATTCATCAGCCAATACCTCCATCATACCTTGCGTGGCAAATTTTGATACAGCATAAGCCCCCCAATAGGCCTTACCTTTGATACCAACACCTGAGGTGGTAAAAATAACCGAAGCTGCGGGCGCTTTTTTTAACAGTGGTAACAGAGCTTGTGTTAAATAAAACTGGCTATTTACATTTACTTGCATAATAGATTGCCATTCTTCCACTGGAATTTGAACAAAGGGACCGAGGTTACCCAGTTTAGCCGCGTTATGCAGTAAACCATCGAGTTTGCCAAACTGATGTTCAATGGAACCTGCTAAACCCGCGTAGTGATTAGGAGTTGCACCCTGTAAATCAAGTGGCACGATAGCGGGCTCTTTACCGCCTTCGCTGATAATTTGATCATAAACCTGTTCTAATTTTTTGACGGTTTTACCAAGTAAAATAACGGTTGCACCATAGCGAGCATACTGTAGGGCCGCTTCTTTGCCGATGCCGTCACCAGCGCCTGTGACTAAAATAACCTTGTCTCTTAAATATTGTGTTTGAGGTGTGTAATTGAGCATGGAGTAACTTAATTGTTAGTGATGGCAGGATAATATCATTGATAAATGAACTTTTGCACTTTTAGGCAATTTCTCATTTATTGGCAGATTTGGCTTACAAAATATTAACAAAGCTTTGCAAAAAGCAAATAAAGTCAATAAGATTGCAACAAGTTTAACTGGTCTAACTTGTTGCTTGCACGGATAAACCCTTCGTACAAAATCAATAAAAGAAACGGCCAAATTAACAGACAACAATCATCGGATAACGTGGAAACCTTATGAAAAAATTATTACTCGCTATGAGTATTTCAGCTGTTTTGGGACTAAGTAGTTGTGGTGGAGACACCGTTGAAGAAATGAAAAGTGCAAGCAGCACCGACCGAGCTGCTTCAAGAATTGTATTTGATCCCAGCGCCGGAGTATTGCCGGTTCCTAGCGATCTGCTTTTTGCATTAGCAGCACAAACTCAAGATGGCACCCTAGAAGTACCAGATGAGGTTGCAGCAAAAGCGGGGGGCATGGCTCCTGACTTTGGCAGCCCATCGGTAGCCTTAGGTGCGCAAGACGGTTGGTCTACACAGCAAGCATTCAGTATTTCAACTTCTCATCCTGCTGGTATTTCTCTTGACGCCGCTTCGGTGTCAACCCCAGGTTCAGTGCGCTTATTTAAAGGGGCAATTGGCGGAGCATTAAACGATGCTGATTGTTTAACCGCGTCACCTTTAACGGGCTGTAAGATTTACGAAGAGCTTACCTTTGGGGTCGATTTTGCCGCTCAAGCTGTCGGCGACGATATTGCGATTATTCCACTTAAAGCATTTGAAGGTTCAACGTCATATTACGTGGTCCTAACCGATGGTTTGAAGGCCAGCGATGGTCAGTCACTAAAAGCATCTACCTCTTATGAGTCGGTGAGTTTACCTATTACTACACAACCTCTATCTAGCGATTCTCAACTGGCGCTGCAAGGTTTAGTGAATTCCTATGAGTCAGTGGTTGTGAGTCAAGGTGGGGTAGACGCTGATTCCATCATTTTCACTTCTACCTTTACTACGCAAACCACTGATACCATTTTTAATACCATGAAAGGCATTCAAATTGCAGGTTTTGCAGGTGCTTTGGCACAGGGCGTAAGCCCACAAGTGGCCGCGCAGTATTTACCTTCTATTACTGTAGCCGAACAGCAAAACGCTACTGCCTTTGATGTGCTTGCTGGTGCTTTATTAAGCGCAGATCAAATTGCTGGTTTGGAACAATACGGCTTGAAAAGTTGTAGTGCCTTGGCAGCGACCTTAGCAACGCCCACTTCACCATTATTTTCAACAGCAGTAAGTACCTTCGCACAAGTAGGGCCATTTTGTGCGTCTCAAGTCAGTTCTGGTAGTATTGATTTACCTTACTACTTAAGTACTACTGCGCCCCTGAGTGATTTTTGGCATGCAGCATGTACCAATGGTTTAGCGCTGCAAGGTATTGGTGCAGACAATATTCCTAGTTTGATTGCCAATGGCACCTTACCTGTGGGCAGCAACAATGCCCTGTGTCAGGCCGCATCTAATGGTCAGTTGTTAGATTTAGATGTATCGGCACTGGGAATAAGTGATGAGCGTCACGTTACCCGTTACAGCCCAATTGTAAAACCACAGGGCAGAAACACCAACGGTACTGAAACCTTGCAGGTACAAATTACCGTACCTGATGAAGCCGTTGTGGCGGCATTAGCCGGTTTGAGTGGGTCTGTTACAGCGATTTCTAAGCCAGAAGCCGGTTGGCCTGTGGTGATTTTAACCCACGGTATTACCTCTAAAAAAGAAGATATGTTGATCTTATCTGGCGCGCTATCACTGGCCGGTTTTGCCACAGTGGCGATTGATAATCCCTTACATGGTAGCCGCGGTTTTACCTTGGAAGATGGCACTATTGTTAACGCTTCTGGTGGTTTTGGTGGCAGCACTACAGATTATTTCAACTTAAGTAGTTTGTTAACCGCCCGAGATAACACCAGGCAAGGTATCGCCGATGTTCTTGGCTTACGTTTAGGTTTACATGCACTTGCTGATGCAAGTGGGAGTATTGATATTGACGCCTCTAATGTCTATTTAGCCGGACAATCTCTTGGTTCGATTATCGGTAGCACGGCAGTAACTGTGGCCAATACCAGCTTGAGTGAAGTCAATCCGGCGTTAGCTGCTTTTGATGGGATGTTCAAGTTTAATGCTGTTGCGTTAAATGTTCCTGGCGGTGGTGTGGCAAATTTCCTTATGCAATCAGCCTCCTTTGGTAATTTAGTGAAGGGCTCGTTGTTTGCAGCATCTTCCACTGAGTTTCAACAATTTTTAGCTGCCTTTGCACAGGAAAATAGTTTGCCGCTACAAAGCGCGATTTCGCCTGCTTACGCAGCATTTTCTGCAGGCTTTAGCGCAGAGCAAAGTGCTGCAGCTAATGCCTTGTTTTCTCAATTTACCTTTGCTGCTCAAACGCTATTAGATTCGAGCGACCCAAATACCTATGCAGCACAACTAGCTGCAACTGAAACGCCGGTATACATGGCTGAGGTAGTTGGTGGTGGTACAAATGATGATGGCTCAACAGCACTTTCAGATCGCGTTATTCCTAATTTTGTTGCTCCACTAGCCGGTACTGAGGCTCTTGCTTCGCTTATTGGATTAGAAGGAGTGGTGTCGACTACACCAGGGAATGGCATTGTTCGTTTTACCAGTGGCGAGCATAGCTCATTGTTGAATCCCGCGCTCAGCATGGCGACAACTCGTGAAATGCAAGCTCAAATTGCTAAGTTTTTTGCGACTGACCTAATGGGACAAGCCACTATTGTTGTGTCAGATACCAGTGTTGTAGCGAACTAAGTTAGAAAAAGTTGATTTAACAAAGCCAAGTCTTAGACTTGGCTTTTTTTTTAGTTATTCATCCCCATAAAGTGTGAAACGAAATTAGGAGAGTACCAATTTGGAATTTTTATATGAATACGGCTTATTTACCGCTAAGGCGATTACCATTGTTGTGGCCTTACTATTAGCAATTGGAGGAATTATCAGTTTAGCCTCTAAGCAAAAGTCAGGGAAAGGACACCTCGAAATTACCTCCTTATCAGAAAAACTTGAAGACGTCGCCGATTATTCTCGCAGTATGCTACTCACCAAAGAGCAGTTAAAAAAGCATAATAAAGAACAGAAAAAAGCAGAAAAACAACAAAAGAAGAGTGCCGAAGACCAAGTAAGCAGCCATTTGTTTGTTATCGACTTTAAAGGCTCAATGGATGCCCATGAAGTAGAATATCTACGAGAAGAAATTACTGCCATTTTGACGATTGCCAAACCAGAAGATGAGGTGCTGGTACGCCTAGAAAGTGGCGGCGGAGTAGTGCACGGTTATGGACTTGCCGCATCTCAACTGCAACGATTATGCGATAAAAAGATCAAACTCACGGTTGCAGTTGATAAGGTCGCTGCCAGTGGCGGTTACATGATGGCGTGTGTTGCGGATAGAGTACTCGCTGCAAAATTTGCCATAATTGGCTCGATTGGGGTCATTGCTCAATTGCCTAATTTTAATAAATTATTGAAAAAAAGTAATATCGAGTGGGAGCAACACACCGCGGGAGAATTTAAACGCACATTAACCATGTTTGGTGAAAACAATGAGCAAGGTCGCGAAAAATTCAAAGAAGAACTAGAAGAAGTTCATCAAATGTTCAAAGGCTTTGTACAAGAGCATCGTCCTGAATTAGACATAAGTAAAGTGGCTACCGGTGAATACTGGTATGGTAGTAGAGCCTTAGAACTAGGTTTGGTTGATGAAATTCAAACTTCAGACGATTATTTATTACGTGCCAATGAGCAACGTAAAATCTATAGCGTTAAATATTCCATGAAAAAGAATATCGCTGAACGTCTAGGTTTTGCCGCCAGTACCGCGATTGAGTCGGTGCTTGTGAAATTATGGTCAATGCAGAACAACTTGTTTAAATAAGCCGTAGCGCACTATTCGCGCAAGCTCATCGTTGATTAGTGCTTAGCGTTAGGCAAATTGCTGCAAGGTAGTTTGCCTTTTTTATTGATGCCTAATTTCAGATGATGTTGAACTTGAGAAGCCCATGTCTTATGTGTTTTTACATTCGCCTTATGAGCTCAGATATTGAGACAATTACTGCGGCTAAACTGTTAAGCACTCTCTAACATTTTTATTTGCGGCGCAGTGATAACACTGAAGGCTCAAAGGCTTGCTTGGAAGGTAAAAACAGTTCTGCTCTCATTTGAACTTACCGTCAGCGATCCGTTATGGGACAAGGTTATTTGAGAGGCTATGAACAAACCTAAACCCAAACCGCCGGTTTTCTTGTTACTTTCATTGCGCCAAAAAGGCTGAAAAAGCTTATCAACTGTCTCTGGGCTGATAGGAGAGCCCCCGTTACTGACACTTAATGAGAAAACGCCCTCAATGATGGTTGATGTTACCTCGATGATTTGTGCCGGGTCGCCATGCACGATGGCGTTAATTAAAAGATTAGACAACAATTGGGCGATTCGCTCAGGATCACAATTAAGCAATCCCTCAACATTAATGCTCGTTTGAATGGTCTGTTGTGGATGCAAAGCTGCGAGTTCAGCGACAGTGTGGGATAAAATATTTTGTAAATTGTTAACCGGCTTTACTTGCAATTCGATGCCATTGCCCATTTTTCCGTGGGTCAAATCCATCACATCACTAATCAAACGTTTCATTCTATTTGCACTATTGTCCATGCGAGCGAGAATTTTTTGCGAGGTATCATCTTTTACCTGTTCCATCAGAAAATTCACGCCCATGGTAAGAGCAGATAAAGGCGTTCTTAAATCGTGACCCAGAATGGCGATGTATTGTTCTCGTAATTTGGCGGCCGTCTTCTCATTAAATAAATCAGACTCAACCGTACTGAGTTTTTCGTCAGCTTCAATCTGTCTCGAAATCAATTCTGCAAAAGACTTAATTTGTTGTTTGATCTCAGTGGTTTTTAATTTTGCTGGTAGCGGATCTAGACCGCAGAGGGTGCCGAAAAAATGGCCATTTTTACTGAATATAGGGAAGGAAAAGTAGCTTTCAAATCCATACATGCTTGGGATCGTACTACTGTTATAATACTCGTCATTCTGCGCGTGCTCTATAATGATTGGCGTACTCGACTGTCTAACCTGGTTACAAAAAGTAGTCTGTATCTCCAGCTCATCACCTGGTTGTAGATTAAAATTAACCCTATCTAATACTGCACAGGTGGTCCAGTTGTCGTGAGTTACTCTAGCGATACAGATAAATCGTAGACCTGTCGCGTC
The DNA here is from genome assembly GCF_030730205.1 of Paraglaciecola sp. GTDB lineage: Bacteria > Pseudomonadota > Gammaproteobacteria > Enterobacterales > Alteromonadaceae > Paraglaciecola. The sequence goes on from NZ_JANQVQ010000029.1 coordinate 58,513, forward strand.
TGCTAACATTTTCATGATGAAAGGAACAGCCTCGATAGACTGGATAGTACGGATATCTTTTTCGATTAAGGCGTTCATTAACTACTCTTTATTTTGCGCTTGTCCATCTTCATTTTTTACAGAGCTCATATTTTGTCATTCATTTGACATATGGGCTTTGCGCTTATTATCGTATTGAGTTAAATCAAAAAGTGATGCGGCTAGCCTAAACTTTTAACATTACCTGCGTTTGTTTTCAATGACATTCATATGGCTGTGCTTTCAAATCATATAATAGACGGCCAAATGCCTTCATAAGATAGGGGCGCAGTATACTATTTTCACGGCGATGGTGTTCATCTTTTGCCGTGATAAGCGGCAAACTACTCTAGGTAAATACCGCGTTTAACCTGCATTGCAATATGGCTGCCTAAGGTTATAATCCGCGCCTTTTGACAAAACCTCAATGAATTAGGTTTTCCTGCACCATAAAGAGCTGCTCCATCATGAAGTTTATAATCAAACTACACCCTGAGATTTTAATTAAGAGTAAGGCCGTGCGTAAACGTTTTACCCGCTTGCTGGAAGGGAATATTCGTTTGGTGTTTAAACGTAATGAGCTGTCGGTGGAAGTACGTCATTCGTGGGATAAGCTGGTGTTGTTGGTTAATCCTAAAGCCATTGAACGATTAGATGAAGTGATCGCATTGCTGCAACGTATTCCTGGTATCGATCAAATATTAGATGTACAAGAGAGTCAATTTACTGATCTTGAAGATATTTATCAGCAAGTGAAAGGCATCTGGCAGGATAAATTGGCTGGCTTACGTTTTGCGGTAAAAGTAAAACGCCGTGGTCAACATAATTTTAGCTCGCTTGAAGCAGCCGCCTACATCGGTGGAAGGCTAAAAGAGCATTGTGCAAGCAGTCAAATTAAACTAAAAAATCCAGATATCACTATTGATCTCGATATTACTGACAACACCTTAATTTTTAATCATCAACGCATTAAATGCCTTGGTGGTATGCCTTTGCCGAGTCAGGAAGATGTTTTGTCCTTGATCTCTGGAGGTTTTGACTCTGGGGTCGCCAGCTATCAATTAATTCGTCGTGGTGCCCGTACTCATTTTTGTTTTTTTAATTTAGGGGGCAGGGAGCACGAAATTGGTGTAAAGCAGGTCAGTTATTATTTATGGCAACGTTATAGTGAGTCACACAAGGTCAAATTTGTGATGCTGGACTTTTCAAAGGTGGTTAACGAGATTGTTGAAAAGGTTGACAATAATCAAATGGGCGTTGTGCTTAAACGTATGATGGTGCGCGCAGCATCAATGGTGGCAGATAAACTTAATATCAATGCCTTGGTTACGGGTGAATGTATAGGGCAAGTTGCCAGTCAAACCATCAGTAATTTGCAAATTATCGACCAAGCCACAGACAAACTCATTATTCGCCCCTTAGTGTGCATGGATAAAAGTGACATTATCAATATCGCACGTCAGATTGGCACTGAGGATTTTGCCAGAGTCATGCCAGAATATTGCGGAGTAGTTTCTCGTAAACCCACGGTTAAAGCACTGTTATCTACTATCGTAAATGAAGAGGCTAAAATTGATGGTAATTTACTAAAGCTCGCCGTTGAAGAAGCAAACTTTAACGATATTCGTAGCATACTAGACGAAACCCAACAGCTTATTAAAACCGTCAACAACACACAGACACTACCTGATGGTGCGGTAGTCATTGATATTCGCTCTTTTGACGAACAAGAAGCTAAGCCTTTGGTCTTGAAAAACAATGAAGTAAAACATATTCCGTTTTTTAAATTGGCTAATCAGTTACGTGTATTAGACGCGAAAACTGAGTATTTTTTATATTGCGAAAAAGGTGTAATGAGCCAGCTACAGGCCTTGCTCTTGCTGGAGCAGGGCCATAGCAATGTGCAAGTATATAAGCCCTGATTCATCGATTTTTTTATTAATTGCCCGATAACCCATCAAAAATCGATACGCTCTCTTTCTTTCGACTTTGCTTGGTATAGCGCTTTATCGGCTTTTATTAGCATACCTGACATCTACTC
>NZ_JANQVQ010000029.1:60671-70565 GCF_030730205.1 Paraglaciecola sp.
TTAGCTTAGTAAAGGCTAAGAGTGAGAAGATAAACTTAATTTTTTAACTAAATCCTTGCACAGTGTTATTGGCAGTGGAGGCGGTACAAACTAGACATTTAAATAGAAATTTGGCACCGTTTCGTCCCATTATCGCTGAAACCTCAAAGTATTTTCTTGCTGGTTGAATGCTCATGCTTCTTAAATTCAACTATGCGATAAGGCTTGTTTGCATGTCGACAAGCACCAACTCTTGACGACAAAAATAAATGTTAAGTAAAAAACAACAGCATTTAAAAAGTTAGATAGAATAGGCCTTATAATCAGTAACAGAGTTTAAAATTTGCAACATAAGCATCAGAAACGACGTCGTAAAGTTAACACAGTAGCGGTAGGACCTAATCAAGAGTTTCAGGTTGAGGGGTTAACACATGACGCTAGGGGCGTGGCCCGGTTGAGCGGCAAAGTGACCTTTATTGAAGGGGCCTTACCTGATGAAAAAGTTATCGCTCAGGTAATTAAGCCGGGCAAAAGCTTTGACATCGCTAGTTTGAATCAAATCATTGAAGTCAGCCCTTATCGTTTAACCCCCCTTTGTCCGCATTACGACCTGTGTGGTGGTTGTAGTTTTCAGCACTTAGCTATGGAGCAGCAGCTAGCTGCCAAACAAACGTGGTTGCAAGGTCAGTTACGCAAAGTCATCGGCGAACTGCCCATAGAACGTTTAAGTGCCGAGGATTATGGGTATCGTCGCCGAGCAAGAGTTGCTTTCATTTATAGTGAAGGTAAAACTATCATGGGCTTTCGTGGTAAAGCCTCAAACCGCATTATCGATATCGACAATTGTATTGTGCTGACCCCAGCGTTGCAGCAGATTTTCGCCAAGCTCAAACAACGTTTGTTAAGCGATAGCTTAGCAGCAAATTTAGGGCATATAGAATTACTTGAAGATAGCCGCGGTGTGTCAGTATTGTTTCGATTAACCGCGATGATTAGCCCCGAGTTAAAAGCGCAATGGATGCAATGGGCAGATACGTTTTCGTTTGTCATTTATTGGCAGGATCCAGCAGAAAAACGCGTGCAGGTAGAGGAAGGTGACCTACGCTTTTACGATGTTGATGATCTTAGGCTACGTTACCATCCACAAGATTTTATCCAAGTAAATGAGCAGATGAATAGCAAAATGGTGGCTCTTGCGATGAAATGGCTAGCGCCCAGTCAAGACGACGTGATTTTAGACTTGTTCTGTGGGGTAGGTAATTTTTCATTGCCCTTAGCTAAGCGTGCGAAACAGGTGGTAGGTGTTGAGGTGCAAGCAAGCATGGTCGCCGCTGGCAGACGAAACGCCTCAGAAAACAAACTAGAAAACCTGCAATTTGTAGCGGCTGATTTGAGCCAGGCCGTGACAAACGAATTGACGGCCATGTCGGTCACTAAAGTATTACTTGACCCCCCTAGAGCAGGAGCAAAAGCCTTTTTAGATACCCTAATAGGCATTAAACCTCAGCAAATTTTATATGTTTCGTGTGATGCAGCAACCTTAGCTCGAGATACAGAGTACCTCGTTTCAAAAGGCTTCAAGGTGTTACGCGTAACAATGATGAATATGTTTCCGCAAACATCTCACGTTGAAACTATGATGTTACTAGAACGGCTTTCCCAGTGAGTGATCATATTAGTGCTCAGGTACGTAGCCACGAGTTAGGTTAAAAAATTAAGGACAACAAAATGACTGCATTGGTTTGGTTAAGAAGTGATTTACGTGCGAATTGGCATAGCCCTCTAGATTATGCCATTGAACATCATGAGCAGGTGTGTGCACTGTATTGCTTAACACCAGCGCAGTGGCAGCATTATCATTATGCCCCTTGCAAAATTAATTTAATTATTAATCGCCTCTCGGCACTTCGTGAAGAATTAGCGCAAAGAAACGTACCCTTGTTCATTATAAACACTGAAGATTTTGCCCACACTCCCCAAGACCTTATTGAATTTTGCGTTAAGCATCAAATGAGTGCCGTTTACTTCAACGCTGAATACGAATGGGATGAACGAGTTCGAGACAAAAAATTTAAGCAATTATGTGATGAAAAGGACATTAAGGTTGCCAAGTTTCATGATACTTGCATTATTCGCCCTGAAGTCATCATGAGCAAACAAGACACGCCCTATAAGATGTTTACACCTTACTTTAAAACGTGGTTAACTGAGCTGTTAGATCATTTTCCGCATCCCACGGCTACCTCATCGGCAAAGTCCACAAAAATAACGCCAGATAATAGTGATTTAACACATTATAAACAGAACACTGATGTAGAAGATTGGCCTGCGTCTAGTGATGATATGTATAAGCAACTGATAGCCTTTGTTGAGCAAAAAGCCCCTGATTACGCTGACAACAGAGATGTTCCTGCAGTGGATGGCACCAGTCAGATATCCCACTTGCTTTCGATTGGAGGCCTTAGCGCTAAGCACTGTGCATTTGTTTTGCAACAAGAATATGGTGAAAAAATCTCTGAGCCAAATCACGGCGCGCACGTGTGGTTAAAAGAGCTCGCGTGGCGCGACTTTTACCGGTATGTGGCGTTTCATTTTACCCACGTAAATAAGAATTTTCCTTTTCAAAAGCAATACCACCACTTTAAGTGGGATGATAACAAAGCGCATTTTGAGGCATGGAAAAAGGGTGAAACAGGCTACCCTATTGTTGATGCTGCGATGCGCGCGCTTAAAGCCACTGGTTGGATGCACAACCGCTTGAGAATGATCGTAGCTAGTTTTTATTGCAAACACTTGTTTTTGCCTTGGCGCTGGGCTGAAGACTATTTTATGAGCCAATTGATTGATGGTGATTTTGCGTCGAATAATGGTGGTTGGCAGTGGAGTGCATCGGTAGGAACGGATGCTGCACCGTATTTTCGTATTTTTAATCCTACTTCACAAAGTGAACGTTTCGACCCGCAGGGCACGTTTATAAAACGTTGGGTGCCAGAGCTGAGTAAGCTGACAGCAAAACAAATTCATCAACCAAGTAAATATACTGATGTCATAAAACTCGGTTACTATGTGCCTATCGTTGACCACGCCAGCTCTGTGTCTCGAACAAAAGCACTATTTAAAAGCTTTATCGATGCCCAGCAGCAGTAAAGCAAAGACAAAAAATTAAGCGACCAAGACCTTTAAAATATGAGCGTTTCAAGAACTGAATTACTGAACACCCTAAATGACTTACTACAGCCGCATTTGATGGGTGACGGGTGCCCAAATGGTTTGCAAATAGAGGGTAAGCCTATCATTCGTAAAATTGTGACAGGCGTGACAGCGTCACAAGCATTGATCGACCGAGCTGTAGCAGCCGAGGCAGACGCCATTTTTGTACATCATGGTTATTTTTGGAAGGGCGAAGATCCTTGTTTAAGCGGCATGAAAAAAAAGCGGATAGCCACTTTGCTGCAACACGATATAAGTTTATTTGCTTATCACTTACCCTTAGATGTGCATCCTAGCCTTGGCAATAATGTGCAACTGGCTCAGCGTTTAGACATAAAAAATATCGAAAACCTTGAAGGAGGAAGGATCAGTATTGCCTTAAAAGGCAACTTTGAAACAGCGCTTACCCCAAGTGAATTAGCCCAGCGGTTAGATTTAGTGCTAGGCAAATCACCCTTAGTTGAAGTCGCGCAAAAAGCGCTAATCAGTTCCGTGGCATGGTGCACTGGTGGTGGACAAAAATACATCGATTTAGCTGCCAGCCAAGGTATTGATGCGTTTATCACGGGTGAGGTTTCCGAGCAAACCATCCATACTGCACGAGAAATGAATATTCACTTTTTCGCTGCAGGCCATCATGCAACTGAGCGATTTGGTGCCCAAGCAGTGGGTGACTATTTAGCAAAGACCCTTGATGTGACAGTTGAATTTATTGATATTCCCAATCCTGCCTAAGATTAAAAAATGAAAGCCGACCAAAATTTTGATGATATTGCCACGAAGTTTGAGCACAATATCCATGGTTCAACCAAGGGGAAACTCAGGCACGAACTATTTTTACATCATTTAACCAACACCATCGACCTGCGCAGCTCACCTATGCGTATACTTGATGCAGGTGGCGGTACTGGCACCATGACTCAAGCCATGTTAGCCCTAGGACATGAGGTCACACTTACGGATATTTCTGGAGAAACCTTAGCCATTGCTAAAGCTAAGTTTGCCACCAATGACAAGCTGACATTGTGCCATCAAGATATACTTAGCTTGCCAGAAACGCAGTACGATCTTGTTATTTGTCATGCGGTTTTAGAATGGTTAAGCGACCCTTTTCCTGTTATCCAAAAATTAGTGGCCTTGCTTAAGCCCGCTGGGTATTTGTCTTTAAGCTTTTTTAATCAAGATGCGCAGCGTTTCAGTAATATTTGTTACGGTAATTTTGATTATGTTGAGCAAGGCATGAAGGTAAAAAATCAAGTACGCTTAAATCCTAATAATCCACAGCGTCCGCAAGATATTTTGGCTTTTATGCAAGATTTGCCGGTAAATATTGTTCAGCAGGCAGGTATTCGGTGTTTTCACGATTATTTAAAAGATAAGACCCAGCAAACCAGTCATTACGAGCAGTTAAAACGACTAGAATTACAATATGGCGAGCAACAGCCCTATTTGTGGTTTGGTAAATATTTTATGCTAATTGCGCAGCGAACTATATAAATTGAGCAAGGGCTCAACCCATGTAACTTGGCCCTTAACACAAAGGGCAGGGTTACCTGCCCTTTAAGTGTAGTGCTTACTCAGCGAGCAATGCCTCTATATCGGTGATGATATCTGTGGGTTTAGTGGTTGGTGCATATCGCTTAATTACCTTGCCATTTTTATCCACTAAAAATTTAGTAAAATTCCACTTAATCCCTTTGCTGCCCAATACGCCAGGGGCCTCTGACTTGAGAAAGGTGTAAAGTGGTGATGCCTGACTTCCGTTTACGTCAATTTTTCGAAACAAGGGAAAATTCACATTAAAGTTAAGGCTACAGAATTGTTCAATTTCCTCGTCTGAACCTGGCTCCTGATGGCCAAATTGGTCACAAGGAAAACCCAGGACAACCAAACCTTGGGCATGATAGGTGCTGTACAGGCGTTGTAAGCCTTCATATTGAGGCGTAAAACCACATTTACTGGCAGTATTAACAATCAACAACACCTTCCCCTGATACGGTTCGAGGGTGGTTTGTTGGCCATTATTTAAGGTAAGGTTAAAATGATATAGGGTATCTGTCATGAAGGTTCCTGCATCGTGAGTAGTAGTTTATATTGTCAGGTTTAACGGTACATTCAAGTATTAAAGGGCATAACATGAAGCAAAAAGTAGCTTTTATCGGCTTAGGCGTTATGGGGTATCCCATGGCTGGACATTTAGCGGCTGCAGGTCATCAAGTGAGCGTGTACAACCGTTCATCAGCTAAGGCAGAAACTTGGTTAACTGAGTATGCTGGCCAGTGCGTTGCTACTCCTAAAGAAGCAGCTCAGCAAGCAGAAATTATTTTTATTTGTGTGGGTAACGATGAAGATTTACGTGAAATCATGCTCGGGGAGCAAGGTGTGCTTGCAGGTATCAGCCCTGAAAAAATTGTTGTAGATCACACCACCACATCAGCCAAAGTGGCCAAAGAGATGGCGGCAGAATGCGAAGCCTTAGGTGTTTCTTTTTATGATGCGCCCGTATCTGGCGGACAAATTGGCGCACAAAAGGGGCAGCTTACCATCATGTTAGGCGGTGATGAGGGACACTTTGCTAAGGTTAAAGCGGTAACAAATGCCTACGCAAAATGTAGTCAATTATTAGGGCCTGTAGGCAGTGGTCAATTAGCAAAGATGATGAATCAGATCTGCATCGCAGGCATCGTACAAGGCTTGGCAGAAGCCTTACAGTTTGGCCAAAACGCAGGGCTAGATTGCCAAGCAGTAATCGATGTTATTTCTAAAGGGGCGGCACAGAGCTGGCAAATGGAAAATCGCTCAGCCACGATGCTGCAGCAGCGATACGATTTTGGATTTGCGGTGGATTGGATGCGCAAAGATTTAGATATTGCCCTACAAGAAGCTAAGAATAACGGGAGTTCATTACCCTTAACCGCGCTGGTTGATCAATTTTATGCTGATGTTCAAAAACTAGGAGGTAACCGTTGGGATACCTCCAGTTTGTTAGCACGACTATAGACTGACTTCGTCGCAGAAACTAAACCAATGGCTCATGTTGCCATTGGTGTCCCAAAAACGACACTTGAGATTTTTCATATTCTCGTTCCGCACGCCATGTACGGTTATTGAGTTTTAGAATGACTCCCGGATAAATTTTCTTATTAGCTAATAATTTGATATTTGTTTGATAGCTGTCTTTCGAATTTTTCATTTCTTCGGCTTTGCTTTCTAGCCATTTTAATAATTGCCACTCGTTTTGCACCATTTCATTGGCTTCTTCTACTCGTCCCTTCATATCTTCGGGGATGTATTTTCCGTTGATCAGGTTCATTCGTTGTTGGTGTCGGGTATTATTTTGTTTAATTTGGCGCAGTAGTTCGTCAAGCGTATCCTTGCGCTCTAACAAACTATTAAAACCGTCGCTAAAATCAATACTTAAACTACTTCCTGAAATAGCGCCTACGGTTCCAGCCGCTAACTTACTATTGCATTTAATGGTACAGCCAAAAATATTACCAGCGGGTTTGTCAACAGCGCCTACTGTTACTTCGCCTTTGCAGGTTACTCGGCTATACGCTAATTGACGGCCAATGGTTACATTGCCATTACAATTTATATCTAGGCCCTGGCCATGTTGAACGTGCACGCTGCCCTTGGCAAATAGCTGAGAGCTGTATTCGGTGACATTGTCATTAACCTTACCCATAGCTCCTTCAGTAATAATGATGTCACCGCCAGCCTGAATATGAGCTGATTCAACAAAGCCATTGATAGTGACATCGCCAGAGGCAATGATTTGCATTTTTTCTGTTACATCGCCGTTTACCAACACCGCGCCATCGTAATTGATGTTGCCCGTTCCTACGTTGACCCCTTTACAAATAAAGGTCTCATCTACCCACATTTTTTGATCTTTAAACTTAGGCATCCCAGAAATGTCAGCGATCAGAAGATTTTCATCTCGTTCACTGATAGCCGTCCCTTCGCCAGGTTTAATAGGCAGTAACTCGCCGGGTTTCGGCTCAATTCTAGCGCCGGTCACAGTCACGCCGATGCGGCCTTTACCTGGTGGTAGGCGGCGCAACAACTCTGTTCCTTTTTTAACGCAAATAACGTCACCCAAATTACGCATATCTACGCGGGCGCTACCAACTTGCTGTGGTTGTAGGATGCGTTCTAGGGCATTTTGCACCAAAGGCTGTAGTTTAGACGAGCGGCCATTTCGTGGTGTTAAACCCTTAGCAACGATATTTTGATAGGTTTGTCCTGGCACTCCGTTATTACACTCTTTGGCAAGGGCTTCTAAGCGTTTTTTACTGATACCTTTAACAATACTGTGTTCTTTCAAGGTTTTCATTAAGTGATCTGCTGTGAGAGCAGCTCCACCATAGCCTCTGGTGATAATTAAGCTTGCAGCTAACTCGTCTTCTTGAATCTTGCATTTAATGTCGCTTTCTTTGCGCTCAGCAATACGGTGAGTTGAGTCATCTTTGTTGCCGTTTTTCAAGGCAGTTTGATAGTGATTTAAGGCATCAACAATATTTTGTTCAAAAATAAACCACTGGCTATATTCACTTCGTTGGAGAATTTCTTGGATGGTTTTAGCATCGATGGGCTTTTGGATCATTTTGGGCGATAACACCACATCCAAAAATTGCTTGTTTTCATCTACCTTAAGGGTAATACCTAGCATTTAAATCACCTTGTCCGTGTGAAACATTGATTTCACAATATAATCAAAACGTTTTGCTTACAATTCAAATTAAATATCGGCTAGTTCAGATTTTACCTTACCGCCATTGTTATAAATTTTGCGCATATTTGTAAAGGGCCGTGATGATAGCCAATTTTTTAGGGTTATTAGCATGTTCAACGCTTAGGTGTTCTAACTCTTGGAAGTACTCTGGCAATTTAATCGAAGCGGCTGAATTTGGTTCCATCAAACGAGTTTTTCTGTATTGTTGCCAGCTTTCAATTTCTTTTTGGCTCAGAGTTTGGGGAAAGTTTCTGGCTCTGTAACGAAACAGCAACGTGCTTAATCTCGGATCTTCAAAGGGCAGCACTAAGTCAATTAACTGCTGCTCTGTGGCTTGATTAACTTGAGAGATAAGTTGCTTATCTGCTGAACTGAAAAAACCACCACTATACAGGGCATGTTCCGGATCCGATGACCTTTCACTATATTGCTCAGTAAATACGGCTTGTAGCTTCGCTACTATGTCTGTGTTGGATTTAATCCATTGTAAGTTTTCTAGACATTCTTTGCGATTGATGCCGAGCCGAGAAGCATTTTCTTCTGTTAGTGTTTTAGCTGGCGCGATAAAAGGGCATTTATTTAAATGTATCAATTTAAGGGGCAAGCGCTGCTCGTCCTGAGCCAACATACTGCTCGGCTGATATAGTTTTTGTCTAATTTCTTCAACGCTTAGGGTAGCCAATGGTCTGGGATCTAAGGCTAAATTAAGTACAATCACCGCATTTTTATTGGTAGGGTGAAGCGCTACCGGACTTATCCACGTACAACATCCCTGAGCCGCAGGCAATTTAGAAGATACATGAACGAGGGGCGTTAAATTTTCACAGTCAATTAGCGCTGCTACCTTGGTTTTACTGCGATTTTCAAAGGAAAATTGATAAAGCTTACTTTGTTTTTCCTTGATTAATTTAGCCAAGGCAATGGTGGCGTAAACATCCGACATCGCATCGTGCGCGGCCTTGTGCTCTAAACCGTTGGCTGAGCTTAACGCTTGCAGTTTAAAACTCGGTATTCCATCGTCGTTTAATGGCCATTCTATGCCTTCTGGCCGAAGTGCATAACAGGCTCTGGCTAAATCAATAATGTCCCAGCGGCTATTACCATTTTGCCATTCGCGAGCATAGGGATCGTAAAAGTTACGGTATAGCGTGTAGCGTGTTACCTCATCATCAAACCGTAAACTGTTGTAACCCGCCACACAGGTATTAGCTTGGCTGAACTGCTCATAAATTTTCTGAATAAAACTGGCTTCACTGATCCCATCACGCAGGGTTAATTGAGGTGTTATCCCTGTAATTAAACAAGCCTGCGGTTGGGGGATGTAATCGTTGGGTATTTGACTGTATATCATCAAAGGTTTGTCGATAATATTAAGGTCTAAATCGGTTCTTACACCAGCAAATTGACATGGAAAGTCTTTTTGTGGACTGACTCCCCACGTTTCATAATCGTGCCAGTAAATTGTTGCTTGGTTCATGCCTAGCTTTTATCTCGTTTCGCAGTTTGCTAATAAATTTACAGGCTTGGATACTAAACTAAAGGCGAGGTTGGGTAAACGTCTTGGCAGATGAAGAGTAAAGCGATGTCGTTGTTTGTAAAAATGTAAGGGCAAAAACTTAATCTTTACTTTGTAAAGCCACTATTTCCTCTTCTAGTTTTTTGCTCGGGAAAAAAATCATCTGTTTTTGTAAGATGGCGAATCGTTTGACGTCATCCTTATTGACGTGGTGAATTTGGCTTAATAACGAATACCAATTGATATTTTGCGGGCTATTGTGTGATTCTGCTTGAGATATCAGTTGTTCTAACAGTAATTCTGCCTCTTCTAATTGACCTGTTTGAAAATAAGCGCGGGCTTTTAGATTTTCATATTCCTCAGGTAAACGTTGGGTTACAGGGTCGAGTTCGATTAAGGTTAATTGTCTTAATTGCTCAATGTAGGTTTTTAATAACTCATACTGTTGGTA
>NZ_JANQVQ010000029.1:70665-128524 GCF_030730205.1 Paraglaciecola sp.
AGATAAACTGGCATGTCTTGCACTAATAGCCAGATTATACCAATAAAACGCTTGTTCTTGTTTTTCATAGTTAGCAATGTTCGCTTGTAAATCCAGTAAATCGATTCTTACTTGCTTTACGTCTACCTGACTTAAACCACTCGATAAAAACTCAAACAGACGTTCATCCACCAAGCTCTCTGTATATGTAATGTCCTTGAAACTTTGGTTTTCTTGAGCTTCACTTTTGAGCTCTGCACTTAAAAAGTAACAGACTACAGACAGAGTGATGGAGCATAACAATCTAGACATTTTCATTCCTGAGCTATAGTTGACTTATCCCCGATTTGTAACAAAAGCCATGTTTACAAAATCTTGGAGTGAAGTATAAAATTTTGCGACCAGACTTACCTTAACACCAGAGTGTTAAATTTACCCATAAAAATAGGTGGTATCAATGGAATCTTTAAATGTCAGTGATCACATGAATCTTCGTCCTGTCACTTTTAATAGCGAAATGACCGTAGCAGAAGCGGTTGAAAAACTGCTGCAGAGTCGTCAGACAGGCGGCCCTGTTATTGATGGGCAAAATAAAGTAATCGGTTTTTTATCTGAGCAAGACTGTTTAGTTCAGATGCTTGAGTCAAGTTATTATCGAGAACAGGTGGCCCATGTAAAGGATGTGATGCGAGTTGAAGTGATTGCGGTTAAGCCCTATTTGTCAGTTATTGAATTAGCCCAACGTATGTTAACTGAAAAACCGAAAGTGTATCCCATAGTGGACGATGATGGCTTTTTATTGGGTACAATCAACCGTTCAGCCCTGCTTAATGCCATTGATTTACATTTACGTGATGGTTACAAAAACGCGGTTTAATCGCTGGTAATTTATAGGCGCTTCTTTTACGATCGACATTGTCGTTAACTAAGAGAAGCTCCATTGTCTGACCGCGCAAACATATCACCTGCTATTACTTCAAAGCTTATATATGCACAGATTAATCAGTGTTTATCGAAAGACCGTTTTAAATTTCGGCAACGAGTAAAACGCCTAGACAAGGCTGACTACGAAAAAACCAGTGAAAAACTGCAAAGCGTGTTGCTTGATATTGATCAATCACTATCGGTAGTGCAGCGTAAACAGCTGAATCGACCCAATATTGATTATCCCGATTTACCCGTCAGCGAAAAAAAGCAAGAAATTGCTGAAGCGATTTCTGCTCATCAAGTGGTCATTGTGGCGGGTGAAACAGGGTCGGGTAAAACCACGCAAATTCCGAAAATATGCATGGAATTGGGTCGTGGTATACATGGTTTAATCGGCCATACCCAACCAAGACGACTTGCCGCCCGCACGGTGGCACAGCGTATTGCCCAAGAGTTACAGAGTGAATTAGGCCAGCACGTCGGTTTTAAAATCCGTTTTTCAGACAACGTCAGTGAAACCAGCTATATCAAACTGATGACTGACGGTATTTTGTTGGCTGAAATTCAACAAGACAGGTTTTTAAATCAATATGACACCATCATTATCGACGAGGCACACGAGCGTAGCCTAAACATCGATTTTATTTTGGGCTACTTCAAACAACTGCTACCTAAGCGACCTGATTTAAAGCTTATTATTACTTCTGCTACTATTGATCCTCTGCGTTTTTCGAAACACTTTGACGATGCCCCCGTTATTCAAGTGAGTGGCCGTACCTTTCCGGTAGAAATGCGTTATCGTCCATTAGACAGTCAAGATAATGATCAAACCCAAGGAATTATTGATGCGGTTAACGAGCTTTCGACTGAAAAGCCCGGCGATATATTGGTTTTTTTAAGCGGTGAGCGTGAAATTCGCGACACTGCTGATGCCTTAAATAAAGAGCAATTTCGCCATACAGAAGTGGTTCCGCTGTATGCACGTTTAAGTGTGAGCGAACAGAATAAAGTATTTCAATCCCATTCTGGCCGTCGCATTGTACTGGCCACTAACGTGGCTGAAACATCATTGACTGTTCCGGGTATTAAGTATGTCATAGATCCGGGTTTTGCCCGTATATCCCGTTACAGCGCGCGCAGTAAAGTGCAGCGCTTACCTATCGAAGCTATTTCACAAGCATCGGCTAATCAAAGGGCAGGGCGATGTGGTCGTGTGTCTGATGGTATTTGTATTCGCTTATACAGTGAAGATGACTACACTGCTCGGGCAGACTTTACTGATCCGGAGATACTGCGCACTAATCTAGCCTCGGTAATTTTACAAATGATGTCGCTGGGTTTAGGTAAAATTGATGATTTTCCTTTTGTCGAGGCCCCAGAGTCCCGCAACATTAATGATGGCTTTCAATTACTTGAAGAATTAGGTGCAGTAGCCTCTAAACACAGTCGCTTAGAACTCACTGCTATTGGTAAACAACTCGCACGTTTACCCGTGGATCCTCGGTATGCGCGTATGGTGGTAGAAGCGGCGCGGTTAAATTGTGTATCAGAGGTACTGATTATTGCTGCGGGCTTAAGTATTCAAGACCCCCGAGAGCGCCCACAAGATAAACGTCAAGCGGCTGACGAGATGCACAGCGATTATCGCAGTAAAGAGTCTGATTTTGTCGGGTTTTTGTTGTTATGGCAGGATTTTAAGCAACAGCAAAAAGACTTGAGTGCGAATCAGCTGCGTACATGGTGTAAAAAACACTTCATTAACTATTTGCGTATGCGTGAATGGCAAGACATCGTTAGCCAACTGAAAAAGTCCGTCGCTGAATTGGGTTTTGGTATTAGCCATACTGAGGCAGATTATCAGGCTATTCACCAAGCGTTGGCATCCGGTTTATTGTCTCATCTTGGCTTTAAAGACAAAGAGCGCGAATATTTGGGCGCTAGAAACACTCGCTTTATGATTTTTCCGGGCTCTGGTCTGTCAAAAACGCAACCTAAGTGGACGATGGTGGCGGAGCTCGTTGAAACCTCGAGTTTATTTGGCCGAGTGGCCGCTAAAATTGAACCTGAATGGATTGAGCCTTTAGCCTCACATTTAAGTAAAACAGAATATTCAGAGCCTCATTGGTCAAAAAAACAAGGCGTAGTGCAGGCATTTGAAAAAGTCACCTTATTTGGTTTAGTTCTTGTAGCGCAAAGACGACGCACCTATAGCACCATTGATCCGGTGATCAGCAGAGAGATTTTCATTCGTGAAGCCTTAGTAAATCTAGATACCAAGTTAACCTTTGCTTTTTTACAACACAATCAAAAAATCGTTACTGACATTGAAGCCTTAGAAGAAAAAAGCCGCCGCCGTGATTTATTAGTTGACGAAGACACTTTAATTGATTTTTATGCTGAAAGACTTCCCGAACATGTATGCAGTGATGCGAGTTTTAAAAAATGGTGGCAAAAACAGAGTCTAGTGGCGCCTGCGTTTTTAAATTTTGATCCTGAAGCCTTAATTAAAAAAGATGCCTCGCATATTGATGCCCACTCTTTTCCAGAAACTTATCGCCAAGACAACTTACGATTAGTCCTGCAATATCATTTTGAGCCAACAGACATTGATGATGGCGTTAGTTTAATAGTGCCGCTGGCGCTATTGAATCAACTAGAAAATAAAGGCTTTGATTGGTTAATTCCTGGATTACGCCATGAGTTAATTGTGGCGCTGATTAAGGGCTTACCTAAGCGATTAAGACGAAATTTTGTGCCAGCTCCAAATTACGCTGATGCTTGTTTGGCTGATTTAAGCCCTATTGATAAAAAGGGGCAGTTTGTTCCGTTTTTAGAGGCATTATCTTTAAAATTAAAGAGAATGACAGGTATTGAAGTTAGTGATGAAGAGTGGCAAGTGGCGAGTTTACCCAAACATTTGCGCTTTAATTTTAAGGTACTAGATGAGCAAGGTAAGTTGCTGCGCCAAGGACGGGATTTGCACGAATTGCAACACAGCTTACAAGGTCAGGTTAAGCAGAGCTTACAAAAAGTCGCAACCCCTGATTTAGAGCAAAAAGGACTCAGTGAGTGGGCTTTTGATGTTTTACCCAAAGAATATATCAGCAAGAGTGCCGGTTATGAAATTAAAGCTTATCCCGCTTTAGTTAACGAAGGTAAAACTGTTGGAATTAAACTGTTTGAACAAGCTCATCTCGCTAAATCGTCCCATAAAACAGGATTACGTCAACTGGTGGTACTCGCTATTCCATCACCCATTAAGTACTTGCAAGAAAAGCTACCCAATAAAGCTAAGTTGGGTTTGTATTTTAATCCATTTGGACAAATTCAAACCTTAATTGACGACTGTATTAATGCCGGTGTTGATAAACTTATCGGCGATTTTAGCCAAAAGAACGCAACTGACATACGCAGTAAAAATGAATTTTTAGCGTGTTGTGACTATGTCCGCCAAGACATTAATGAATTGGTTTTAGCTATCGCCAACAAGGTTGAGGTAGGTTTGACTACCGCTCACGGTATCAATAAAAAAATGAAGGGCAATGTACCTTTAACTATGATCCATGCTCACAGCGATATTAAGCAACATTTGGACTCTTTGGTTTTTCCTCAATTTGTCAGTGTCATTGGCGTAGATAAGCTAGTGGATTGGCAGCGTTATATCGAGGGCATAAAGCGCCGGTTTGAAAAACTGCCTATCGATCCGATAAAAGATAAACTTCATCAACTTAATATCGAGAAAGTACAGGCTGAGTACGTAAAAAAATGTCAACAAATCCCTTTAGGAAAAGAGATACCCGCAGAGTTAGCAGAAGTGAGATGGCTAATTGAAGAGTTGCGAATTTCGTTTTTTGCGCAGCAATTAGGAACGAATGTGCCTATTTCAACAAAACGTATCGCAAATCAGCTGGCAAGTATCTAATTTAAGTCGTTGACTTTATTTTACACTCACCCTATAAACAGGGGGTGCAATAATAAAACAGGAAGAGGTATCTGATGTTAGGTTATGACGATAAGCGCAATTTTTTTCGGATGATGATTAACTCGCCATGTGAAATAGTGGTAAGTGATGATGAGTCAACGCGGTCCCTACAAACAGTGTGTAAAGATATTAGTGCTACAGGGATGTCGTTTGAATTGGACGAAAGTTCTTTAGAAATAGGAACTTTTGTTAATGTACATATAGCCTCTACCAGCAGTCAGATCCCTTCTTTGTCTGCCAGTGCCAGAGTGGTACGGTGTGAAGCCAACGGTGAAAATTCTTGTGTTATAGGTGTTGAAATTATCGAGATGAAATAAGCTCAACACCTAAGGTTGAGGTCTTAAGTATTAAGGCCTCAAATGACTCGGCATACCAATCCTTTTAAATAAAATCCTTCTGGATAGGCAGAACCTACGGGGTGGTCAGCAGCTTGTCCTAAGCGCTCAATAAATTGCACTTCTCTTCCTGCGTCTAAGGCCGCATCTGCGACTACTTTTTGAAATAGTTCAAATGACAATAAGCCAGAACAGCTAAAAGTACATAATATGCCACCGGGCTCCATAATTTGCATGGCTAACATATTAATATCTTTATACCCTCGACAGCCTCTGACTAAAGAATTTTTAGACTCTATAAACTTGGGTGGGTCGAGGATGATTTGTTCAAACTTTCGGCCCTCTTGTTTGTAGTCACGAAGGGCTTGAAATACATCGGCGTTAATAAAATCACACTTTGCCGTGTCAAGACCGTTTACTTCAACGTTGCGCTTAGCTGTTTCTAGGGCTAGGTCAGAGACGTCTAAATTGGTCACATGCTCTGCGCCTGAGGCGAGAGCATAACTGCCAAAAGTGCCAGTGTAACAAAAACAGTTAAGGACCTTTTTGTTGCGTGCGTATTTAGCGGCAATCGCACGGTTATCTCGTTGGTCGAGATAAAATCCAGTTTTGTGCCCTTGTTTTACGTTGACGATAATTTTGATACCGTTTTCTTCGATGATTACTTCGTCAGGAACCTCGCCGTGCAATACCTGCATTAACTCTGGCAACCCTTCTTTTTTACGCACAGATACATCACTGCGTTCGTAAATAACCGCATCAGGAAACTCTTTTAATAGGGCCCAGACGATTTTGTCGCGGTGCTTTTCTGCTCCCGCAGATAAAAGCTGGCATACAAAGACATGGTTGTAGCGATCGATAGTGACACCGGGTAGACCGTCAGATTCGGCTGCAATAAGGCGATAGCCAGTCAGACCATGACGGGCGATAATATCCTCACGTCCCGCCTGAGCTCGGGCAATACGACGTTGGAAAAAACCATTATCAATCACTTCTTTTTGTTCGAAGGTCCAAATACGAATTTGAATTTGTGATTCTGGTGACCACGCACCGCGGCCCAACCAAGCACCCTCTGAACTAAACACATCAACCGTATCACCGGAATTTAAACGACCGACTTGTTTGTCGATGGCCCGGGTAAATATCCAAGGATGGCGACGCAATAAAGATTTTTCCCTTTCGGGCTGCAAAATAACACTAGAAGACATAAAGTAGAGCACTCTTAAATTTTCGTAAATTGTACCTAAGGTTTACAGCAAGCTACACACAATAAGGTAATTAAATGCGTTTTATTGATTTTAACAGTGCAGACGAGACGAATACGTTATTTATTAATGAAACCTCAGTGCCTGAGTTGGAAACAGGTCAAGTACTAGTAAAAGTCGCGGCGTTTGGTATTAATCGTGCGGATATTTTGCAAAAAAAGGGCCAATACCCACCACCTGTAGGTGAAAGCCCCATCCTGGGTTTAGAGATGGCTGGTGAGATTGTCGAAATGCCGGCTGAACTCATGACTTCTTCATCGTTTAAAATCGGCGACAGAGTGTATGGTTTAGTGGCGGGCGGTGCTTATGCAGAGTATGTGGCGGTGGATGTGCAGCATTTATTAGCAACGCCAAGCTCGTTAACAGATGATGAAGCTGCAGGGGTCGCAGAATGTTTTTTAACTGCCTACCAAAGCATGTTTGTTGAATACAATTTAGCAAAAAAGAGCAGGGTGTTGATCCACGCAGGGGCCAGTGGCGTCGGCTTGGCGGCCACTCAGTTGGCTAAACAATGGGACTGCCATATTGCAGTAACCGCCTCTAGCAGCGAAAAATTACACGTGTGTCAAAGCAACGGGGCGGCTTTACTGATCAACTACAAACAACAAGACTTTGTTGAAGCACTAAAGGCCCATGATAAACGAGATTTAATTATCGATTTTATTGGCGCTGACTATGTTAACCGTAATTTGTCTGTTGCCAATCAGGATGCTTGCATTATCCAGTTAGCCATGTTGGGCGGGCGCTATGCAGAAAAAATTGATATGGCCCAATTGCTTGGTAAACGAGTTACCTTAAAAGGCTCAACGTTAAGGAGTCGGACAGGTGACTATAAAGCCCATTTAGTGGCTGAGTTTGCCAAGCAGTTTGGCGATACATTGAGTAAGCAACTCATTAAGCCTAATATAGAGTTCTGTTATTCAGTGGATGAAATCAATACCGCTCATGCCCGCATGGAGAATAATCTCAACACCGGTAAATTAGTGGTCCACTGGTAAAAGATGATATGTATTACACGCAATTTTACCTTTATCAGTAAAACTGCGTGTTCTTATGTAGCACAGACCGTGTTTTTACCGGATGACTTGGCTTTATAAAGATGCTGATCAGCTTTTTCTAATAAATGTTGATGATCGTCGTGAATTTGTGGCAAACAGCTAGCGGCGCCAATACTGACTGTCACGACGGGGGCTGCATTAGACAGGTGATGGGGGATGTTTAATTGTTGTACATTTTGCAATATACAACGCGCGACGTTGATGGCTCCTTCTAATTCAGTATTAGGCAAAATACATAAAAACTCTTCACCACCATAACGAGCCACTAAATCAAGAGGACGCTCTAAGCTTGTTTTAATGGCATTGGCCACCCGTTTAATACACTCATCACCATTAACATGGCCATAGTGATCGTTAAACTTTTTGAAGTTATCAATATCCACCATTAATAAAGAAATAGGCTTTTGAATGCGAATACTTGAGAGCCAATTTTCCACAAAACGCTCTTCTAGTAGAAGACGGTTACCAATACCAGTTAAACCATCTACCATAGCCAACGAGCGTAACTTGTCTGATTGACGTTTGAGTTCTATTTGGTTTTTGACCCGTGCTAACGCAATTTTACTATCGATTGGTTTATGCACATAGTCGACACCACCGGAGGTAAAACCTTGCACTTCGCCTAGGGCATCTTCTGAGGCCGTGATAAAAATGATTGGAATATGATGTAATCCCGGTGTTGCTTTAATTTGCTCACATAGTTCGTAACCATTAATGCTAGGCATCATCACATCTAACAAAATGACATCGGGCAACACTTTTTTACATAACTCAAGGGCGCAGCCTTCATCAGTAGTCATAAAGACTTCGTAGTCATGCTTGAATATCTCATTGAGTTGAACCATCGACGAACTTTGGTCATCTACCAACAAAATATGGGGTTTGGTTCGTTCCGCGCTTAACAATTCTAACAAAATAGCATCCTCATTTAGATCGTTGCTGTGTTAATTTAAGCCCTCAAAATCTGAGGAAATTGTTAGTCAAACATTTTATTTGGTTTTACTTGCTCGCTTTACGACTAAAGAGCATCACAACAAATAACGGACTATAGCTATCATTTTATTGCAATTTGATGATTTCGCCATTTATGGCCAACTAAATTTTATCTCCTATATCATTAATTTATAACGTGAAAATAAAAATCAGGGTAAACACGCCCAGTAATTTACCCTAGATTAGCATGCTAGGTAGAAACCTTTCATTAAATAGTTTTGAGCGAAAACGTAAAGCAGCTCCCTTATTGCTCAATTTGTGTTCAAATCATGACATTTCACCGTTTTTTGATGAAAAGAATGTTCATATTCAGTAAAAAAGTGCAATAAAACCTGCATGGTTTTTTCGATATCAGAAATTTCAATCGCTTCTGCGGGGTGATGACTAATACCTTTATCACAGCGCATAAATAACATGCCTACGGGACATATTTTAGCCATGGCCATAGTGTCATGCCCCGCTCCAGAGGTCAGTGTATAAGGCACTATGTGCGTGTCTGAAATCGCTTTTGCTAAGGTAGATTGTAATTGTGCGTCGCACTGGACGGCACTGGCAGAGTGAGTTTGTACTACAGTGAGTTGCAACTGACGACGTGTTGCAATATCACTCAACTGGCTTGCAATGTCACTAAAGGCATCATCACGTTGTTGATCGTTTTCGCTGCGTATATCAATTGAAAATTCAGTTTTCCCTGAAATCACATTAGTCGCTCCCGATAAGCAGCTTAATTTGCCGACGGTGGCGACCACATCGAAATCTTTTGCACTACGCTCGATGGCCAGGATCATCTCAGCTGCACCGGCTAGGGCATCTTGACGCATAGTCATTGGCACGGTGCCGGCATGACCTGCCATACCCGTCACCACACATTTGAAGCGACGAGCTCCGGCAATGGCATTGACGATACCGACCGCAAGATCCTGTGCTTCTAATACAGGACCTTGCTCAATATGCACTTCTAAAAAGGCATTGATATCGTGACGTATGCTTTCATTTACACGACTGATATCAAGACCAAAGTCTTGCATCGCCTGACTGAGCGATATACCGTCACTGTCGGTTAAATCAGCCCAGTCTTCTTGCCATGTTCCAGCAATAGCGTGGCTGCCTAACAGTGTCGCGCCAAACCGCGTCCCTTCTTCATCACCAAAGCCTACAATTTGCAGAGTAAAGGGTAGGCTTTGCTGAGTATCGTATAAATACTGCAATACACTTAAAGGTAATAATACACCGAGTATTCCATCGTATTTGCCGCCGTTAGGCACCGTGTCTAAATGACTGCCAATCACTAAGGTTGGGGCATGTGGTGAGGCAGATTTTAATTCGCCCCACTGATTACCTGCCGCATCTTGCCAAACTCTCATTCCAGCTTGTTCCATCCACTTCGCGACCTGATGATTGGCTAATTGATGTTCTTTGCTTAGGTAACGCCTGTCCATGCACGTTGGATCTTGACTAAGTTCGGCCAACTCATCACACCGTTGATAAGTTAAAGCGGCGTAAGCGCTTAAATCATTCATAGATTGCTCGCTGCATAAACGGCCAACGCATTGTCTACACATTGACCAGCCGTCATGGTATGACCCGCCCGTCTAAGTAATGTTTCCATTGACTGTAGAGTGTGCAATACCGTGTCTTTTCGTGCGTTATAGCCCATGGTGCCAATACGCCAAATTTTACCGTGCAGAGGACCAAAACTGGTGCCGATTTCAATATTAAAATCATTAAGTAGCTGCATTCTTAGCTCGTCGCCGTGGATACCGGGTGGAATATAGACACCCACTACGTTGTGCATTTTATGTTTTAAATCTCCAAAAGGTTGAAGGTTTAAGCCTTTGACACCCGCTAACATAGCGTCGCCGTGAACCTTATGCCTATTGATTGAGTTCTCAATGCCTTCTTCAAGTAAGTTAAATGCACACTCACGGGCACAGTAAAGCATGGTTGTGGCTTCAGTATGGTGATTAAGGCGTTCCGGGCCCCAATAATCAAGGATCATAGATAAATCAAAGTAGTTTGAGCGAATACGGCTACCTGAGCCTGCTTCATGATGATCGGCTCTGATTCCTGCTTCAATGTGCTTACGCTGACGCACAAGGTCTACAAACCGTTCGCTCAACGTGATAGGAGCACTGCCACTTGGACCACCTAAGCATTTTTGCAAACCTACCGACACTGCATCTAACTGCCACTTGTCTGTTTCAAAAGGGTTACCGCCGATAGATGCAGTGGCGTCAGAATAAAACAAAACACCATATCGTTGACAGATTTCCCCCAGATGTTCTAGCGGCTGTAGCATCGTGGTAGAGGTGTCACCTTGCACAATAGCCAATAACTTTGGTTTCACTTTTTTGATGGCATCTTCAATTTGCTCGGGTAAAAATACTTGGCCCCACTCAATTTCAATGCAGTGTACTTCTGCACCAGCTCGCTCGGCGATTTCTTTTAACAGATGCCCAAAACGGCCGAAAATTGGCACTAAAACTTTGTCGCCTGGCTCAATACATGACACCAATACCGCTTCAATGCCTGCTCGCGATGTGCCGTCTATCAGTAAGGTCGCCTGATTTTCTGTTTTAAATACCTGACGATAAAGACCCATCACTTCATTCATATAACCCGTCATCACTGGATCGTATTGACCGATTAACTGGGTCGACATGGCACTTAATACACGGGGATAACAATTGATCGGGCCAGGGCCCATTAACAAACGGGGAGGGGGATTAAGTCGATTCATGACGAGGCTCCTAAATAAAAGACTGGATTAACATACGGGCGCCAGTGATAAGTAACACCACGGCAAATATTTTTTTAAGCAGGTTTGCATCCATAATCGACGCTAACTTGGCGCCTAATGGCGCAAAGAGAACGGTAAGCGGTACGATGCAAATAAAGCCAACAAGATTGACTAAGCCATAAGTACCGACAGGCGCATCAACAGGAGTTTGACCCAGTATCAACATGGTAAGCGCTGCAGGAAGGGAGATAATTAAGCCAATGGCTGCTGCAGTGCCCACTGCTTTGTGAGCTGGGTAATTACAGGCCGTTAAAATGGGTACAGACAAAGTGCCGCCACCAATACCTACCATGGAGCTAAAAAAACCGATACAAGAGGCCATAATACTCTGGCCAGCCTTGCCAGGTAATTGCTCAACAATGGCTGACTTACCGGTACGAAACAACATATTCAAGGCTGATAAACTGGCTACAATGCCAAACAATGAACTTAACCACTGCCCACCGATAAAGGTGACCACGCTACTGCCAACGAGCACCCCTAACAGAATAAATAGGCCCCAAGCTTTTAATAAGTCAAAGTCTACATTGCCTTTGGCCATATGGGCTTTAATCGAACTGATTGAGGTGGGAATGATGGTGGCTAAAGACGTGGCGGTAGCGATAAGCATGGCACTTTGTGGCGATACACCAAAGCGCTGAAACAAAAAATACAACACGGGCACGATAACGATACCGCCGCCCACACCCAACAAACCTGCTAAAAGGCCAGCAAAGACACCTGTGGTCGCTAAAGCAAGTACGGTTGGGAGATTTTCTAACAAAAAATTCATCTTTATTCCTATTTATATCAGAGGGGCGAAGGCTTTGCCGTCACTACGAGGATCGGTGGCTGCGGTGAGTAAATTGGGCCCTAGTACAATGGCACCCGCGTGCCCCATAAGTTCATTGCAAGGGGCAACAATAGCGACATCATGGCCTCTGTCGATAAGTTGCTCAATAATCTTAGCTGGTAAGTCTTCTTCGACTTTCAGGTTGTGGCTGTTATCGCCCCATGTGCGGCCCAATAACCAGCGGGCTTCTGAAATAGCATGACTCAGTGGTTTATTTTGATACATGTAGCGAGCAAATAAAGCGGCTTGAGTTTGCGGTTGTCCTTCTCCGCCCATGGTGCCGTAGACCATTCGGCGACCATCAAGACACTCTGCAAAAGCAGGGTTTAAGGTATGAAAGGGCTTTAAACCTGGTGCTAAGGCATTGAGATGTTGGGGATCTAGACTAAAAGAGGTTCCGCGGTTATTCCATACAATCCCCGTTTTGGGTGAAACAATGCCGCTACCAAACTCCCAGTAAATGCTTTGAATATAACTGACCATGCGTCCTTGCTCATCACATGCACCCATCCAAATCGTGTCACCCTGTTTGGCTTCATGTGGCCAATTTAACGCCTTGTCTAAGCTGATGTTAGTGATGGCTTTGTTGAGTTCATCTTCCGTTAAGAAAGCTTCGAGCGGACGAGCGAGGCGCGAAGCATCGGTCAAATACTGATTTCTGATGATAAAGGCCTGTTTAGTGCACTCAATTAATAAGTGGACAAAGTCGCTGTCACTTTTTGCCTGATCTTTGACCTTGTCAAATAAGGCTAATATCAGCAGTGATGCAATACCTTGTGTCGGTGCAGGTAAATTAAAGAGCTTGGCCACCGAGGTACTAACCGTTAATGGTTCGACTTGCTTTACCGCATAATCTTTAAAATCACTGAGTTCAATTGGCGAACCTGCATCGGCTAAGTCTTGTGCGAGATCCTTAGCGATTTCACCATGGTAAAAATCCATGAGTCCGTTTTCTGCCAAACGGCTGAGGGTGTTGGCAATTAACGGTAACTTAACTATTTTGCCTTTTTTAAGAGATTTCCCTTTAATTAAAAATTGATTAAAGTGCTCAAATTCCGATAGGGCCTCAAAGGTTTTTTCACTGGCATCTTGTAAACTCTGAGTGACTTCTACGCCCCATTGCGCCTGGCCAATAGCGGGTGCAAGTAATTCGGCTAAGGGAATTGCGGTTTGCCAATCTTGACTTAATTCTAAGGCTTTATGCCAGCCAGCGACTGCTCCTGCCATGCTTAAGGCTGCTAGTCCGCCACGGGCCGGTATGGCCGTATGGCCTTTATAAAAATCAAAGGTAGCCCCTTTGGCAGCTGTACCGCTGGCATCAATGCCAATAGGGTCTTTACCTGGCTCACTGATTAGCCAAAATCCATCACCCCCCATACTATTCATGTGAGGGTAAACCACGGCAATCGAAGCGGCGGCAGCGACCATGGCTTCAACAGCGGTGCCTCCTTGTTCCAAAATTTTCTGCCCAACTTGGCTTGCTGCATAGTGCGGGGCAGTAAAGGCAACGGATTTATTATTCATATTATTGATTCCAATACTGTGTGTGCAAAATCGATTAAAAATTGGTCGTGGTATTTTGCGCCGATAAGCGACACGCCCACGGGCGCGTCATTTTTTCCACTTAGGGGAAGTTGTAATTGTGGTAAGCCTCCAAGCCCTGCTATACAGGTCATCGACAATAACGTATTGCGGTAATGCGCAAGTTCATCGTCATTCATGGTTAGCAAGGGGGCGCTGCCCGGTGTAGTCGGTATTAATAAGCAGTCTGCTTGTTCAAATAAAGGCTTTATCTTGAGATTAAATTGTTGCTGGATTTTTAAAGCCTCCAACTGCTGTGCTGGAGTTATGGTACTGCACCATGCAAATCGACTGGCTATATCAGGGGCGAATGTGGGTTGGCACGTTGTTATCCATTCCCCGTGAGTTGACCAAATTTCAGCACCCTGTAAGATCCTAAACGCTTCAGCGCCTTGCTGTAAATCAGCAGGAGTTAATATGGATGAAAGGTCAAGCACGTCTATTTTTTCGAGCTTCTGTAAGGTTACAAGTAACTGCGCAAGTTCTGCATGTTGACTACTCTGTGCGTTAATGCTCGCGGAATAAGCCACTTTAATGGGTTTGTTAATGGAAACTGCCGGTAAGTCTGCTAGTAGCACCTTAGCTACTGCGTTTAGGGTATGAATATCCCGTGTCATCCAACCCACTGTATCGAAGCTAGGCGCTAATCCCACTAGATGCTCCGTTGACACAACGCCATGACTGGGACGCAATCCATACAAACCATTATAACTAGCGGGGACACGGATTGAGCCGCCTGTATCCGTACCTAAACCAATATCTGCACTGCCTTGAGCGACAGCAATAGCCGAACCACTACTTGAACCACCAGGTAAGCGCTCGGCGTTCCGGGGATTAAGTGGCGTGCCAAAATGTATATTTTGACCATTTAAACTGTAGGCCAGTTCATCGGTGATGGTTTTCCCTACAATGCTAGCACCTGCATTTTGCAAAGCACTCACTACCGGTGACGTAAAGTGTGGAATAGGGTGGGTGTTAGCCCAATCAGGATTACCTGCTGTGGTGGGGTAACTTGCAATATCAAATAAGTCTTTTACCGCCACGCGAAATTGCTTTAAGGAAGAACCATTACCAGCTAAAGCGGGTGAGAACTCGATAATATAGGGGGAGTCAGTGCTGTGGTGTTGCATGGTCTATCGTTTTAAGGGTAAGAAGATATGCTTATGAAACAACTGTTTCATTATCGAGTCAAGTGAAACGAATGGTTTCAACAAAAATATATTTGGAGGGGCTGAGTAGATTAGCGCCAACAAGATTCAGCTCTCTGTTTATCCTGTTAACAAAGTTGGAGTGGCGATTAATTAAAAGAGTCATTTTTGTTGAAGTGATTAACTATCAACTACGAAAACATAAATAGTGACCGTTAATCATTCTAATTCATCCAGAAGCCTAAAACGCTCAGAAATACTTGCTACCCGTTTTTGCCCTTGACTGGCTAATTTTGTTAGCACTTTATTGCTTATAATCGCAATAAGACTCATGGGCGCGGCATAACTATCTAAGGCTTGTTCTTGACCAAGCTGACAAATAAATAAGTAATCAGTATTGGCTTTATAAATTTGTCCTGAGGGGTCAGCAAATAGCGCCACTTTATGCTGGCTTACGTGCTGGAGCATCTCAGCAAAAATTTTAGGTCGGCGTCTGAACCCAAATACAATAATGAGTTCGTCGGGCTCGAGATCCTGTAAATCTTCGCTTAGGGTTTGACCAGGGTAGGGCAAAACCCTAATTTGAGTTTTAATCTGTTGTAATTGCTGACGAAAATGCAAGGCTACCGGATAGCTATTTCGAAAACCGATCAAGGTGATACGTTTGGCTTGAATTATATCATCGATAAAATGGCTTAATTGCTGATTATCAATATTTTCAAAAGTTTGTTTTAAGCGAGTGAGTTCGGCTTTGTAACCCGTTACATCAGAAGAATGCGTATTGATTGGATAACCCGCAGCCCGTAATTCATTCATTTCCTGTTTCACATCAAAATGCGACTCATACCCTAACTGCCTAAAAAAACGGCTCACCGTTGCTTTGGATGTTTGCGTGATGGTTGCTAGTTCTGCAACGGTGCAGTTAATTACGTCCTGTGAATGATGCATCAAATGATCGGCAAGTTTTCGACCATTGGGCGACAGCTCGCTATACAGTCTTTCTATTCTTTGAGTAAATGGCATTGGAGATGGAGGCAAAATAGTCATGACCCTAAGTAAAGTTAAAAGAAGGATAAAATGCTTTTGCTATGACTACAATGCCTATGATTAAGCAGGCCAACTATTCTTTCATCACTGGCGATGGTAATATTTGCCAAAAATGTATAGTTGTTATTAGCCATGAAATTTGAGCGTGTTGTTGTATTAACCGGAGCCGGGATCTCTGCTGAATCGGGTATAAAAACGTTTAGAGATAGCAATGGCTTATGGGAAAACCATGCGATCGAAGATGTGGCTACTCCTGAAGGTTTTGCGCGAAATCCTCAACTTGTTTACGACTTTTATAACGCTAGGCGAAAACAGTTGTTAAGTCCTGACGTTACACCCAATAAGGCTCATATAGCCCTTGCAAACGTAGCGTCGAGATTTGCTGAGCGTTTTGTTTTAATTACGCAAAACGTTGATAATTTGCATGAACGGGCAGGTAGTACTGATGTTTTGCATATGCATGGTGAATTACAACGAGCCCGATGTGTACGAAGTGGTAAAACGATCGCTACTACAGGTGATATTGATGGACACCATCACTGTACGTGTTGTCACCCCTCACAGGCTCTGCGCCCTGATATCGTGTGGTTTGGAGAGACTCCACAGTACATGAGTCAAATAGAAGCAGCCTTATGCCAATGTGATATATTTGTTTCTATTGGCACCTCAGGTAATGTTTATCCCGCTGCAGGCTTTGTAGAGCTTGCTAAGAATCACGGTGCACATACTGTGGAGCTTAATTTAGAACCGAGTGCGGGTAAAAATAACTTTGCAGAGCACCACTATGGACTGGCAAGTGTTATAGTGCCGCAATTTTTTAATGCAAGTATGAAATAGAGTAGCCAAGATGTTTGATGCTTTTTCACAATACTGGTTAGAGTTTTTGACTATTGCGAGTGTGCATATATTGGCAGTTGCTAGTCCTGGTCCCGATTTTGCGATTGTCCTAAAACATAGCATTAGTTATGGGCGAAGAGTGGCGATTTACACCAGTATAGGTATTGGTTTAGCTATCATGTTACACGTGGCATATTCACTGTTGGGCATTGGTTTGTTAATACAAAATACCCCGGGGGTATTTTCGTTGCTTAGTTATGCAGCTGCTGCGTATCTTTTATACATCGGCTGGGGCGCGATAAGGAGTAAGGCGCCACAAAATACCAATGAGCTAAATACTCAACAAAGTACTCAAACCATGTCAGATAAGAAAGCCTTTTGGGTAGGCTTTTTAACTAATGGTTTAAATCCTAAGGCAACCTTGTTTTTCTTATCTGTTTTTGCGGTTGCTGTGTCTGCCCAAACCCCTAATCACATAAAGTTGGTCTATGGCCTTTATTTATCAGTGGCCACTGGCGTATGGTTTTGTGGCTTATCGTATTTACTTAGCTCAAGCAAAGTCAGGGGGTTTTTGAGCGCTAAAGGTTATTGGTTTGATCGAATTATGGGTGCCGTACTTATTTTACTGGCAGCTAAACTGGCTTTTACAGCCTAATACATAACAAAGCTTCAGTTTAAAAAGGTAATGATGTGAATCAACATGAATACGACAATGTAGGCGGCAATATTGAAAATAGCCTGCAAGGTCTAACCAAGCTCAATATGCCAGTGCTAGCCAAAGAAGCATGGAATTTGAGTCAAACGCGAAAAGGCAGTTTACTGCAAGGCTCTCTCCTTATTTTTGGTTTGGTTTTACTGTGCATTGCGGTGTTAGAACACCTTTTCGAGGTGCAAGATTGGGCTGTTGCCCCACCTAATGCGCAACTTGCTTTACAAATTGTCGTTACTATCATTACCGCACCTTTAGTCGCGGCCATGTTTATGACAGGTATATCTCATAGTGTTGGTGAAAGACCGGCTTTTTCGGTGGTTCTCAAACGTATTATTAATTCAGCCTTAGTGATTTTTTTAGCCATGCTAGTCTTGGTTATTGTTTACTTAGGCTCAGCATTATTTATTTTGCCCGGGATTTATCTTGGCTTTGCTACGGGCTTTTCCATGATGTTATATGTAGAGAAGCAGCTTTCACCTGGCCAAGCTATTTTGCAGTCTATTCGTATTTTTAATCGCTATTGGACTCAGTTAAGTTTGTTTTACGTGGGCGCTTTTGTGCTGTTTATCGTCGGTTTATTCACCTTTGGTATTGCTTATATCTGGATTATTCCATTTTATTTCAATATGAAGGGGGTCCTCTACCGTGAGTTATTCGGTATCAAAGTTAAAATACAAGATGCTAGCTTAACTAAAGAGAAATCGGTGGATTCTATTTTTCATGCCTAACATCAAAAAACATAAGAAAAACAAGCCGCATAATAAGCTGGGTATGCGGTTTTTTTTATTAATTATTTTTATAGTGCTAGGTATTACTGCCATTTTGTTTAAAACACAAGTTGAACCAACTGATGTGTCGAATGACATCGTTAGCATGGAACACATGGAAGTCCCCCCCTTAGAAAATAGCTATAAACCGGTACCCAATTTTTCTGAAATTGAAGATATTGTCGAAAAAAAGAAGCAATTTTTTGCTTACCTGTTACCGGAAATAAGACGGCAAAACACTATCGTACTGCGTGAACGAGAAATTGTGATGTCACTGTCTAACCAGTTTGCTCAATCGCCTACTTTAAGTCCTCGTCATCGGCTTGTATTAGATAAACTAGCGGCCAAATATCAATTAGAGGATGAGGAGTCAACGCCTGCTTTATTGCGAGAATTAGTGAAACGGGTCGATATTATTCCTCCCGCTTTAATTTTAGTGCAGGCGGCCAATGAATCTGCATGGGGCACTTCACGGTTTGCCCAAAATGGTTATAATTTTTTTGGCTTGTGGTGTTTTAGAAAAGGTTGTGGTTTTGTGCCTACTCTCAGAGACGATGATGAAGCCCACGAAGTGGCAAAGTTTCGCAGTTTGTCTCATGCGGTTATGACTTACATTCGTAATTTGAATCGACATTATGCCTATGCTGAATTGCGTGATATTAGAGCAAATTTAAGAGTTAAAAATCGTCCCATTACCGCAGAGGCCCTAGCGAAAGGCCTGCACAGTTATTCAATTCGAGGTCAAGATTATATTGACGAGATTTTGAGTATGATCCGAGTTAACCGTAAATACATGAAGTTGTCAGTATGAAAAAATTAGTTTTAACCTTCGCTCTATTAAGCCAAGCGTGTTTTGCTGAACATATAGAGGTGGAATATTCTCGCTTTTATAGCCATTTAAAAAAAATAGACAAAGAAGAATTGAACGCTTTGCAGTTCTCTTTTGGCTTTAAAAAAGTTCAAGAAGAGTGGTTATGTGATATCGATAACGCCATTATCGTTACGCAGAAACAAACTATTCCTTTAGTTATCAGTAAAGATAAAAGATTCACCTTACCCACTGAAAAGGCCTTAAAATTGGCTGATGCCTATATATCAGTTGATATAAAACAACCGGCAAACCAATGCGACATGTCAGTGCAATTAGAGACTAAAACAGAATATTTAAAAGTAGAATATTCGCAGGCAGAGTTAAAAATGTTATCTGATCAGTATGCGACTTTTTTTAGTGATATGGGCAGTTTTTTATCGTTTATGATGCCCGGTACTGAAGGATTACGATTTAGCTTTGAAGATACGCCCGGCATAGAAAACAATGTAAAGGGCTTAGCGCTTAAAAATAAAGAAATTGACCTGCACAATGACACAATTGAACATGCTACGGATGGTTTAAAACTAAATATTAAACCCATCAGAATCAATGCATTAATGTCAAAGTAGTTGGTTTTACCGCCAGTTTCTGATGTTTTAAAATGTGTAACAGGCAAATAGTTGGTTTATTTGCCTGCATTTTACGCCACAAGAGCGTTGACTAATTACTTAATCTAAGTTGATATTTAATTTGGTCAGCAATGCGTTTTACGCTGTTTCGACCTTCTTCGATTAGTTCTTCTGCTCGGTAAAATTCCATCATACCAAAGTCTCGCAATTGCGGTTCAATCAGAATGTCTGGAGGATCGCCGGCAAGTCGAGAACGGGTGACTCTGCCTTGCAGTATGTCTAAGGAGCCTGACATCGCATTCAAAATCGACGGGGTGGGCAATGCACTTGAAGTCGGATTGCTTTGATCACTGGGCACCTCAGCGTTGGCTTGTTCAAGAATGTCAATTTCACCTTCGACCTTGAGATCTTGTTGTTGTTCTTCACCTAAATATTCACTTCCTTCTGCATCTGGTTTACTGCCTTTTTTAAACCAATTTTGAATTTGTGCCTGACTGCGTTTAAAAAAATCAGAGGTTTTTTGTTGATTTTTTTCATGTTCATGCTGGTTTTGCAATAAGGATTGTGGCCGAAAATCTGCGCTTAGATTGATGGCAAACACGATGTCTGCGCCCAGTAAACGACATAAATTGACGGGTACGGGATTCACCACACCACCATCTACCAGCCAGCGATTGTCGATGCAAACCGGTGGAAACAAACCAGGAATGGCGCATGATGCTCTTACCGCTTGAATAACAGACCCTTGAGTGAAGTCGACTTCGCGACCGCTATACAAATCAGTCGCTACAGCCGCAAAGGGTTTGTGTAGTTTATCAAAGGTGTCAAAGGCAAAATTATCTTCTAAGGCTTTAAAAACCTTTAAGCCACTTACCAGTCCACCTCGATAAAACCCCACCCCCATCAACGCGAATACTTGCCACTCAGTCAAACTTTTTACCCATTCGGCTAAGGGCGCTAATTTTCCTGAGGCGTAAGCTGCACCTACGTAAGAGCCAATTGAGCAGCCCGTTACGATATCTATTTCAATACCTAGCTCTTCTAAAGCTTGAATAACACCAATGTGAGCCCAACCACGAGAGGCACCGCTACCTAGCGCTAACCCAATTTTCATGCCTTTTCTCCTTGATTCCCACACTTACAAATTTATAATTTTTACGCTCGATTCTTCCTGCTCGTCTACCAATAGCCTCGGGTTAAAAGTAGGAGGGTCAAAAGCAAGATCGCCGTTTTCATAGGGCGTGGCTTGTGTCGTCAGTTCAGCAAAGTTAAACAGCTTAGTATCGGCTAAATGGGAGGGCGTTACATTCTGCAAAGCTTTAAACATGGATTCTATGCGACCTGGAAAGCGTTTATCCCAATCATTTAACATGCCTTTGATTGCCACTCGTTGCAAGTTGTCTTGTGAACCACACAAATTACATGGAATGATAGGAAACTCCAGAATACTCGAATAGCGCGCAATGTCTTTTTCGGCGCAATAGGCTAAAGGGCGGATGACCATTTGTTTACCATCATCACTGACAAGTTTGGGCGGCATGGCTTTTAACTGTCCACCATGAAACATATTTAAGAATAACGTTTCTAATATATCGTCACGGTGATGACCCAATGCAATTTTAGTGGCACCTAATTCTGTCGCAGTACGATACAAGATCCCTCGCCGTAAACGAGAGCATAAAGAACAGGTGGTTTTTCCCTCAGGTATTTTGTCTAGTACGATAGAGTAGGTGTCTTCTTCGACTATTTTATAGTCGACGCCCAGTTCAGATAAGTAACGGGGTAAGACGTGCTCTGGAAACCCCGGTTGTTTTTGATCTAAATTAACCGCGACGATAGTAAATTTAATAGGCGCGACGCGTTGCATGTATAGCAATACATCAAGCATGGTATAGCTGTCTTTGCCCCCTGACAAACACACCATAACCTTGTCACCATCTTCAATCATATTGAAATCGGCAATGGCTTGGCCGGTAAATCGGCGTATTCTTTTTTGAAGTTTGTTAAAACTGTATTTCTTTTTGGAATCTAATGCTGAAATCTGGCTCATTGGTTCGTCTTTAAATGCTGTTATTGCTTGAAACGCTAAACTCGATGGGCAATTATAACGGAAAATACAGCAATAAAAATCAGTGATTTTGTGCCTTGACAATCGAGGGGCTAAAATTATTCGATTTAAGGCATTAAAAAAGTTGCAATTGGACTCTATGGAATTAGCGATAAACATCAAAGACTTAAATTTTAGTTGGCAAAAACAGAGTATGTTTAAGTTACATATTAGTCGTTGGCAGGTAGAAAAAGCACAGCACTTATTTTTGTATGGTAAATCAGGTAGTGGCAAGTCTACCTTATTGAATCTTTTAAGTGGTGTGGTGAGCGGATATTCTGGTTCGATTGAAATCTTAGGGCAAGACCTAAACAGCATATCGGCAGCTAAAAGAGACCAATTTAGAGCGAATAACGTGGGTATGATATTTCAGCAGTTTAATTTATTACCCTATTTAAGCGGCTTGCAAAATATTCAGTTAGGACAGTATTTTTCTTCAAGCAACTCAGACAGTAAACAACAATTACTTGAACAATTGACCGATAAACTTCAGTTAAGTGGATCATTGCTCGCGCAAGCGGCCAGTGAAATGAGTGTAGGACAGCAGCAACGAGTGGCGGTTGTTAGGGCCTTGATCAATCAACCTCAACTTATTATTGCAGACGAGCCAACCTCAGCATTAGACAGCGAATTACGTGATCACTTTATTCAACTATTGCTTGAATGTGCGCAACAAAGTACGGTCATTTTTGTCAGTCATGATAAGAGCCTCGCCAATC
Organism: Paraglaciecola sp.; assembly: GCF_030730205.1. Lineage (GTDB taxonomy): Bacteria > Pseudomonadota > Gammaproteobacteria > Enterobacterales > Alteromonadaceae > Paraglaciecola. Next base: position 93,195 of record NZ_JANQVQ010000029.1, read on the forward strand.
ATTTTTCTCAGCAAGTGAATTTTGCTGACCTTCTAGCTTAATAGGGCGACCATATTTATGTTGTTTAACCTTAGTATAGCGAGTTTATTTTCACGTAAGCCTATGGTTTTTTTGACTTGTTTTTCTATTGCAATCAGCATGTTAGTGTTAGCCAGTGTTGCGCATATCGAAACGCAGGTGCGACAAAACTTCGAGCGGTCAGTATCCGGTGTAGACTTAATTGTTGGCAGCCGAACCAGTCAATTAAACTTATTGTTATTTTCAATCTTTCGCTTGGGGAATCCCAGCAATAATATGGCATGGCAAAGTTTTGCTGAGTTAGCCTCTAATAAACAAGTTTCGTGGGCAGTGCCTATTGTGCTGGGTGATTCGCACCAAGGCTATGCTGTGGTTGGTACCACCCTAGATTATTTCGAGCACGTCAAATTTGCTCAACAAGATAAATTAAGCTTACAAGAGGGTAAGCTGTTTATGCACAATAAGCAGCTGGTATTAGGTGCGACTGTGGCTCGAGATTTAGGCTATCAACTTCAAGATGAGATAGTGCTGTCACATGGCGCGGGCAAAGTCAGTTTTAGCCAGCATAAAAATCATCCCTTTACTATCGTCGGGATATTAAATGCCACAGGCACACCTATGGATCGCGCTATTTACATGCCAATTGAAGCAGTGGATAGTTTGCATAGTAGTGGCAGCAGTAAGCAAGATTCTCACGCACATGGGCACGAATATGATGGCGTTCAAGAACATCATAACCATGCTGAGCATCCACAGGCAATTAGTGCTGCATTAGTAGGTGTAAACAGTAAAATCGCTTTGCTTAGTCTACAAAGGATTGTCAGCCAGAACAAAACAGAGCCTCTAACCGCGATTTTACCAAATGTGGCTTTACATGAACTTTGGCAAATGATGTCTGTGGTTGAATTGAGTTTAAAGGTAATCGCAGTTTTGGTTTTGTTTGCTTCTTTAATCGGAATGACAACCATGTTGTTGGCCTCAATGCGTGAGCGCCAGCGTGAATTGTCGGTTCTTAGAGCGCTTGGCGCGAGGCCTTGGGTGTTAATATGGTTGGTAGAAGTCGAAGCATTATTGATTACCTTATTAGGGTGCATTTTAGGTTATGTCTTTCTGAGTTTAGGTTTAACGTGTCTGCAGCCTGTCTTGCTTCATCACTATGCTTTTAACATTGCTCGTTTTCCTGAACCTCTAACCTTTCTTGGCTTTACCGGCCTTGCCCTGGGTTTAGCAGGTATGTTGGCCTTAATACCTGCATTGCTCAGCTATAAAAAGAGTTTGTCAGGCGGCCTGCGGTTTCCATAATGGTACAGGGTGTTTTCTTTGTTTGAATCAAATCCGAATAGGGGAAACAAACCCTTCAGGTTTAATCGCCAATACGTCACAGTTTAATTTATCAATAACATGTTCTGCGGTGTTGCCTATCAATGCTGCAGATATACCTTGCCTACCTACCGTGCCAAGCACCACAAGCTCTGCGTCAAGTTGTTCTGCGCAATGAGGAATAACGTATTCAGGTAGGCCCTCATCAATATGGCACTGTGCTGGCGAAATATGATGTTGCTGCGCATGATTTTGCATGGCGTCAATATGATGTTGACGGATGGTCTGATTATATTGGGTAGGATCAAATTCAGGTATTTCAATGACGATGTTGGTAGGTGTACCCGGATAGGCGTTGACCAGATGCAGTTCAGAACCTAATAATTTAGTGAAGTGTAAGGCGTGTTTGGTGATTTGTTGGTTGAGGGATTGGTGCTCTTCAATATCTGATCCTAAATTTAACGCTGCAATAATTTTGCCGCCCATAGGCCAATCATGCTCTTTAACCAAAAGCACGGGTACAGGCGCTTTGCGCATAATATGCCAATCTGTTGGCGTAAAGATGACTGACTCTAGTAAGCTATGTTGTTGAGTGCCTTTTACGATCAGGTCATACCCTTTTTCAATCACTTCGTAGATAATGCTTTCGTATGGCCGATTGTGCCATACGACTTTTATATCAATTTTATGATCAGTCTCGCTAAACGCTTCTTTAATGACATTCGTCAACCATTCTGTTCTATCGTCAACCACGGCCTGACGCATGTTCTCTCTTTCATCCATGGATAACATGGTGGTCATTTCATAGGAAAAATCGTAAATGCTAAGAAATGCAGTAACACTGGCGCCCGTTTTTTCCGATATTTCAAGGGCTCTAGATAAGGATTTCTGCTGTTCTGTATTGCTATCAATAACCGCTAGAATCTTTTTAAAGTTCATACCCATTACCTCAAATAATTAACCAATAAAGTGTTTAATCATGAGCTAAGTGTATGAAGCTATCGCACTTTTCGCCAATAACTAAGTGAAAGATTTAATGATTAGCAAGTAGCTGCACAGCCTTTAAAACAGTAAATAAACCATATAACAACAAGCTTACCGCTATTACTTGTTTAAACAAAGGGTGGGTAACAATGTGCTGAAGTGTTTTAAAGCCAAGGGCCATGAGTACCATGACCGGCAAGGTACCTAAACCAAAGGCAAACATAATTTTAGCCCCGGCAATAGCCTCCCCACTGGCAAGCGCCCAAGTTAATGTTGAGTACACTAAGCCGCATGGCAACCAACCCCAAAGCATACCATAGGGTAGGGCGCTGATGGGTGAACGAAATGGGATAAAACGCTTAGACAGAGGGCTGATGTATTTCCATAAGTGCTTTCCGCCTTTTTCTACAAATAGTAAACCATGCCACCAACCACCGATATAACACGCAAGTACCATTAAAAAAACACCGCTAATAAACTGCAGTACTGACACACCCGCTAGGCTATGATGACTCACGAATTGGCCAAGTAAGCCCACTAGGGCTCCAGCAATACTATAACTAAGGATGCGACCCATATTATAAGCTAAGATGTAGGGATAATTAGCGTGGTTATTGGGGATCGCGAAACTTAGTGCGCCGACAATTCCTCCGCACATTCCCACGCAGTGCACACTACCGGCTATCCCAATCAAAAAAGCGGATAAAAAACTCAGATCAGTCATGTTGTTTAGGATCAGTCTTGGTCTGCTCGTTTTGTTGAAGTTTGGGTTCTACTTTCTTAACGTCATCGTCAAATAAAATACTGTGGCCATGGCGCTCTAAATCATCAAACTGATTAGATTTTACCGCCCAAAAAAAGATAGCAATAGCAAGACACACTAATACGATTGCTAAGGGGATCAATACGTAGATAACACTCATAATATTTGACTTATTACCTTAATAAACGTGTGGCATTAGCTACCACAATGAGTGAACTTACCGACATGCCGATAACCGCAATTAGCGGACTGAGTGAGCCAGTAACAGCAAGAGGTAAAATTAACAAATTATAAGCAGTAGCCCAAGCGATGTTTTGTTTTATATTACGTTGGGTTCGTATTGCTTGCTGAATAATCACTGGGATTTTATCAAGGGCGTTATCTAGCAAGATAATGTCCGCTGACGATTTCGCTAGATCAGTACTTAGACCTAAGGTAATAGATACGTCAGCCTGTGCTAAAACCGGTGCATCATTGATACCATCCCCAATCATCAGAACAGTATGACCTTGATGTTGTGCTTGTTGAATGATTGAAAGTTTTTGCGCGGGCTCTAGATGGGCATGATAATGTTTGATATTCAGTTCTTGGGCTAATTTTTCTACCGCTGGCTCATTGTCTCCGCTGAGTAAGCTAACGTACTTCGGCGCTAAACTGTTAATTAAACGAGCACTTTCTGGGCGGATCGCGTCGGCTAACAAAAATGCCGCTAATAGTGTATCGCCACAGGTTAAAAACACGTTGAATGAAGCCAATTCATCCTTGCTGGTGACTTGGCAAAACCGCGCAGAACCTATGCGATAGGTTTTGCCATTGATCTCGCCACTGACCCCATTGGCGATGGTTTCTTGGGCATCCTTTACAATATCGCTAGCACTGAACTCTTTAAAAACCGCTGCAATAGGGTGAGAAGAATATTGCTCTAAACTTGACGCTAATTTCAGTATTTCTTGCTCGTTTAAGTCACTGAAATTAGTAAGCTGCTTGATGATAAACTTCCCTTCGGTCAAGGTGCCCGTCTTGTCTAAGCCTACCCAATCTACCTGGGTTAATTGCTCTAATACATCTGCTCGTTTGAGTAATACACCGCGTTTGTTCAGATAACCTACGGTACACGTTAAACTCACTGGCGTGGCTAAACCTAGTGCACAAGGGCAGGTGGCAATTAACACTGAAATCATGACCCAAAACGCAAGATCAGGGGCGATAAAAAGCCAAGTTGCATAGGTCAGGCCAGCAATAATAAGCACAAACATTACAAACTGATGAGCGGTTCTGTCGGCAAAGTTAGCGAGCCGTGGCTTAGAGAGTAGAGCACGATTTTGTAGTTGATTGATTTGATTTGCCACAGAGTGATGCAAAGCGTTAAGCACTTCGATAACCAGCGTACCTACTTCGTTGATGGTTCCAGCATACACCTTATCGTCTTGCTGTTTAGTTATCAGCTGAAACTCGCCTGTTAACATGGATTCATTAACTTGACCATTGCCCTGTCGTACTATGCCATCAACCGGAATAATCTCACCAACCTTAACTAGAACGAGTTGGCCAATTTTCAAGTGCTTGGCTAACACACTCTGATGGCTATTATCTTCATTAATTAAGGTTGCAGTTGTCGGCATATGGCTAAAAAGATTGGATGAAATTTGTGCGGCTTTAAAACGAGCATTTTGTTCAAGAAAACGACTAATCAATAATAAAAACACAAACATGCACAACGACTCGAAATAGGTTTGACCCTGTGCTGTGGTGGTGGCGTATAAACCAGAAACATAGATCGAGATTAGGGCAAAACTGATTGGGACATCCATATTCACTGAGCGAGCTTTTAACGCGCGCCAAGCGCTTAGATAGAACCCTATCGCAGAATAAAGTGCCACAGGGGTGCTTAGCACGAGGCTAACCCAATTGAAATATTGTTTAGTCTGGGCGTCAATCTGACCAAATAGATCGAAAAAAACACCCAGATTTAACATCATAACTTGCATGGTCATGAGACCTGCTAGGCCCAGGCGTTTAAGCAGTAGCTTGTTTTCCTGTTGATGCAAAGCTTCGTGTTGTTCTTCTTGAAAGGGTTTCGCTAGGTAACCTATTTGTTGAATCTTTTGCAGTATTTGACTGAGTTTGAGCGCTTTGTCGTCCCAAATCACGATCAGGCGCTTAGTGGTGACATTGGCACCAACACTGCGTATCCCGCCCAGTTTACTTAGCTGTTTTTCTAACAACCAACCACAAGCTGCACAATTAATTCCGGCAATACTTAATTGAATCTCTCGATTTTCACCTGACTGATATACAAACTCTTCGGTAATATTATCTTCATCAAACAGTTGTAGGGATTCAAGTATGTCATTATTTTTATCTGACACTTTATCAGCCAGTTCACTGCGAAAACTGTAATAATTCTCTAGCCCATTGCTGACGATCGCTTCTGCAACAGCTTGACAGCCTGGACAACAGAAAAAACGCATCTCATTGAGTACCACAGAAGAATAGGCTGCACTCGGATTTTTGGTACCACAATGATAACAACTTTGCTGCATGTTCTACTCGGGTTTAAGAACTACAGGAGTGCTCTGTGGTAGATGAACGACTTGTTGAATTTTCCACAGCTCGTCATACGGGTGCAAACTGATCCGCCACTTGCCCTGTAAAGGGTGTTCTATCTCACCTTTGTATTGTCCTGAAGCATCTTTGAGTAACACCGTTTTAAAATCTTTAAATTGTTGTGTTGAATGGAAAAAATCCATGGTTAATGCCGCACCATCATCAACGTTGCCTGAAACGAGTTCAAGCACAACATTGGTGTCACTAAACACAACATGAGCCTCGATTTGGCGGACTTTCGCTTCTTGTATTTTATGAATATCAAGATTTATAGACCGTCCTTCTTTGTAATAATCATCTTTTACTAAGCTATCTTCGCTGTTAAAAGCAAAGTTCATCATGGTAAAACTTAAAACCATCGAAGACAGGGGAATGACGATTAAAAACCATGGCCAAAACTGTTTATACCAAGCCTGCTTTTCAGCATGTTGTTGCATGTAAGTTTCCATCATAAAAATGAATTTGTAGAATAAAACATAAAAAAGCCCCGGATAAACCGAGGCTTATTTTAGTTATCAATTATTACTTGTCTTGTGAAAGACTGTAAACGTATGCTGCGACTAAATGGATCTTCTTTTCACCCAAGGTGTTTTTGAAAGCAGGCATGACACCGTTACGCCCGTAGGTTAGCGTTTCAGTGACTTTTTCGTGACTGTTGCCATATAACCAAATGTCATCTGTTAGATTAGGAGCACCAAAGGCTTGATTGCCTTTACCATCGGGACCATGACAGGCAGCACAGGCAACAAATCTGTCTTTGCCTTTTGCCGCTAATGACTCGTCCACCTTACGACCACTTAATCCTAGAACGTAGTTAACCACTTCTTCAATACCGTCAGCGCCCATGCTATCAAACCAAGCAGGCATTATGGCATTACGACCGTTGATTAACGTCTCAGTAATCTTTTCTGGTGTACCGCCATACAACCAGTCGTTGTCCGTAAGGTTAGGGAAACCTCTTTGACCACGAGCATCAGAGCCATGGCACTGTGAGCAATTTTGACTAAATAATCGCTGCCCAACCTTCAAAGCTTCTGCGTCTTTTGCAAGTTCCGTAATGGGCCTCGCATAGTAGCCGTCAAAAATAGGTTGGAATAACTCATTGGCTTGATCAACTTCACGGTCGTACTGACTGATAACGCCGTCAGCTTTATTTTTCTCTACAGCTGCTCTGGATTCAGCTAACGATAAAATACCTTGATTTGAACTTTGCCAATTCCATAGACCCTTGAAGTTACCTAATCCCGGGTAAAGCAGTAAATATAGTAGTGCCCAAACGATACAAATATAAAAAAGTATCGTCCACCAACGGGGTAATTGGTTATTGATTTCGAGTATGCCGTCAAATTCATGATGCATATCATCGCCTTCTTTAACGCCAGTCTTATTTGATAAACACCAACGTAACAGTAAAAAACAACCCAAAATACTTCCCAGTGTAATTACTGAGATCCAAATGCTCCAAAAACTACTCATCTAGCTTTGACTCCTGCTTGTTAGTCCGTGGCTCGTCATCAAAAATCAAATTCTCTGCTTCTTTAAAGCGCTTCTTTGATTTTTTACTAAATGCCCACAACACTATGCCAATAAAACAAACAAATACTAATACTGTAAAAATACTACCGCTGACTGCGTAATCCATATTATTTCAACGCTGTGCCGCGAGACTGAAGGTAGGCAATGATAGCCTCCATTTCAGTTTTTCCTTGAACCGCAGCTTGCGCCCCTGCAATATCTTCATCAGTATATGGCACACCAAAATCTCGGAATACAGACAGTTTTTTGGCGGTTAACTTACCGTCTAATTTGTTTTCAGCTAACCAAGGAAAGCCTGGCATATTAGACTCAGGAACAACATTACGAGGATTGATTAAGTGCACTCTATGCCACTCATCACTGTATCTGCCACCAACTCGCGCCAAATCTGGCCCAGTACGTTTCGAACCCCACAGGAAGGGGTGTTCCCAAACTGATTCACCGGCCACAGAATAATGGCCATAACGCTCAGTTTCAGAGCGAAATGGACGGATCATTTGGCTGTGACAACCCACACAACCTTCACGAATAAAGATGTCTCTACCTTCCATTTCTAGAGCGGTATAAGGCTTCAAACCATCGACAGGTGTCATTGTTTGTTGCTGAAACATCAAAGGAGTAATTTGTGCGGCACCACCTAAACTAATAGCAATCAATACTAGGATAGTTAACAGGCCCACATTTTTTTCAACTAACTCATGTGCATTTTTCATTAATTTTGTTCCTTAGGCTGCCTGTAGCGCTTTATTATCAACGGTTTCTTGTGTATCACCCTTGATTGTGCGGTAACAGTTGTAAGCCATAATCAACATACCAACAACTACAAAACAACCACCTATAAATCTTACTAAATAGAAGGGTTTAGAAGCCTGAAGAGATTCAACAAAACTGTAAGTTAAGGTGCCGTCAGCGTTAATTGCACGCCACATTAGACCTTGCAGTACACCAGACATCCACATGGCAACGATGTATAAAACAACACCGATTGTGGCTAACCAGAAATGCACATTAATTAGATAAATGCTGTACATACGCTCGCGATTAAACAGTACAGGGATCAAGTGGTAGATAGAACCAATCGATACCATTGCAACCCAGCCCAATGCACCAGAGTGCACGTGACCAATTGTCCAGTCAGTGTAATGAGATAGCGCATTAACTGTTTTGATGGCCATCATCGGGCCTTCAAACGTAGACATACCGTAGAAAGACAATGAAACCACTAAGAAACGTAAAATCGGATCAGTACGTAGTTTATGCCACGCACCTGATAAAGTCATAATACCGTTGATCATACCGCCCCAAGATGGAACAAATAAAATGATCGACATAGCCATACCAAGTGACTGAGTCCAATCGGGCAGTGCGGTGTAATGCAAGTGGTGAGGACCCGCCCAAATATAAAGTGATATTAGGGCCCAAAAGTGAACAACGGATAAACGGTAAGAATAAACAGGGCGTCCTGCTTGTTTAGGAACAAAATAATACATCATCCCTAAAAAGCCTGCTGTTAAGAAAAAGCCAACAGCGTTGTGACCGTACCACCACTGCATCATGGCATCAACAGCGCCTGCATAGATAGAATATGACTTAGTCATAGAGACGGGGATTGCCATACTGTTACCGACATGCAGAACTAATACAGTCAACATGAAAGCACCAAAGAACCAGTTTGCGACGTAAATGTGTGAAACTTTGCGGATCACCATTGTGCCAAAAAAGTTCACTACATAAGCAGACCATACCAAGGCGATTAAAATATCAATCGGCCATTCGAGTTCTGCATACTCTTTACTACTGGTAAGACCCAAAGGAAGTGTAATAACAGCAAGTACGATAACAGCTTGCCAGCCCCAAAACGTAAAAGAGGCTAACTTGTCACTGAACAGGCGAACCTGCGATGTACGTTGCACTACATAATAGGAAGTAGCAAACAAGGCACAACCACCGAATGCAAAAATAACCGCGTTGGTATGCAGAGGACGAAGGCGAGAAAAGGTCAACCAGGGAGTATCGAAATTTAAAGCGGGCCAATAAAGTTGAGCGGCGATTAAAACGCCTAGACTCATACCAATGATCCCCCAAATAACGGTCATCACTGCAAACTGCCGAATAACTTTGTAGTTATATTCGGGATGTACTTGAATTGCATCACTCATTTAATGAATCTTCCAATTTGTTAATGAAGTGCCACTGAATATTTACATCGTAACGTATTAATTTTAACAATTAACCTGATTTTGAATTTTAAATATTACTAAGGCTAAAAACCCTATAAATAATAATGGTATAGGCCTAAAAAAGAAAGAAAAAACAAGCTTGTTCCTAATCTTTATTTACCGCAAACTTACCCAAAGCAAAATAAACATAAAGATAAAATTGCCTTGAATCAGTCTATTAAATCCATATTATTTTTGGGTGCCTTTGTTGTGCTCATATCGCTTGCTGTTTTTCTAACAGGTTTAGAAAAAACGACGGAAACCACTGGTAAACAATGTTCTCTCGACACCACTCTTATGTGCCAATTTAACTCTGTGGATACAGATGCCGCTCAAGTTATAGTCAAGTTTCTTGGTAAAGTGCAAGTTGAAGAGCAAAATCAATTTCAGCTTATAATGTCTGAAAACCTAGAGTTAGCGCATGCTTGGATTCAAGGTGTGAACATGTACATGGGTAAAATAGCCGTGATAAATACTGATCAAAGAGCCCAAGAAAACCCAGACAAACATAACTTAAGCTTTTTTATCGGGTCTTGTAGTGAGCCACTGATGCGGTGGCAACTGATTATCGAATTGGATAATAAGCTCACTAAAAAACCTGAACGTTACTTTGTTAATTTTAGTACTGAGTTTCCGTAGTTTTGGTTTTGCTAGCCGCAAAAATAGTATTTTCCTTAACTTTGCGATTGTAAATAATTAGCCAAACCAATGAATTTAATCATACGTATTTGCTGTTCTAACCAGTGCGCGTGATCCATTTCTGTGTCGTCTAGCAATTCAAGTAACATATCTCGCGTCACATAGTCTTTTTCAACTTCGCACAGTGCCATAGTTTCTTTGAGTTTACTGGCAACGGCATATTCTACTCGTAAGTCACTTTCTAACATTGAAGGTACGTCGTTACCGATGTGTAAACCATCACGCGTAACCATGTCAGGAGTGCCTTCTAAAAATAAAATTCGTTCGATTAGTTTCTTAGCATGACCTTTCTCATCTTCAAATTCATGAGAAATACGCTCATATAGTTTTGTAAAGCCCCAATCAGCATACATTTCAGAATGAATAAAATACTGATCCATCGCGGCTAATTCATAAGCTAATAGGGCGTTTAACTGGTCGATAATGTTTTTATTACCTTTCATGTTTAATCCTCATCGTGAACTTGTGTTTGCAGATAATTTTGCGCACCTAGGCTACTAACTTGCGACTGTTGGGTTTCTAGCCAATCAATATGGTCTTCTTCGCCGTGTAAGATCTTACTGAGTAAATCCCGTGATACAAAATCCTGCTTCTCTTCACACAGTGCTATCGCCTTCTTTAATAAAGGAATTTGACTAAGCTCAAAGGTCAGATCGCATTGCAGCATTTCTAGTGGCTCTTCACCGATCATTAATTTGCCTAACATTTGCAAATTGGGTAGCCCCTCAAGAAACAAAATACGCTCAATTAACTCGTCGGCTTGTTTCATGTCGCAAATAGATTTTTTGTAGCATTTTTCATTTAATTGACTGAATCCCCAGTTTTTGTACATACGAGCATGCAAAAAAAACTGATTGATTGAGGTTAACTCAAAGGTCAATACCTCATTGAGGCTCGCGATGACTGTTTTATCACCTAACATAATACGATTCCTATCTCGGTAGTTAATGCATGCATTCTAGCGTTATTATAATGATAAAACCAATAAATTCCTTATAAAACAAAGTGATAAAGAATGATAATGGTTACCATTGCCAATCACTAAAAGGGTGTTACGCCTCGGATGTTAAAAGTTGCACACTTTCTTCGGCGAAACCTGTTCCTGCTTCGGTAAAAAAGTTGAAAACTTTGTCTGAGCCGGCATCTATGAGTGGTTGAATCTCATCCTCGTAGCGAGCAATAGAGGCTATTTTGCCTTGGTAATTGGCATGCTGAAGCTGTTCCGTAATGTTGCAGATATCTTCAATCGACGGCAGGGCAAGTAAGATCAATTGAATTTTGCCTAGATCCATGTTGTCCCATAAATCGATGTCTTCACCATCACCTACCAAAACTTGTAGCCCCGCTTTTTGCAATTTTGCAATGCGGACAGGATCAGCGTCCATTCCCCACACCTTTTCGCCTAACATATTGTTCAATGATGAATAGGCTCCTTTACCTACACGGCCCATACCTAAAACCAGTACTTCAGCATTTTTTGGTTGCACATAGGTGTCCTCGGCTAATCTGGTCGGACTTTCAAAGGTTTTTAAATATGCCTTGAGTTTGTTGTATTGGTTGTGTGAATTACGGTATAGCAGGCCGGTGAGTAAAAATGAGAAGGACAATGCTAAGGCTAATATTACCAGCCATTTGGCCTCTAATACGCCGGTGCTCACCAAAAGGGCGACCACGATTAATCCAAATTCACTGTAGTTTGATAGCACTAAACTAGCTAAATAAGAGGTACGCGCACGGAGTTTAAGCCAAGTGAACAACCTAAAAAACAAAATAAACTTAATAGGAATAAACAAACATAGTAAAAGTGCCATGCCAACCAACTCAAAAGTTGGTAGCGCGGTAAAGCCTATATTTAAAAAGAAGCCGATGAGAAATAAATCTTTGAAACTCATGAGTGATTTAGATAATTCAGCTGCTTTACTGTGTGGCGCCCAGAACATACCAATAATCAAAGCGCCTAAGTCACCTTTAATCCCGACAAGTTCGAATAATTCGTATCCACCCAAGGCTAACAAAAAACCACTTAAGGGGAGTAATTCTCCGTGACCAACTATTTCTAAGGATTTCTTGAAGAAAGGTTTGGCAAAATACAATAAAAGAAGCAGTGGAGCCCATACTGAAGGTATTTTTCCGGTCGCTATTACCATAAAAAGCACCGCGATAATGTCTTGCATAACAAGTACGCCGATGGCAACTTTGCCATGACGGGTTTTAATTTCACCGCTATCTTCTAATATTTTTACAATACACACTGTACTACTAAAACTAAGGGCAAATGCTAATAAAGTGATATCGAATAATGTCAGTTCAGTAAAAGCATTTAAGCCAAGCCACGCCAAACCAGTTACTGCAATATTAAGCAGTGTAATCCAAATGATGGAATGACTAATGCTGCCAAGCCACACTTCTTTTTTGTACAAGTCTCTGACGTTTAATTTTAAACCGATGGTGAAGAGCATCAAAGTGATACCGAGTTCAGCTAACACCTCTAGGGAGGGACTTGCTTCATATCCTAAGAAATTTAAAGCAAAACCAGCCATCAAAAATCCGATTAGGGGAGGGAAGCCGGCCATCTTTATGGCTAAGCCACAGATAAAAGCGACTAATATAAAAACAAATTCCAATTTGTGCTCCTTTTAATGGATAGGTCAGTCAACGTTGAACCTTAACCTGCATTAACGAGTTGATATTTTGCTATTTAAAATAGCCGAACTGATGTGGATTTTTAGCTACATCGGTTTGCAGTATATGTATTTTCTGAATGAAAAGGTTGTTTACGATCAATTAAATAAAAAAATTTTTAAAGGGAGTCGACAGCGGAATTTATATGATGTTATATTATAACATCTATGCAAGCTCATACTTTACATCAATACAGAAAATCAAGCACGGTGCTGAAATATGCACTGGTATTGTCGGCTGTATTGTTGATTTTAATGGGCAATATCACTGCAAGGCATGATTCCTCCCATATCGTAAAAGCCGATCAGCATTGCGTGTTGTGCTTAACCTCGCATAACTTAGATCACGCAGTGTTATTTAATGCTTTCAAATCAAACGTACTTGCGCAAACGTTTATCCAACAATTTAAGGCACAACAGCACGTTATAGCATCGCTGCCTTTAACTTTCGGCAATAGAGACCCACCACAGTTCAACTGATTTTTTTAATTTACGGTTTACTCACTATTTTTCGGTTGCGTTAGCGCATATCGAATCGTTTATATGTAAAAGAGATCACGAAATGAACATGAAATATTCCGCCATTCTAGTGGCAGTAATTGCTGCGTTTGGCGCAAAAGCGCAAGAAAAAGACATTCAAAAAGACGAGCATGACGTCGAAACCTTAATAATCAGTGCCTCTCCCTTAAAACGCACCGTATTAGAATCAAGTACCCCGGTTACAATCATCAGTGGTGAAGAACTCGATCAGAATCAAGCGGCTACCTTAGGTGAAACCCTAAGAAATGTACCTGGCGTCCATGGCTCATATTTTGGTCCAGTTGCCAGTAGCCCTATCATTAGGGGACTAGATGGCCCTCGGATTAAAGTGGTACAAAATGGACTAGATGCATCTGACGCTTCCAGAGTTGGGCCGGATCACCAAGTTGCAAGTGAAACGTCAACAGCGAGTCAGATAGAAGTCCTGCGGGGCCCTGCAACCCTACTTTACGGGAGTGGTGCTATTGGTGGTGTGGTGAATGTGGTAGATAACCGCTTACCCCTAGTTCGATCTGAAGGCTTCAGTGGAGAAGTGTTTGCTCAGTACAATGATGTCGCTGACGCAACAACGTTTTCTACCGATATTAATGGTGGCAGTGACAATCTTGCATGGCATTTTGATGCCTATGATCGTAGCACTAGTGATTTTACCATTCCTGTTCCTGCCGACATTAATGAGACTGGCGGGCGTTCAACGCTAAAGAATTCTGCCCTTGATGCAGATGGGTTTACCCTTGGTGGCGCATGGATTAATGATAATACTCGCGCTGCCTTGTCATATGGTCGTATGAATTCTGAATATGGCATTGTAGGCGAAGAAGGCGTCTTCATTAAACTCAAGCAAGACCGCTACCAAGGTGTCGTTGATTGGAATAATTTGTCTGGTTTTTTCAATTCGGTTCATTGGCAGAATGGTTTTACCGATTACCAGCATTCTGAATTTGAAGGGGATGAGATTGGTACCACTTTTAAGAATGAATCATTTGAATCGAGATTGTGGGCCGAACACGCTTTAATTAATGGTTGGAAAGGTGTGGCAGGTGTTCACTACAACCACCTTGATTTTTCAGCCATTGGTGAAGAAGCCTTTACGCCTCCAACAGTAACCGACAGTGTTGCTGTGTTTTTAATGGAGGAACGCAAAGCAGGTCCCTTGTTATGGCAATTAGGCACGAGGCTTGAGCAATCGAGTCATGACGTAGATAATGACTTCTTTGCAGAAAAACCTACCCAAGATATCGTTTCTTTTGATAAAAAAGATTATACCGCGGTGTCTGGCTCTGCAGGGGTAGTATGGAGTATTGATGGGCAAAATTCTTTAGCGTTTAATTATGCATATTCGGAACGCGCGCCATCTGCTTCAGAAATCTTTTCCTATGGTCCTCATATCGGCTCAAAAACCTTTGAAATAGGTGGAGGCTTTGAATTAGCCCAGCTAAACGATGAATACACCGTGGTTCAGAGCGCTGCTGACATGAACAAAGAAGTATCAAATAATATCGACGTAACTTACCGCTATAATGCACAAGTATGGAATGCCAGTTTTAGTCTATTTAATAATCAGGTAAGTGACTATATATTTGAACAACGCACCGATTTGGTCTTCGATGGCGAAGTACTAGTTACCGAAGCCGCATTTGCCCAAACTATCCTTGAAAACGGTGAACCAGAAGATGAGGCGGCAGGATTGCCGGTTATTATTTTCAGTCAACAAGATGCTAGGCTTTATGGTTTTGAAGCGCAGCTCGATTGGCATTTAAACGAAGAATTACGCCTAGAAGTTTTTACAGATTACACTCGAGCCAAATTGGATTCTGGAGGTAATGTTCCTCGCATTCCGCCGATGAGAATAGGCAGTTCATTGCATTACGAATATGACAATTGGCATGCCGAGCTTGAAGTGATTCGCAATAGTAAGCAGGATAAAGTCGCGGCGTACGAAACAGATACCGATGGCTTCACCATGCTGTCAGCTTCCGCTAATTATTATCTTGATTTAGACGCTGTAGACATGACTATCTATTTAAAAGGTGACAACCTAACCGACCAAGAAGGTCGAGTGCATTCTTCATATCTAAAAGACGAGGCGCCCTTACCTGGACGTGCTTTTTCAATTGGTGTAAGAGCTAGGTTCTAATGATAGAAGGCGGGTAGCGAAAGTTATCCGCCTTTCATTAAGGTGTTTTACATCAAGCAATGTAGATAAAGCGTTTCACTCGTCTAACAGTTTGTTTTCACGAATTTTTAGCTCACCTAACTCAAAGGTAATTTCCGTCTCACGCCGTTTTACCTGCGCATAACTCAAAGAATGACGAGCAGCGCTATGGGGGGCATGTTTGGCTTGTTTATTGCGTTCCGCGCTATCTAATAACTCCAGTTTTCTGCAAACCGTCCTAAGGATTAAATATTCGCACTCAATCCCATTTGCGTGCATTGCTCAAAGGTGAGAACTGCATTTTACTAGTTGTTTTGACGGATAAGTTGCTTGATTACATCAACTTGTTCCGTATTAGACTTTCCACTTCACATCTGCTGAAGCTGCCTAATTCTTATTTTTATTGGATTGGCATAAAAAAATCGTAGTAGAAATTTTTGAAGGCGAGAGTCTACAAAAAAATGTGCTATTTGCTAAAAGATTGTTAAACCCCAGCTTGTTCAAAACAAAAAAAATTAATTGCTAAACCACTTGTTTGTATTATGTAAAAGTAGTTTTGACCCTAAAAAATTTTGTTTTTTAGCAAGATAACTTTTAAAAAAGTAACGTTTGATGCTCAATGTTAAAAAAAGATTAAGGAATATTGTATGGGAACGCAATCTCGAATTTGTTTAATAGTATTGGTCTGTTACTCATTACTTTTTGCTTGCTCAAATCAAGGTGTTACTTTATCCAGAGCAAACCAGCAAGAGATCTCAATCAAACAAATTGAACTCGTTAACTCGTCAAATAGAGCTCCGTGGAAATTAGCCCTCGTAGCTAACGAACAACAGTTGTTAGTCGATGAACTACCTGCTCAATTCGCTAATGGCAAGGTTATGTTAGATTTAGCTGCTTATTTAAAAGAAAATGATGCACTACAACTTCACTTCAATGAGGCTTGGTCTTCTGGCACATATTTCACTAATGGCAGTCTAGACTTAAGGGATTATAGACAAGAAGGTACCCTGGAATTTGATCTTAAAATTGATCAAATCGAAAAAGGCAAACTTGATTTAATCGTCAATTGTGAAATGCATTGCACAAAAGCCTACCGACTGAGGGAGTGGGCACAAACACATCAGCAACAGGGTTGGCAGCATCTATCAATCGACCTTAGCTGTCTAATCGATGATGCCGATGATCTTAGCCATGTTCATCGCCCGTTTCAGCTAAGTACTGGTGGAGAAGGACAAATTGCATTTGCCAATGTCAGGTTCAAGGCACAGGGTCACAGTAATATGCCATGCCCAAGTGCCATAGAGTTGGCAACCACCCCCAGTACCTTAAATGAATATTGGTCAGTTGAATGGTGGCTACCACGTCACAACCAAAAAGTGGCACAAGCCAAACAAGGTAGTGCTGAACTTATAATGATTGGAGATTCAATAACCCATGGTTGGGAAAATGAAGGCAAAGAGGTTTGGAATAAGCACTTTGCTGATATTAAAACGTTAAATTTAGGCTATAGCGGTGATCGTACCGAAAATGTAATTTGGCGCCTACAACACGGGGAGTTAGGTAACACTGAACCTGCGCTCGTCGTAATGATGATTGGTACCAATAATACCGGTCACAGAATGGATTCCCCTCAAGCCATTGCCGCCGGTGTGACGAAAATTGTTGATGAGCTACAACAACAATTACCACAGGCTAAAATCCTGTTACTCGAAATATTTCCACGAGATGCAGAGCCTGATTCAGCAATGCGACTTAACAATCAAGTGGCGAGTGATTTAATCGCAGAATTAGCTAAAAAACGAGGCTTGCTGTTTGCTAACTTCAATGCCGATTTTTTAAGCGTAAATGGCACTTTAACAAAAGAAATGATGCCGGATCTCCTTCATCCCAAAGCATTAGGATACGAGATATGGGCCAAACAACTTAGGCCTTTTGTTGATCAATATGTCCGGAAAAAAGAGTAAAGTCTGCTCACCACTTCATGCCAGCGGCGGTGCTGCTTACATTGTTCTACAGAACACTTGTTTAGCAGGCGTACGTATCGGGTTATCTGCTAATCCTCGGTACAAGGTAAGAAAGACTTTCGCAAAGTGCTTTGGCCGAGTTTGCACTAAACAATGTGGGCCTCTGATTTTTTGCTCAGCATGTTGGCTAAAAACCCGTTTGATAGCTGCTGACGCCTGACAACTGACTAGTCTGTCTTGTTTAGCGGTAACGATCAAACAGGGCACATCCATGATTAAATTTGGTTGTGGTAGTTGATGTATTAACCTCAGTCTATTTTTTAAAAATGCCCCAGGCAATGCCGTTAAATTATGGATAAAGGGATTCGTCAGTTTATTTTTTAGCAACAGTTTCATTGCTAAACCACCAACCAAAACTTTAGCCAGAAATGTTGTGTTCAATAAACGCAGCGGCATAAAGCGAGCGAATGATAGTAAACGTGAGGGTTGGGTAATAAAACTTGCGCCAAAGACAACATAGACAAATTTCTTGGGTGCTAAGCGGCATAATTCATAGGCGGTTCGGCCGGAAAAAGACTCTGCTAAAATCACATAACGTTTATCGCTAAGCGTGGCTAAAACGTGTTTCGCAATTTCACTGTGATCCGTAAATAACGCCTCAGGGAGAGGCGCGAGTTGTACCTTAATATTACTGGGTAATACATCAAGTAAGGGGGCATACAATTTCCCTGAGCCGTCGATACCAGGCAATAATAACAACGTCGGGGCCTCATATGAGATATGATTTTTCAATGACTTTAATCGTCCTTTTACAGCAAGTTTTTTCTTCCATGGATCTTATTAATAAGTAGATACAAGAGAAACGATAAGGATGGAAAATTATCCCTTTCGCAGCAGTTTAATCAAGTCATTTTTCAGTAAAACTAGCTTATTGTGCTGGATCTTTTTGATTTGGATCAAAATCTTTTGGCCAATAAGGTATCTAATAAGATAACGGTACAATAAATAGGCTAATCTATCTATTGGTATGCTTGTTTAACAAACCATCACGGTGAGGTATTACATGAGTTATTATTCAAACATTCTTGTTGCAGTCGATATTTTTGCCCAAAGTAATGTGGTCATTGAAAAAGCATTAAATATTGCAAAGTCCCCTAAAAACCTAAGTATTATCTATGTCACCGTGCCAATGGTTAACTATCAACCTTTTGGTATGGCGTATGAAGGTGATTTTTTTAATGATCTGTGTTTACAGAGCAAAGAAAAATTAAAAGAAATTGCTCAGACTTATGCTATTCCTAGTGCGCAAATATATAGTCCTGTGGGTAATCCAGCCGATGAAATACATACTATTGCACAAGACATTAATGCTGATCTTATTGTGATGGGTACGCATGGTCGCAGCGGTTTAAAATTGCTTTTAGGCTCAACTGCCAACGGCGTGTTACATGGTGTTAAATGCGATGTACTTGCCGTAAAAGTGTAGGTGTTTAATGGTCATATCGGCTTGAATGCTGACAGCTAATATGGCGATAAACGCCCTATTATTAACAACTCGCCTATTGAGAAGTCAGGTGCCTAGCAACGCTTTCGAGGGCTCAAAATGGTTTCTTCAAATACACGATATGTTAGCCAACTTACCAGAAACACACTGGCTTTGATTCTCGCTGGAGGCAAGGGCAGTCGTCTGTTCGAACTGACGCAATCTCAAGCCAAACCTGCCTTACATTTTGGTGGTAAATTTCGAGTAATTGACTTTCCACTGTCTAATTGTGTCAATTCTGGTATCAAACAAATTGGCGTGATGACCCAATACAAAGCGCATTCACTGATTCGTCATTTAGCCTGTGGTTGGGGGCATATGAATCGTGATCTGGGTGAATTTGTTGAATTGTTGCCCGCCTCACAACAACAGTCTGAGCATTGGTACGAAGGCACAGCTAACGCTTTATATCAAAATATTGAATTTATTCGTGAGCATAATCCTAAACAGGTTTTGGTGCTCTCTGGAGATCACGTATATAAAATGGATTATGCGGATATGTTGGCTCAACATGTCCAAACTGGCGCAGATTTGACCGTTTCATGTATTGAGGTTCCAATCGAAGCCGCCGCCGGGGCCTTTGGTGTGATGTGCGTTAATAAGGGTAACCGCATCCTAAAATTTCAAGAAAAACCTGAGCATCCCTGTACGTTAGATGAACGAGCAGGCTACACCTTAGCGTCTATGGGAAATTATGTATTTAACACGGAGTTTCTGATTGAACAGCTACTCAAAGATGCAAGCAATCCCGATTCAGAACATGACTTTGGTAAAGACATTATTCCGGCATCTATCGACAACAACAAGGTCTTAGCATTTCGGTTTCATGATATTGAAAACCATCAACAGCCTTATTGGCGAGATGTAGGTACTATTGATTCATTTTATGCCGCAAATATGGATTTAATTGCCGTAACACCGCAACTTAATATATACGATGATGGTTGGCCTATTTGGACTCATCAAAGGCAATCACCACCAGCAAAGTTTATTTTTAATCAGCCAACTAGGCGAGGATTTGCGGTAGATTCCACCGTATCAGGTGGATGTATTATTTCTGGCGCAATGATAGAACGTTCATTACTTTTTTCTGATGTACACGTGCATTCTTACAGTCATATTGAAGAATCTGTCATTATGCCTAAAGTCAATATTGCCAGACATGTCAAAATTAAACACGCCATCATTGATTCTGGCTGCAATATTCCTAGTGGTATGGAAATAGGTATTGACCGAGATGCTGACATTCAACGAGGGTTTCGCATCAGCCAAGAAGGAGTCGTTCTGGTTACACAAGGTATGTTAGATGCCTTAGAAATAGATAACTCGATAAGCCACAAAGTAAAAATAAACAGTCCTGTCAGCGTTTAAATCAGAGGACTTTGTGGCAAAAAACATCAACACCTGAGCTAATCGCCTGAGTTACTTCTCAAGCATTTAATGCTTTGCATAGCGGGGCGAGTAAACATAAAGTGGTTTGCTCGCCCCAGACAATCGCTTTCTATCAATTAAATTTCTGGATAAGGCAAACCAACATATTGCTCGGCAATGACCTTTTGACCCGCTTTGCTATTGAGATAAAAATCTAATTCAGATTTCATAAAACGTTCAAAGGTCTTTTGATCCATATTGTTTGCCTTTCCCGCATCATCTTTAAAGTCATGCAGCATATTACTCATCCACCATGAAAAGCGCTCTGCTTGCCATACGCGACTTAGGGCTAATTCTGAATATCGTTGACTGGCGTTTGCTTGATTTTCGTTATATTCCTTGTTGAGTAGGCGATACAATATCGCCACGTCCGAGGCGGCCAAGTTTAAACCTTTGGCCCCAGTGGGCGGGACGATGTGCGCCGCGTCACCCACTAAAAATAACTTACCCAGTTGCATTGGCTCACAGACAAAACTACGCAGGGGAGCGATACTTTTTTCTATACTCGGACCGGTTACCAAACTGGCGGCAGATTCCGGTGGTAAACGCAATTTCAATTCATCCCAAAAACGTTGATCATCCCATTGTTCTACTTTGTCAGACAGTGGTACTTGTAAGTAATAGCGTGAACGAGTTGATGAACGCATACTGGCTAAAGCAAATCCGCGCTCGGTTTTGCAGTAAATCAATTCATCTGCAACGGGTGGGGTATCACTCAATACGCCAAGCCATCCAAAGGGATAGACTCGTTCAAATTCTTCGCGTTTATCTGCAGGTATACTTTGACGTGATACGCCATGAAAACCGTCACAACCCGCAATATAATCACACTCAAGTTTATAGCTCACACCGTCTTGTTCAAATGTCACACAAGGATGTGCTGTTTCGATGCCGTGCAAGGTAACATTAGATGAGCTGTAATAAGTGCTTAATCCTGAGGTTTTGCGTGCGGCCATTAAGTCACGGGTTACTTCGGTTTGACCGTAACACATGACGGTTTTACCTTCTGTTAGTTCATGCAGGTCGATGCGATAAGCTTTACCGTAATAACTAATGGCAAAACCATCATGCACATGGCCTTCTTCATCCATACGCTGATACACATCAGCCTCATGAAGCAGATCCACTAAGCCTTGCTCTAAGATCCCAGCGCGAATACGGCCAAGAATATAATCAGCAGCGACCCGTTCGATAATAATATTGTCGATGCCTTGCTTAGCCAATAACTGACCTAACAACAAACCTGAGGGGCCCGCCCCAATAATGGCAACGTTAGTTTTGATTGATTGCATTTTTTATCCAACTCGTTTTATAACCTAGGCTTATCATGCTTTTTTTATCGACAACTATTAATTCACATACGCGTTAACTTATTGTACTTTTGCGTCATATTAAGCATGGGTAGAAAATGAGGTTAAGGGTAAAGTTAATGAATAAAAGTCCTATTCCTTTTTACGATCTGTATGGCGAGGCCTTTATTCGCCAAGAGCCAAATTTAGTGCATGTAGAGGATATTGCCTATCGCAGTCGCGGTTTAGGCTGGGAAATTGCACCTCATCGGCACAATCGCCTTTCCCAAGTGGTCGTGGTCTTTGACAATCATTGGTCGGTGGAGCTTGACGATACTTCCCATCAACTCAGTGGCAATTGGTTGGTGTTGATCCCCGCAGGAGTTGTACATAGTTTTCATTTTGCGCCAAATACTCAAGGTTTTGTGCTCTCAATCAACGATGCATTAGTAAGTGGTAAGCAAGGGGACGAGACGCAGCCTCTTGCAGATTTAGTTTGGCAAGCACAAGCAGTTCAATTTAAAGATCAACAGCAGATAAAGCGTTTTTGTACTTACATTAATTTGCTACAACATGAGTTAAACGCGGATGAATTGGCGCAAAATATGGCAGTTTCCCAATTGGTGCAATTAATCTTACTCACCATACTGCGTCAACAACGATTAGAGGCTATGAAGGTCAGCAGTGTGAGTCGCGAGTCTACTGTGTTACTCAATTTTCGGGCCTTAATAGAGCAACATTACAATCAACATCTAGCGGTAAAAGACTACGCTGCGCATTTACACATTTCAGTTTCAAAACTCAATCGTTTGTGCCAAACATTACTGAATAACTCTCCTAAAGCCATTATTCACCAACGCTTAGTGATTGAAGCAAAGCGCCGTTTGATCTACACCAAACAAAGCGTTGAAGAGATAGCAGAAGAGTTGGGGTTTAGTGATCCTGCGTATTTTAGTCGTTTTTTTAAACAATTGGTGGGCACCACTGCAGGGTGTTTTCGCCAACAGGGTAATATCAACGAATAAGGGACGTGTTGATATTTACACGAATTGAGCAAAGCTAAACAACGAGTTAGCCTGCGGTTTACTGCTTATTGTCGGCGCTGGTTTGCACTTTGTTACTGTGCTTTTGAGCAATGACGTCTTGAATAATCGCATACACATTATAAATAGTTAACGCAAAGCAGATCACCGCGATAAATGCAGTAGACAAAAATAGCACGACCATATACCCATAGGTGTAGTAGGCAAAAGCGGCGCAGATTAGGCCGATGAAAAACTCAATAAAACCTGCTTCGATGTTAGTTTTAATATTGGTCTTTATTGGCTGCGCGTAGTGATTAATTTTAACCGACATTTCTTTCTCCTTACTTCGACGGTGTACCCAAGGTAACAGAACTAAGCCTTACATCGATTGACTACTTCAAAATTTACATTGTCTATGATGACACTTCGGTGTTTTAGCACAGTTTGTAAGCTGGTGTACAGGTTAATATTGCTCCCTAAACTCAGTGTCGTTTTTCAGTTTACTTGGGGTGTTTGTACTAATGACTTCGATGAAGTTCTAGTAAGGCAGGTATAACCACTTGGCAAAACGAAATATCACAGTGCTCTTTAACCCAAGGCAAAATACGATTATGGGCCGAATGAAATAAACGTGCGCTACTGGAAGAATGGAACCAAATCAGTAGACATAAGTTAAGAAACAACATGATGACAAATACAACTTTAAATGATGTTTTTTGGGTTTTGTGGCGTAAGGTGTGTTGCGCAATAATTGAACCTGGCCAGCCCGCGAGCAGTGACGAAATATGTAAATTTTTCTCTGGTACTCGCCATGTCCCTTTAGTCGCGGCTCTTTTATCTTTTGCATAAAGAAAATACGACACCACACTAGCGAACAAATATACAACACAAAGTAATAGCGGCGTATAGCCGTTCCAAAAGGAATACATCAAACCAATTGATAAAAGTAAAATTGGTGTGAACCATAACCTCATGCATCGTCCTCACATTTTGTTATTAAGCCATTTCTTGGCCACTTGTTTATTGTATAGGATGTCCATGTGACCCGCGACCTTCAATTTACGCCGCGTAGCAAGGCTTTTTTTCTTGCTCGCTAAGCCTAATTACAGGATCTGCTCATCAATTTTGCTTACCTTTTGTACAAGCGCTAGGACGATTGGGCTTAAATAAGCAAATTTGAGCTGTAATAGGTTTCAGCGCATTATAATTGCCTGTACATTAGTCGCTCACTCGCGAAATTTAATAGCTTTTGACGGCTAGAAGCTGGTGTTTACCTAACAAGCTGAGCTTTTATTAGTCAGCTAAAAGTAGGAGCAACGCTTTGCAGCAAAGCTGCGATTTTTGTAAAACAATGGAAGTATTTTATGCAGGAAGTTAAATCGAAAGCTTGGCGATATTTGGCAAAATCAGGATATTGCGCTCGTGGTCTTGTTTATTTTATGATTGGCAGTTTAGCCTTGATGGTTGCGCTCGGGATTGGGGGTAAAAAAACCGATACCAAGGGGGCTATCTCCACCTTGCTAGAACAACCTTTTGGCTGGTTTTTGCTTATTACACTGATAATGGGACTAATCGGCTACGTGGCTTGGCGTTTTTATCAAGCAATAAAAGATACCGATAATCATGGAACCAATTTTAAAGGCTTGTTTATCCGACTTGGCCTTATTGGTAGTGGTCTCTCATATACCTTTTTAAGTTACTGGTCGATTAAAGTCGCCTTAGGCATCGTGTCTTCCTCTGAGGATCAAAAGCCATTGGGAAGTTGGCTGAGTGCTGATTATGCACAAACCGCACTCCTTGCTATGACCATAGTGGTCGTCATTGTTGGGATTGCCCATCTAATCAAAGCGTGGAAGGCGAAGTTTGATGACTACATGGATATACCATCTCAACAGCGAGTTTGGATCATGCCGTTATGCCGGTCAGGCTTGATTGCTAGGGGCCTTGCGTGGTTGATCTTGGCGCTGTTGTTGTATCAATCAGCTATGGTAACAAAAGAGAATGATATTAAAGGTATGCAAGATGTCCTGCAGAGTGTGTCTGAAAATTACGCAGGCGCGTGGTTACTGGGAGGCATGGCACTTGGCCTAATGGCGTTTGGCTTATACAGTTTGCTTGAGGCGCTTTATCGTCGAATTTAATATTCAATTTACTTACTCTGTCACTTAAGGTTTAAGCATGCGCCAATAACTGCTTAACAATATCAAGGTAACGACTCTGCATTTGCGTGGGGTGCCAACTTTTTCTTAGGGTAAGGCCAATTTCACGATGAGTTCCAGGTAAAATCATCGGACAAACTGCAAGTAAACCTGCACGCACTTCCACTTCAACCTGACGGGCAGGAAGCAAGGCTGCACGTTCACTGTTAAGCAATATACCACGCACAGCAACTAACGAACTGCATTCGATAACATGAGAGGGTGGACTTAAGCCTCGCCCGGTAAATATTTGGCTAAATACATGGCGTGCAGGTGTGCTTTTAGCTGGTGCGACCCAATCAAGTTGTTGTAATTCGGCAGTTGAAATACTTTGGCGATTCGCCAATGGATGATCCGCTTTCACCACAATACTCAGCTGATCATCAAACAGATGAATTTGCCGCATGTCTTGTTGGGCTTGTAACGGACGAAGGGCACCGATAATAACGTCTAATTGGCCGTGCAACAGACTGTTAAATTGCTCACTGTAAGGGCCATCGATAATAGAAATTCTTGCATCAGGAAACTCACTATTGAGTTGTAAAACAGACAAGGGCACGATATCGGTACGAGCGAGGGGTAGGCTACCCACCCGTAACGAACCATCCATTTGGCCCATCGTTTCATTGATTTCTTCAACACCTTGTTGTAATTCCACAAAAAACAAACTGGCGTAGCGGCGCAATTGCTTTGCTCGCCAACTGGGTTCCACACCTGTAGGGGAGCGTTGAAGGAGTCTTTGTTCGCACACATGCTCAAGATCTTTAATGCTGCGATGCAAGGTGGGTTGTGATAAGCCCAATCGCACTGCTGCACCAGTGTAGCTTTGTAATTCAACGATATGAATTAAGGCCCTTAACTGACGAGTACTTACAGAGCGGATAAAGGTTGAGCGTTTAGCTTTATCTTGGCCAAATAGGATGCTGCTAAACTCTTGAAGTTGCTCAAAGGCTCGACTCACCCGCGTTAAAAAACGTTCGCCTACCTCGGTAGTCTGCATGCCTGAGTGAGAACGGTCAAAAAGCACATGCCCCAGTTCAGTTTCCAACTTATTAATACCCTGTGTTAAGGCTGATTGGCTAAGACAAATTTGCTGTGCGGCTTGGCTTAATGTGCCAAATTCGGTGATTTTTAACGCACACATTAGGTGCCGGGTATTGAAATTCACGATTGAAAAACCTTAATCAGCTTTAATACTTATTTTCTAATTATAGAAAAATCTAATGGAGCATGACAGCTTTCTAAAGTTTTTTTTACCTTTAGTTAACGCATACTCAGTGCATCAAAACTACATAGAGATAAATTATGCCTGTTTGTATTACCGATATCGCACGTCCTAGTGACCAGACGGTGGCAAAGTTTAAAAATGCTGAAGTCGCTACGGTGCATGAATCACAGGGCCGTAAGGGATTATTAGCTGAATATATGCGTCCTATCTATCGTCCTGCGCGCATCGCGGGTCCCGCAGTGACCTGTGAAGTTGCGCCGGGAGATAATTGGATGATCCACGTTGCGGTTGAGCAATGCCAACCGGGTGATATTCTCGTTGTCGCGCCTACCAGCCCCTGCGTTGATGGTTTTTTTGGTGACTTACTCGCAACTTCATTAAAAGCCCGAGGTGTGCTCGGTTTAATTATTGATGGTGGTGTGCGCGATGTGGCCACGCTCACCGAAATGGAGTTTCCGGTGTGGTCTAAGGCCATTTTTGCCCAAGGTGCGGTAAAAGAAACCGTAGGGAATGTAAATGTGCCAGTGGTTTGTGCCGGCGCCTATATTCGTCCTGGCGATATAATCGTGGCTGATGATGATGGCGTGGTGGTGGTGAAACGCGAAGAAGCTGATGCGGTAGATGACAATGTACAAAAACGGGTGGCTAATGAAGAGCACAAACGCAAAATTTTAGCCAGCGGCACCTTAGGTTTAGACCTATACAAAATGCGTGAGCGGCTAGCAGAAAAAGGCCTTGTTTATGTAAAACAGGGTGAGGAAGGGTAAATGTTACGCCCCATTCCTTGTTCTATTATGCGCGGTGGCACATCAAAAGGTCTGTATTTTTTGGCTGAAGATCTACCGTCTGACAGCGCCAAGCGAGATGCATTATTACTTAATTTGATGGGCTCACCAGATGAACGGCAAATTGATGGCTTAGGCGGCGCTCATCCCCTGACCAGTAAAGTGGCTATTGTCAGTCCGTCAACACGCGAAGATGCGGACGTCGATTATTTGTTTTTACAAGTTGTAGTGGATAAAGCAGAAGTCAGTGACGCGCAAAACTGCGGCAATATTCTTGCTGGGGTAGGGCCGTTTGCTATTGAGCAAGGTTTGGTTGGTGCAAACGACGACACGACTGACGTGCGTATCCATATGCTTAATACTGGCTCAAATGCAATAGCAAGAGTACAAACGCCTAATGGTCGCGTGAATTACGCAGGTAAGGCGGCAATTGATGGTGTACCCGGCAGTGCGGCCCCTATTTTAATTGATTTTTTGGATGTGGCTGGCTCAAGTTGTGGTGCGCTTTTTCCTACCGGTAATGCCCAAGACATGATTAATAACGTCGCAGTAAGCTGTATCGATAATGGCATGCCTGTGGTGCTGCTAA
The DNA here is from genome assembly GCF_030730205.1 of Paraglaciecola sp. GTDB lineage: Bacteria > Pseudomonadota > Gammaproteobacteria > Enterobacterales > Alteromonadaceae > Paraglaciecola. Next base: position 120,769 of record NZ_JANQVQ010000029.1, read on the forward strand.
ACGCCGCATCGTTTGGTTTGAGTGGCGCTGAATCGCCCGCTGAGCTTGAGGCTAACCTAGAACTGAAAGAACAAATTGAAGCGATTCGTTTAGAAGCGGGTAAACGCATGAACTTAGGTGATGTCAGTAAAAAGACCGTTCCTAAGATGAGTCTGATTTCACCGGCTTTACACGGAGGTGTTGTGAATACTAGAACGTTTATTCCACACCGTGTACATGACGCTATTGGCGTGCTTGGCTCTGTCAGTGTGGCTACCGCTTGTGTACTCAAAGGCACTGTGGCCTGTGATTTACTTAAACAAGAATTTGCTGATGGCAGTATCGAAATAGCCGTTGAGCATCCAACCGGTCAATTTATTGTTGAGATGGATGTAGCTGGCAGTGCGGATATCCGGCAATTTACCGTTAAACGCGCCGCTTTATTACGAACCGCTCGCATGTTAATGCGCGGTGAAGCCATGGCGTCAATAAGCTAAGCCAATGAGCGACAGAATCACTACCCGAATTAAGAGGACAACCCCATGATTATAGATTGCCATGGTCACTATACGACCGCGCCTGAGCCCTTACAATTGTTCAGAGAAGCGCAGATAAAAGCCTTTAAAGAAGGAAAAGCCTTACCCGAAGTGCCCCATATCACAGACGACCAAATTCGTGAGAGCATCGACAAGAATCAAATTAAACTGCTAGATGAACGTGGTTTAGATATGACAATTTTTTCACCTCGAGCTTCTGCGATGGCCCATCATATCGGCGATGAAGCAGTATCAAAACAATGGACCTCGGCATGTAATGATTTGATTTCCCGTGTGGTGGATTTATATCCGCAGCGTTTTATTGGCGTGTGTCAGTTGCCACAGTCTGTAGGCGTTCCCATTAAAAATTCTATCGAAGAATTAGAACGTTGCGTCGTCGAAAAAGGATTTGTTGGCTGTAACTTAAACCCTGATCCTTCAGGTGGTCACTGGAACTCAGCGCCTTTAACAGATCCCAGTTGGTATCCTTTTTACGAGAAAATGGTAGAGCTGGATGTGCCTGCCATGATTCACGTATCTGGCTCGTGTAATCCTAATTTTCATGCCACAGGGGCACACTACATGAATGCTGATACCACGGCCTTTATGCAGTTTTTAGAAGGTAATTTGTTTAAAGACTTTCCAGAATTACGTTTTATTATTCCTCATGGCGGAGGTGCTGTTCCTTATCATTGGGGACGCTATCGTGGTTTAGCGGATATGCTTAAACAACCTCCGCTGCGCGAACATGTGATGAAAAACGTGTACTTTGATACCTGTGTTTATCATCAGCCGGGTATCGATTTATTGTTTAAGGTGATTGATATCGAAAATATTTTGTTTGGTTCAGAAATGATTGGCGCTGTGCGCGGTATCGACCCTGAAACCGGTCACTATTTTGATGATACTAAACGTTACGTTGACAGTCTGAAACTGTCTGATGCAGACCGGACTAAAGTGTATTCAGGCAATGCGCGCCGTGTGTACCCCGGCCTCGATCGTAAATTAACAGGAATGGGTTTATGACACATTTTACAAAAGATGCAGACTGGTTAGACTGGCATCCATCTCCCTCTAAACCAAGGTTTATTGTGCCACCAGGCGCGGTCGACGCTCATTGCCATGTGTTTGGCCCAGGCGCTGAATTCCCTTTTGCCCCTGAGCGCAAATACACGCCTTGTGATGCCTCCAAAGCCCAGCTTTGGAACTTGCGCGATTATCTTGGTTTTAGCCGTAATGTCGTGGTGCAAGCCACCTGTCATGGCGCCGATAACCGTGCCTTAGTTGACGCACTAAACGCCTCCCATGGCATGGCTCGAGGCGTTGCTACCGTCAAAGAAAGTATTACTGATGCTGAACTTGAAACCTTACATCAAGCGGGTGTGCGCGGTGTGCGGTTTAACTTTGTAAAGCGCTTAGTCGATGCCTTACCCTTTGATTCGTTGAAGCGTATTGCCGCCCGTATTAAAGAGCTAGATTGGCACATCGTGATTTATTTTGAAGGACAAGAGCTGCCGGAGCTTTATGACTTTTTTACCAGTTTACCTACTACAGTCGTGGTGGATCACATGGGTCGCCCTGATGTGAGTAAACCGATTGATGGTCCAGAATTTGCCCTGTTTTTAAAGCTGATGGGTGATAACGAAAACTTTTGGTCAAAAGTAAGTTGTCCAGAACGCTTGTCGCTGCTTGGCCCAACAAAGCATTATGTTGATGTGGTGCCTTTTGCGCGTACCGTGGTTGAACAGTTTCCAGATCGCGTTTTATGGGGCACCGACTGGCCACATCCGAATATGAAAACTCATATGCCTGATGATGGACAATTAGTTGATATGATCCCAATGATTGCGCCAACCGCCCAGTTGCAACACAAGTTGTTAGTGGATAATCCCATGCGCCTCTACTGGTCTTAAGAGAAAGGAGTAAACATGTCATTAGCTAAACCTTATAAGAATATTCCCGGCACCACTATTTTCGATGCTGAAATGGGGCGTTTGGGTTATCACTTAAATCAATTTTGCATGTCATTAATGAAAGCAGAAAACCGTGCCCGTTTTAAAGCCAATGAGCGCGTTTACCTTGATGAATGGCCTATGAGCGAAGAACAAAAATTAGCAGTCATGGCGCGCGATTACAACCGGATGATGGCCACTGGTGGCAACATCTATTTCTTAGCAAAAATATTTTCAAGTGACGGTTTAAGTTTTCAATTTGCTGCTGCCACGATGACAGGCATGAGCCAACCAGACTATGCACAAATGATGCTGCAAGGCGGTCGTTCGCCTCAGGGCAACATGTATGAAGGAGACATTTAATGGCAAAAATTACTGCAGGTGTTGCTACCTCTCATGTGCCTGCCATTGGGGCGGCCATTGATAATGGTAAGACTCAAGATGCGTATTGGCAGCCCTTGTTTGCCGGTTACGATTTTGGTAAAGAATGGATAAAGCAGCAAAAGCCCGATGTGGTGATTTTGGTATACAACGATCACGCTTCTGCCTTTGATATGAACATTATTCCTACCTTTGCATTGGGCTGTGCGCCAACTTTTGCGCCTGCCGATGAAGGGTGGGGGCCGCGTCCAGTGCCCAGTGTTATGGGTTATCCAGAATTGGCTTCGCATATTGCTCAGTCGGTTATTCAACAAGATTTTGACTTAACGATTATTAACCAAATGGATGTGGATCACGGATTAACCGTGCCTATGTCATTGATGTTTGGTCAGCCAGAAGCGTGGCCTTGTAGAGTGATCCCACTGGCCGTAAATGTGGTGTTGTATCCCGCCCCATCAGGAAAACGCTGTTACAACTTAGGAAAGGCAATCCGCAAAGCTGTTGACAGTTTTGACGAAGATCTGAATGTGCAAATTTGGGGCACAGGTGGTATGAGCCACCAGTTGCAGGGGCCTCGGGCCGGATTAATTAATAAAGAATTTGATAATGCCTTTTTAGACCGTATCGTGGATGACGCTGAAAGTTTGGCCGACATGCCCCATTTTGATTATCTCAATCAAGCGGGCTCTGAAGGGGTTGAATTAGTGATGTGGCTGATTATGCGCGGCGCCTTAAACGACAAAGTGAAGCTGAAAAAACGTTTCTATCATGTTCCTGCGTCTAATACTGCGGTTGGCCATCTTATTTTAGAAAATGATTAGGAGTTGATGATGAAAGTAATAGTGGTAGGCCCAGGTGCCTTTGGTATCAAACATTTAGATGGTATTAAAAATATTGACGGCGTAGAAGTGGTTGCCCTTGTGGGTCGTTCTGCTGAGAAAACCCAAAAAGTCGCGGATGACTATGGCATTCCACAGGTTTTTACTGACCTGGCTGAAGCACTTAAAATTGACGCTGACGCGGTCATCTTGTGTACACCAACTCAGCAACATGCAGAACAATCCATTCAGTGTATGCAAGCGGGTAAACACGTTCAGGTTGAGATCCCTCTTGCGGATAGTTGGGCTGATTCACAAGCGGTGGTTAACACGCAGCAAGAGACCGGATTAACCTGCATGGTTGGTCATACTCGTCGCTTTAATCCCTCACACCAATGGATACACAAGCGTATTACTGCGGGCGAACTCAACATTCAACAAATGGATGTACAAACCTATTTCTTCCGACGCAAAAATATTAATGCCAAAGGCGAAGCGCGATCTTGGACCGATCATTTGTTGTGGCACCATGCTGCTCATACGGTTGATTTATTTGCTTATCAGGCTGGCAGTAAGATTGTCAAAGCCAATGCTATACAAGGGCCGATTCATCCTGAGTTAGGTATAGCACTAGACATGTCGATTCAACTGCAAGCTGAAAACGGCGCCATTTGTACCTTGTCTCTGTCTTTTAATAACGACGGCCCCTTAGGGACGTTCTTCCGCTACATATGTGATAACGGCACTTACATAGCCCGGTATGACGATTTAGTTGATGGCAAAGAAAGCGCGATTGATGTGTCGAATGTGGACGTATCCATGAATGGCATTGAGTTACAAGACCGGGAATTTTTTGCCGCTATTAAAGAAGGCCGTGAGCCTAATTCAAGTGTGGGTCAAGTATTGGCTTGTTATAAAGTGCTACATGATCTTGAACAACAATTGGCTTAATTTTTAGAACAAAACAAAGAAGGGCTTCATTTTGAAACAACGCGCTATTGCCGGACAATGGGTATCAGAAATAGGTTTGGGCTGTATGAATTTAAGCCATGCCTACGGTCATCCTTTAACAGAAAGCGAAGCCGCTAAGGTTGTCAATGAAGCCCTCGATATTGGTGTAACACACTTTGATACGGCTGCCCTATATGGATTTGGCCAAAACGAATTACTGTTAGGTAAATTACTTAAGGCGCAGCGCCACAATCTCTTTTTAGCCAGCAAGTGCGGTATGACAGGCGTAGACGGCAAGCGGGTTATCGATGGTCGACCAGCCACTTTACGTTTAACCATTGAGCAAGCTCTAACAAGCTTACAAACTGACGTGCTGGACCTGTACTACTTGCATCGCTGGGATAAGGAAGTCCCCATTGAAGACAGCGTAGGAGAGTTAAGCAATATGGTGGCTGAAGGTAAAATAAAAGCGATCGGTTTATGCGAAGTTTCTTCAGCGACCTTACGCAAGGCTCATGCGGTGCACCCGATTGCTGCGCTGCAAACTGAATACTCCTTATGGACTCGCAATGCTGAAATTTCAGTACTCGAAACCTGTAAGCAGCTCGGCACTGCATTTGTGGCGTTCTCACCATTGGCTCGTGGCTTTTTGAGTGGTCAAGTAAAAGATAAAAATGACTTAGTTGATGGGGATATCCGTAAGGGAATGCCGCGCTTTCAAGCCGAGCATATGCAAAAGAATCTGCCTCTGCTTACTGAACTTAACATGCTTAGTGACGAATTACATTGCTCGATGCCCCAACTCGCCTTAGCGTGGCTATTAGGCCAAGGTGAGCATATTCATCCTATTCCGGGCACCACAAACGTGGGGCATTTACGTGACAATATCGGCGCCTCTAAAGTCACGCTTAAGCAAGTACACATAGAGAAACTAAATCAGCTATTTGCTCCAGAATGTATTAGTGGACCGCGTTATCCAGCGGCTACCCAATTAGAAATTGATACTGAAGAATTCTAAAAATTGCCTAATTGGCACTCGACGATAATAAAAAAGTAAACCCATATAAAAATAATAAAAACCAAAAATTAACCTCTGTACCCAACTACAAAAAGGAAATTATCACTATGAGTGCTTTGCGAGAATCCGTCGACCACAGTGACGTACAACCCATCGATTTGTCTTCTATAGGCATTAATAATACTAGCGAAATTCTGTATAACCCCAGTTATGAGCAGCTATTTATCGAAGAAACCGCGCCCCATTTAACAGGTTTCGAAAAAGGCTATGTCACTGAACTAGGGGCAATTTCTGTAGATACAGGGGTATTTACAGGCCGTTCACCTAAAGATAAATACATCGTACTAGATGACACGACCCGGGATACCATTTGGTGGTCTGATCAAGGTAAAAACGATAATAAAGCGATGTCTCCTGATACGTGGTCACACTTAAAAGGCTTAGTGACTACCCAATTGTCAGGTAAACGCTTGTTTGTGGTTGATGCGTATTGTGGCGCTAATCAAGATACGCGTTTAAGCGTGCGGTTTATTACTGAAGTAGCGTGGCAAGCTCACTTCGTAAAAAACATGTTTATTCGCCCTAGTGATGCCGAGTTAGCTACCTTTGAACCCGATTTTGTGGTGATGAATGGGGCCAAAGTTGTCAATGACAAATGGCAGGAGCAGGGTTTAAATTCTGAGAATTTTATTGCCTTTAACTTAAGTGAAAAGATTCAGATCATTGGTGGCACTTGGTATGGCGGCGAAATGAAGAAAGGTATGTTCTCGATGATGAACTACTTTTTACCGCTAAAAGGTATCGCTTCAATGCACTGCAGTGCCAACGTAGGCGAAAAAGGCGATGTGGCGATCTTTTTTGGCTTATCGGGCACCGGCAAAACCACCTTATCAACGGATCCTAAACGCCAACTGATTGGTGATGACGAGCACGGCTGGGATGATAACGGTATCTTTAATTTTGAAGGGGGCTGTTATGCAAAAACCATTAATCTCAGTCAAGAGAACGAACCCGATATATATCAGGCGATCCGTCGCGATGCGCTGTTAGAAAACGTTGCAGTGGATGATAGAGGTAATATCGATTTTGATGATAATTCGAAAACCGAAAATACCCGAGTTTCATACCCCTTGTATCATATTGAAAACATTGTAAAACCCGTATCACGAGCCGGTCATGCTAATAAAGTTATCTTTTTAACCGCCGATGCTTTTGGGGTTTTGCCGCCGGTATCAAAACTAACACCAGAACAAGCAGAGTATTATTTTTTATCTGGTTTTACCGCTAAACTTGCTGGTACAGAGCGCGGAATTACCGAGCCAAGCCCGACTTTTTCAAGTTGTTTTGGCGCCGCATTTTTAAGTTTGCACCCGACCAAATACGCCGAAGTATTACGTAAGCGCATGCAAGACTCAGGGGCACAAGCCTACTTGGTTAATACGGGCTGGAATGGGTCGGGTAAACGGATTTCTATTAAAGATACCCGGGCAATTATTGATGCCATATTAGATGATTCGATTGAGCAGCATCCAAGCAGTAATTTACCTATTTTTAATTTACGCATCCCGCAAACCATTAAAGGTGTCGATACCCAAGTACTTGACCCCCGTAATACCTACGCCAGTGCACAGCAATGGCAAGATAAAGCGCAAGACTTAGCCGGCCAGTTTATCAGTAACTTTGTTAAGTTTACTGATGTGGACAATGGCAAAGCGTTGGTGGCCTGTGGACCACAGCTTAATAGCTGATCGGTCTTATTGCCCGCCAAAGCAGGTGGGGCGCAGGCTTCAACAAGCTAAACGTGGTTAATGTTGAATTGTTTTTAAGCAGACAATACGGCATTAACCTTTTTTATTGAGAGGGTGCGCGCTGATTCTATGGAGTTTTTAAGCAACGATATGTTAGGGCCCGCGGTGGCCGCGGGCTTGATCATTCTAGCGGGTTTTACTTCCTTAATAACCGCGGCTTTTGGGGCTGGCGGGGGCTTGTTATTATTGGTCGTAATGGCCTCTATCTTACCCATGGCCGTGGTGATACCGGTGCATGGACTAGTGCAATTAGGCTCTAATGCCAACAGAGCGGTGATGACTTTTCGCCATATTGATTACAAGTTATTGCTGT
>NZ_JANQVQ010000030.1:0-32902 GCF_030730205.1 Paraglaciecola sp.
CGCGTGCTTAACGCGCAGCGTAAATCTCAAACCACAGCAAACCCCTTATCCAATTCACTCACCCCCAAGCCACTCTTTTTCGTCACGCGAAGCTGCGTCGGTATGCGTTCTTTCATCGCCTCAATATGACTAATCACCCCAATCATCTTACCCGAGGCATTCAGGTTATCTAAGGCATCCAGCGCCAAGTCAAGAGTCTCAGTATCCAAGGTGCCAAAGCCTTCGTCTAAAAACAGTGAGTCGATACTGGTTTTATGGCTGACTAAATCAGACAGGGCCAAGGCCAGCGCGAGGCTAACTAAAAAGCTTTCACCGCCCGACAGCGTTTTGGTATCGCGCTCTACGTCACCTTGCCAGGTATCGATAACGCTTAGCGCTAATCCTTCTTCGTCTTTGCGTTTTAACAGGTAACGACCATGTAAACGGTCGAGTTGTTTGTTGGCTAAATAGACTAAGTTATCAAGGGTGAGGCCTTGAGCAAAACGACGGAACTTATCACCATTAGCTGAGCCTATTAAGGCGTGCAAATAACTGACATCATCGTAGTGTTGCTGCTGTTGCTCGATATGTTGAAACAGCCCGCGCTGACGTTCGCCTTGTTCACGGTCGGCCTGTAACTGTTGGTTGAGTTCGCCTTGTCTTTGTACCAGCTTGTCTTTTTGGCTGTGGCCTTGTTGCAGCTGATTTTGCACTTGCTCGGGCGATTCTTGTTGCCAACTTGCTGCGTGTTCAGCTTTTTGCAATACGCTGAGATATTCATTCGCTTGCTCTAACAAGGTATTGGCTCGTTGCTGTTCTTGGTCGAGTTTTTGTTTTAATTCACTTAAGCGGGTCCGTTCTTGCTCAGGCAGTAAGGCTTGTTCAAAGTTCAGCTGCTCAGCAAAAGGGCTTTGTGCTAAGGCTAATTGCCATTTTTGCTCGTCTTGCGCTAACTGTTGTTGCAACTCGCCTTGGCGTTGTTCGTTGTGCTCAATAGTATTTACTAGGTTGTTGTACGCCTGTTCAGCCTCTTTGTGCCGCTGACTTTGCTGGCCATAAAGAGTTTCGTTTTGATTAACTAAGTCACTCGCTTGTTGCCGAGCTTGTGGCACCGCTTTATCACCAAATAAGACTAAACGCTGCGTTTGCTGCTCGCTTATTTGTTGTGCAAGGCCGTCAAGCTCTTGTTGCATTGCAGCAAGTTGGCTCTGCAGGTCTTGCAGCTGTTTCTCAGTACTGGCAAATTCATGCTGGGTGCTGGCAATGGTTTTGCTTAGCTCATCATGTTGTTGGGCGTGCTGCTGATACGCAGCGGCGTCTTGGCGTTTAATGTGAAGCCACTCAAGCAAATTGGTATCTGGCAATACATAACCTAGGGCCGTAATGTTCGTACTGAGCGCCTGCTGATTCTTTTTAATCGTGGTATTGAGCTCATTCAGCTGCTCGGTGCTTTTGTGTTGACTGGCTTGCAAATTGGCTTGGTTTTGCTCTAATAATCTGAGCTCACCCAGCGCTTTATCATGTTCATTGTGCGCTGCATCGAGCTGCTGTTTGCTATGGGTTAATGATTTTTCTAGTTGCCGCAAAGTTTGTAGTTGCAGCCCTAGTTGTGCAAACTCTTGTTTAAGTTTACTTTCAAAACTCACTAACGCTGCTTGATCACTTATCTCACACTCAAAACCCAAGTGCTGAGTCAGGCTCAGCCACATATTTGCTGACTCTGCGATGTGTGCGCTGTGGGTTTGAATACTGAGCTCGGCATCTTTAATCTGTTGCGCAATAAACTTAAGCTGCTGACCGGTTTGAGTGCCCTCTTCAGTGACTTTTTCTAAGGCTAAACGAGCATGCTGTAAGCGCTGTAAGGTATCTGGCAAATTCAGTGCTTTAGTAGCCGCTTTAGGGTGCTCTGTGGCGCCGCACAGGGGGCATTCATCGTTGTCTTTGAGTATGCTGCGATACTGCGCCAATTGTTCTTCTTGCGACACTAAACGCTGTAAATCCTCAACAACTTGTTTTTGCTGTTTGTACTGTTCGGCTAAGGCATTACGCTGCTGAGTTAATTCGCCATGATTGACCTGCAGCGTTTGTAAATCAGCTTGCTTGATGACCTGCTCTTTATTTAACTGCAGATAACGACGCTGATGTTCGTGGGTTTTATGAAACTGTGGCCACAGGGCATTTATCTGGCTTTGTTGCTGCTCAAGCTTGGCCACATCTCCTTGTTGATTTAGGTGCTCAAGCTCGTGCTGCTGTTTTTGCCATGCCGAATGTTGCACCTTTACCGCAGCGGCAAGTTGCTCCAGCTGTGTTTTAAGCCCAATGATGTGCTGGTTTTGCAGGCTTAGTTGTTGTTCTTGTTGCTGTGTTTCGCCTTCAAGCTTGTGCTGTAATTGCTGCTCGCGCTGTAATTGTTCAACTTGAATTTGCCAAGCACTGAGATGCTCAGCCACTGCACTGTCGGCTTGGTGTGCTGTCAGGTAGCTTTGCACTTGTTGTTGCTGCTCTACCAGCTGGTGCAAACTGCTTTGCGTATTTTGTTGTTGCTGAGTAATACTCTGTTGCTGCTGGCGAACTCGACTTAGCTCAACTTGTTTGTCGGCCTGTTTATTGGCCAGTAACTGAATCGCCCCGTCTAGAGGCAGCACTTTGTCGGTGATCAACTGCTCTTGTTGTTGCTGAGCATGTTTGGCTTGCTGCAAAGCCTCAACACTTTGTTTTAAAGCCTGTTCAGCCTGTTTCAGTGTTAAAAAGGCAGTGGCCTTATCTTGGTTTTTAAGCACGAGTTGCTGGCTGATTTTAGCCAGCTCATTGTTAATACTTTTACGTAATTCCCATTGGGTACGTAAGCGTTCTGCGGGCTCGCTGTTAGCCAATTTATCGAGCTCAGGTTGAGCGATGGCAATGGCCTCGAGAGCTTGCTGTTGCAGCTCGCAGGCACGTTGCTGCTGTTGCTTGGCGCTATGCGTTTTGTCCCACCAGCTAAGATGGTGTTGCCACTGCGCAAGCTGCTGCTCTAGGTTTTGCTGCTGTTGCTGGCACTGACCACGTTCTAGTTCAAGCTGCTGTTTTTGTTCGCTGCTTAATAATTGAAAGCCTTCGGCTTTGGCGTTTAGCTCTTTGAGAGTTTGCTTGGCCTGACTGTAATGCTCGTGCACCTTTATAGATACCAAACCATAAATATCGGTACCGGTTAACTCTTCAAGTAGCTCAGCACGCTCACTTTCCTGTGCATTTAAAAAGGCGGCAAAGTCACCTTGGGATAGCATCATGGACTTAGTAAAGCGACCAAAATCTAAACCGGTGATGCGCTCTACTTCTTCAATTTTGGGTTTTATCTGACTGGCGATTACTTTGCCACTGGCTACCTCGGCGAGCTCAGTATCGGCTTGTTGTAAGTTGCCATCCACCTTGCCCCGCGAACGGCGCATGCTCCAAAACGCGCGGTAGGCCTTACCTTTTACTTCAAACTCGACTTCCGCTAAACACTCTGCGGTGCCGCGAGTCATCAGTTCGTTGGATGAGGGGGTGATTTGCCCTAATCGTGGTGTTTGGTGATAAAGGGCCAAACAGATAGCGTCGAGTAACGTGGTTTTACCTGCGCCGGTTGGGCCAGTAATAGCAAACAAGCCATTATCAGCAAAAGGTGACTCAGTGAAATCAATTTTCCACTCGCCTTTTAGGGAGTTAAGATTTTTTAAACGTAGGCTGAGGATCTTCATAGCGGTTTACCCTCGCCAGACACAACTGCATTCACCTTAGGTTCTAACACAGAGCCTTGTTGAGCCTCTGACAAGATTATTTCAAATTGCTCTCGTACTCGCCCTAACCTAGCTTGTTGCTCGTCACCCTCGAAGTTTTCCATTTTTAAGCGTAATTCAAATACCTCATGGGGGCTGAGTTCTGCTAGGGTTTCGCTGTGCTGCTGACTCAATAACTGACGCTGTTTATTGCGGCTACGGCGCAATTGCAATACTTCAACATTTAAGCCTTCTGTCAGAGCTTGAATACGTTGCTGTAAGTCAGATAAATAATCTTGGGTTTCTACCTCTATGCACAACCACGTCAAAAATTCGTTACTTTTAAAGGGCTGTAAAGCCTGCTCAATGGCGGATAAATCACCCTTAATGACTTGCATCGCTTGAAATCGTGGCACATCGAGGGCGCTTATCTGCACAGGGTTTATTTGGCTAAACGCCACCAACATGACTTGCTTTTGGGTACTGAGTTCATCAAAGCTCAGAGGAATGGGCGAGCCGCTGTATCGAATATGCTGTTGTTTGGCCACGACTTGCGGGCGGTGAATATGGCCCAAAGCAATGTAATCAGCAGGAGGAAACCCATCAGCGGCAAAGCCATCTAACGTGCCGATGTAGATGTCGCGCACACTGTCAGATTGCGTCACGCCCAGAGCAGTTAAATGCCCAGTTGCAATAATCGGCAGTGTGACCCCATGTTGCTGTTGGTGCCTTTGTTGTTGCAATAATGCCCGTTGATACAGTGTGGCGTAATGTAACTTGATAGCATCACCTAAGGCTTGGCGTTTATCTACCCCAGTGTCACCCGCACTGCTTTGCAGTACATCGCGAGCGCGAATAAAAGGCACGGCGCAGAGTATGGCACCAGGCTTGCCACTTTTATCGGGAATACAAAACACCTGCTCATGACTATCAACGCCAGTACTGGCCACCACGAAGGTATTTAAACACGCGAGTATCTGCTTGGATTCATTCAAGGTAGACACCGAGTCATGGTTACCGCCTAAGACCACTAACACACAATTAAGCCGCTGTAAGTCCACCACAAACTGATTATAGATTTCGCGGGCATAACTGGGCGGGGTGCCGGTATCAAAGATATCACCCGCAATGATGACAGCGTCTATTTGTTGCTGCTCGACTTGCTCTAACAACCAGTGAATAAATGCTTGATGTTCGTCTTTACGACTTTTGGTAAAAAAACTCTGACCTAGGTGCCAGTCAGAGGTATGGAGTAGCTTCATGCCTGCGATCCAGAAGGTAAGCAATACAATGTCTAAATAACAAGCTAACTGCTTGTTACCAATCAAAAATCTTACATTACACTATCGCTTGTTCGCTTGGCAGTAAAAAAATAATTTTTACGCCTTGGCTTTGCGTCAACTTGCCAACAAAGCCTTAACTGGCGTGCTTAAACCGATTGAGTTGTTGCTTTAAGGTTATTACCTCATGCTCAAGGCTTTCTCTGTCGTCTAGTAAGTCTAAGATCAACGCAATGCCCTCCCAATCGAGCGCGAGATCACGCTTAATTCTTGCGGCTTTTTTTACCGTTAAGACACTTGCCACGCTGAATTGCCATTGGCTAGGTTCTGGCCCTTGCTGCATGGGATTAGCTATATTGTGCTCGACCAATTCGTATAATAGATGCAGGTCAATATCGCTAGAGGCACACAGTTCTTCACTACTGACACAGCTGTCTTGTTCTGAAATCGTAATTTGCAACATGTTTATTTACTCCACGTAGCGCGAGGGTCAAACTGAGTTTTTTCAGCTAATTCAGCCCATAAGGTTTTACTGGCATCATTACTTGAGCTAGGTACAACCACTTTGAGAACAGCATACAAATCGCCTTGCTGTTTTTTATTTAGCAAACCTTTACCTTTGATACGTAAACGTTGTCCTGACTGACTATTTGCAGGAATATTAAGTTGAATTTGGCCTGTTAAGGTGGGCAATTTGAGCTTGGTGCCCAGCACAGCTTCCCAAGGTGCAATGGGTACCACGATACTGAGGTTTTGCCCGTCTACATCAAAAAGAGGATGAGGCACAAAACGGATCTGCAAATACAAATCACCATTGTCAGCTTTTGTGGTGCCCGGCCCCCCCTGCCCTTTAAGACGAATTCGTTCACCGTTGGCTACGCCGGCCGGAATTTTAACTTTCAGCGACTTAGGCTGCTCGGTAATGCGACCACTGGCATCTTGTTGCTTTAAGCTAAAGTCAACGGGTTTGGTGGTATCGGTTAAGGTTTCTTCCAAAAACATGGCAAATTCAAGTTCAATATCTTGGCCTTTTTGACGACGGGTTGAGCCACCACGATGCTGCCTGCCATGCTCGGAGCCTGCGTGTCTTGCACCAAATATTGAATTAATAAAATCAGTAAAATCTTGTTCGGTTTGCGGATCACTGTGTTGGTAGTTGCCCTGTCCCCCATGAGCGCTTTGTCCGCTGCGGGAGCGATGTAGATGTTGCCTGCGTAATTCATCATATTGGGCGCGGTCTTTGGCGTTATGGAGTACCTCATAAGCTTCACCAATTTCTTTAAATTTGGCCTCTGCATCAGGGTGTTTACTGACATCTGGATGATATTGCCGTGCGAGCTTTTTATAGGCCACCTTGACGGCTTTATCATCTGCTTGTGGCTCAATACCTAATACGCTGTAGTAATCTTTGAAATTCATTCTCGCCTCTAAAACGCAACATGATGGGTGGTATGCCGTTTGCTGTTCTTCATGATACGGCGTGACTGGTGTCAGTAGCTTGATCTTAATCAACTCTAGCAGTCTAGCCTATTCGCTAGGCCAATGTTGAAATAAGCGTATGCGGCTATTTGTTTTAGCTGAGGCGCCCCATTCGCGTTTAGCATGCAGGGCTTTTGCTCAGAAAATGCCTTCAATTGGGGTGATTTTTTAACTGTGCGATTTATAGTGCAAGGCGATGACTGAGTGGGTAGGCGATTCAGTCAATGCCCTGTGAGACAAACGCCACTTACCCTCAATCAACAATGCCAGTGGTACATCATTTTGCTTCACAAGGGCAATTTTATCTCGTTGCCATGGTGGTATTTGCCATTCTTTGTACCACTGTTTGAGGGGTTTAGAATGTTGACTGCCTTGGGGCGTGAAGCGCTGCGAATAACCGCCAAATTGCAGTTTAATTTCGCCTAAATCTGGCGCAATCAATAAATGACAGTCCGAACTTTGGGCATAGGCGTGACGTGTACTCACTAAGGCGCCTAAAGGGCTGGGTAAAGATAGGTGGTTTTGCTCTTGCCACACTAGGGTGTGGGGCAAAATATCTGAGGTCAGCGGAACAAGATGAAGTTCATCAGCAAAACGCCTAAACTGCCAGTTACCCCACTGAAGAATGGGATTGGCGTCGGCCTTTGCATCGATCACCTCGTGTTTTATCTTTTGTAAAATGGCCTGTGAAGGGCTTTGGATTTCCAGCTGATGCAGCCACTGCCGAACAATTTGCACCAACCAACCATTGCTTACTTGCTTTAAAGCCGCAAGACTCAAGGTGGTATTTGACCGGCGGATCTCTTGTAGTTTTTGTTTACTCACTTCTTCAAGTAGCGATTGCTGCTCGGCGCACAAAGCGGCACTGCGAGAAACGGTTTTGGCAATTTCAGGCCATTTGTGCACTAAACTGGGAAGGATCTGATGACGCAAAAAATTTCGTTCAAAGTTGGTATTTTGATTCGACTCATCTTCTACCCAATCTAGCTTATGCTGGGTGGCGTAAGCGACAATTTGATGCTGCGACACGCTTAATAACGGCCTTGCCAGATGCACGACTTTATCAGTACCCGGCAGGGTTTTACTGCTGTAGGAAGCCATAGCGGCCAAGCCTTTTGGCCCCGCTCCCCGTTTTAGCTGTAACAGAAAGGTTTCGAGCTGATCATCTTGATGTTGAGCGAGTAAAATCACACTATTTACCGGCGCTAACTCATACAACTTAGTGTAACGCGCGGTTCTTGCTAATGCTTCTAGGCTTTCACCCGTGCCCTGCGCCAAGGTCACTTTTGCTGCACTAAACGGCAGCGCTAAGTCTAAGCACACTTGTTGACAATGCCTTAGCCAATCATCGGCGTGTTGGCTCAGACCATGATGAATATGAATAGCACTAAGTGGATTATTAATGTCGCCAGCGTCCCGTAAGGCACACATTAAATGCAACAAAACGTGCGAATCAACACCGCCACTATAAGCTAGAACTAAGCCTTGCTCTGGTCTAAGTGCTAAGGCACTAAGCTGCTGTTGAAGCGTGTGGATGAGTTGCATAAACCATTAATAGTTGAGGCCTATAAAAAGCACAAAGCCACTGCTTGGCATGCCAGCAGTGGCTCGTAGTGAATCTATGGGCGTTTAACAATAACCAAAGGACATTAAACGCTCGTAACGTTGCTCTAATAACTCTTCATTAGATAGGCTAGACAATTGCGCTAATTGTTGCTTAAGGGTTGCTTTTAAATTAGCAGCCATACTGTCGTGGTCGCGATGTGCACCGCCAAGAGGCTCTTCGACAATATGATTAATTAACCCTAGCTCTTTAATTTGTTTGGCGCTTACCCCCATTGCTTCTGCGGCAAGCGGTGCTTTTTCAGCACTTTTCCACAAAATCGAGGCGCAACCTTCTGGTGAAATGACCGAATAGGTGCTGTATTGCAACATGTTTACTCTGTCGCCCACACCGATAGCTAAGGCACCACCAGACCCTCCCTCACCGATAACGGTACAAATAATCGGTACTTTCAGACCCGCCATGACTTTAAGGTTCATGGCAATCGCTTCACTTTGGCCGCGCTCTTCTGCTCCAACACCCGGATAGGCTCCTGGCGTGTCGATAAAAGTAATGATAGGCAAATTAAACCGCTCTGCCATTCTCATCAAACGTAAAGCTTTGCGGTAACCTTCAGGTTTTGGCATACCAAAGTTACGGCGGATCTTTTCTTTAGTATCACGGCCTTTTTGATGGCCTATAACCATAATCGGACGACCATCCAATTTAGCCAAACCACCCACAATCGCTTTATCATCAGCAAAGGCTCTATCACCGGCTAATTCTTCAAACTCAGTGAACATTCTCGCCACGTAGTCGAAAGTATAAGGGCGCATCGGATGACGTGCTAATTGGGATACTTGCCAAGCGCCTAAGTCAGCAAAGATTTTTTTACTTTGCTCCGCACATTTCTCACGAAGTTTGGTGATTTCTTCCTCGATACCTACGTCAAATTCACCACCCTGATTGACCAGTCGCAACTCTTCAATTTTTGCCTCTAAAATGGCGATGGGCTTTTCAAATTCTAAGAAATTTACACTCATTACACACCTAATTGTTTTGCTTACAGTCTATTGTTAATGCCGACTCAATGAAAGACGAGATCAACCTGAGCCGCGCCCAGATACTGCTGTAAGTCATATAATAATTCATCTTCAGGGGTTATATACCACTGTGCGCCAAACGCTAAATTTGCCTCTGCATCTGGATGGCGATAGTGCACTAGCACCGGACAGCTGCCACCTTGATAAGGCGTCAATATAGTTTGCAGTTTAGCGAGACTCGCAGGATTGCACCAGCTTGATTCCAAATGAATTTGTACTGCCTTCGCGTTTTTCTCACGGGCTTGTACTATATCCATCGCATCGCGGGCCTGTATTGTATTGCCCCCAGAGAATTCATCAAAGCTGACCTGTCCACTAATGACTAATATTTTGTCAGTTTGCAGCAAACTTTCGTATTGTTCGTACATTTCAGGGAAAAAGCGTACATCAATTCGGGCGCTTTTGTCATCTAAAGTCACCAATGCCCAGCGTTTTCCACGTTTATTTGTCATCACCCTAACACTTAGCACTAAACCAACAGCATAGGAGGTTTGATCTTTGTTTGTGGGTTTTAGATCAACTAGGCGTGTTGGCGCATAGTGTTTCATCTCAGCAAGGTATTGGTTGATGGGGTGGCCGGTCAGGTACAAACCCAAGGCTTCTTTTTCGCCATCCAGCCAGACTTTTTCGGGCCACTTTGGTACATCAACAAAGGCTTGTTTAACTAACTCAGGCTCAGTGGTGAGCAAGCCGAACATATCAGATTGACCATACGACTCAGCCTTTGCGTGCTGGTCTGCGGCCGCTAATGCATCAGGTAAGGTCGCCATAATAGACGCTCGATGAGGGCCTAAATTATCAAAGGCTCCAGCGTTTACTAATTTTTCGAGTACCCGTTTATTGATTTTTTTGATATCGACTTTGGCACAAAAGTCGAACAAGTCAGAAAACTTTTGGTGTTTTTCGCGAGCGGCAATAATGGCTTCTATTGGTCCCTCACCGACCCCTTTAATGGCGCCAATACCGTAAACAATACGGCCTTGTTCATCCACGGTGAATTTGTATTTACCGGCGTTTAAGTCAGGCGGCAAAATCTCAATCCCCATGCGCTGGCATTCGTCAACTAAGGTGACGATTTTGTCGGTATTGTCCATATCAGCTGACATAACCGCTGCCATAAACTCTGCGGGATAGTGAGTTTTCAACCATAAGGTTTGATACGACACCAAGGCGTAAGCAGCCGAGTGCGATTTGTTAAAACCATAGCCGGCAAACTTTTCAACCAAATCGAATATTTTGATCGCAAGGTCGGGGTCAATATTGTTATTTTTTGCGCCTGTTTCGAATGATTCACGCTGTTTGGCCATTTCGTCAGCGTTTTTCTTGCCCATTGCTCGGCGTAATAAATCGGCGCCGCCAAGGCTGTAACCTGACATGACCTGAGCAATTTGCATAACCTGTTCTTGGTATAAAATAATACCGTAGGTTGGCTCGAGTATTTCTTTTAAGCACTCGTGTTGGTATTGCGCATCAGGATACGAAATCGCTTCACGGCCGTGTTTACGATCGATAAAGTTATCTACCATGCCTGATTGCAATGGGCCGGGACGAAATAAGGCCACTAACGCGATAATATCTTCGAAGGTATCAGGACGAAGCCGTTTAATTAGCTCTTTCATACCGCGAGATTCTAGTTGGAATACCGCGGTGGTTTCTGCGTTTTGCAATACTTTAAAGCATTTGGCGTCAACCAAGGGAATGGCGGATATATCAACCTTGATACCCCGCCCACTGGCTATCATGTCGATGGCCCATTGAATAATGGTTAGCGTGCGTAAACCCAAGAAGTCAAACTTAACCAAACCGGCATATTCAACGTCATTTTTATCAAACTGGGTGACAGGGTTTTTACCTTCATCATCACAATATAAGGGCGCAAAATCAGTAATTTGGGTCGGGGCGATAACCACACCACCGGCATGTTTTCCGGCGTTACGAGTCACGCCTTCTAGTATGCGACACATGTCGATGAGCTCTTTTACGTCTTCATCTTCATTGTATAGTTCAGGTAAACGAGGCTCTTCAGCAAAGGCTTTTTCAAGGGTCATACCCGGTGTCGGAGGGATCAGTTTTGAAATACGATCGTTAAAACCGTAAGGATGACCGAGTACCCGCCCTACATCACGCACCACCGCTTTTGCCGCCATCGTACCGAAGGTTATAATCTGCGATACCGCTTGGCGTCCATAAAGTTCTGCGACGTGTTCGATAACTTCATCGCGTCTGTCCATGCAAAAATCGACATCAAAGTCAGGCATGGAGACCCGTTCCGGGTTAAGGAAACGTTCGAATAGTAGGTCAAATTCTAAGGGATCAAGATCAGTAATGCCTTGTGCATAGGCCACCAATGAGCCCGCACCCGACCCTCGTCCAGGTCCAACAGGAATACCGTTATCTTTACTCCATTGAATAAATTCCATGACGATGAGGAAGTAACCTGGAAAGCCCATTTGGTTGATTACGTCCATCTCAATTTGCAAACGTTCATCATATTCAGGGCGACGCTCTAGGCGTACTTGCTCATCAGGAAAAAGAAACTCAAGACGTTTCTCTAGTCCTTCTTTGGATACTTTAACCAAGTATTCGGAGTCGGTTAAACCGCCGGTGGGAAATTGCGGTAAGAAATACTCGCCCAATGTAATTGTAACGTTACAACGCTTAGCAATTTCTACGGTGTTTTCGATGGCTTCTGGAATATCAGCAAACAGTTCGAGCATTTCTTCGCTGGAACGTAAGTATTGTTGTTCGCTATAAAGTTTTGGACGACGGGGGTCGTTGAGGGTAAAGCCGTCATGAATAGCGACTCTGATCTCATGAGCAGCGAAACCTTTTTCTTCAATAAAGCATACTTCATTAGTGGCCACGACAGGTAAGTCATGAGTAACAGACCACTCTACCGCACGGTGAATGTAGTCTTCTTCACCAAGGCGACCTGTGCGAGTTAATTCAAGGTAGAAACGGTCATAGAAGTGTTGTTGATAAAACTCGGTGATGCGTTTTGCGGCATCAAGATTACCTTTGGTCAAGGTTAAACCTAAATCGCCGTTGCGCCCGCCTGAAAGGATAATAAGCCCTTTTGCGTGCTCGACTAACCACTCTTGGTCAATGACTGCTTTGTCTTGTACTGAGCCTCGTAAATAGGCCTTAGAAATTAATAAGGTGACATTTTTATAGCCATCATTATCCATGGCTAAGATGGTTAAGCGAAACAGGGTGTTTTCTAACTCGGTACTTTGTACCCAAAAGTCAGCCCCAACAATAGGCTTAATTCCACTTGCATGCGCGGCACTATAAAATTTAACTAAGCCGCACATGTTCATTTGGTCGGTAATGGCCACCGCGGGCATGTCTAGCTTTTTAATATTCGCTATGATGGGCTTAATTTTATTTAAGCCGTCCATCATAGAATAATCACTGTGCACTCTTAGGTGCACAAAGTTTACCGGCGATTCTGCCATTTAATTTCCTGCCAATTGGCCATCACGTGCAGCTAAAGCAAGCTGCACTGGTTTAAAACTCATTCGATGAAGGGACAAGGGCCCTAGTTCACGTAATTTAGCTAAATGTAGCGGCGTTGGATAGCCTTTATGTTTGGCAAACCCATACTCTGGGTATTGACTATCTAGGGTGAGCATTTCATGGTCACGAACCACTTTAGCAATAATAGACGCTGCTGAAATCTCAGCAATTAGCCCGTCTCCTTTTACAATCGCCTCGCTGGAATATGACCATTTGGGGCACCGATTCCCGTCTACCATGACGTGCTGTGGTTGAATACTCAAACCTTGTACTGCGCGGGTCATGGCTAACATTGTCGCCTGTAAAATATTTATCTCGTCAATTTCTTGAGGAGTAGCACGACCAATAGACCAACATAAAGCATCACGATAGATAATTTTGGCAAGGGCTTCGCGTTTTTTCTCAGACAATTTTTTAGAGTCTGCTAAACCGCTTATGGGCTTATTGGGGTCAAGAATCACGGCTGCGGTGACCACATCGCCAATCAGTGGCCCACGACCGACTTCGTCAACGCCAGCAAGTAATTGATGCATTTATTTGGCCTCTATTAGGGTCAGTACCGCATCGGCAGCTTGTACATCAGCGTTTTTCTTTAAAAGTAAGTGCAGCTCAGTAAAGCGCTTGATCAACTGTTGCTGGACGCGCTCATCAGTCAGCATTGGCAGCAGCAGTTCACTGATGGTTTGCGCATTAACGTCTTCTTGCAACAATTCAGGAATGATCTTTTCATCGGCCAGTATATTGGGCAAAGTAAAATATTTAGCTTTATACATCCACTTCATCATTTGATGAGTAAGTTTGTTTAAGCGATAAGCAGCGACCATAGGCCGTTTGCATAACATGGCTTCTAAGGTTGCAGTGCCTGAAGCGAGCAATACTGCGTCAGAGGCAATCATCACCTGCCTTGAGTGGCCAATCACAATGCGATAATCGACATAATTTGCTCGGTTGGCAAAGTAGGTTTCAACTTGAATTTTTCGCTGACGATTGACTACCGGAATAAGTATTTTAAGACCAGGTTTGGCTTCGGTTAGTATTTCAGCACTTTGCATAAAAATATCCAACAACGTCGCTACTTCGCTTTGCCGGCTGCCTGGCAACACTGCCAAGACCGTGTCGCTAGGACTCAGATTTAAGGCTTTACGGGCGGCTGATTTATCCGGCTCTAACGGGATATCGTCAGCAAGGGTATGACCCACAAATTCACAGGGAATAGCGTGTTTGCTGTACACCGCTTTTTCGAAGGGAAAAATACTGAGTACCAGATTGGTGGCTTTGGCTATTTTAAAAATACGTTTTTCACGCCACGCCCAGACAGTGGGACTGACATAGTGAACCGTTGGGATACCCTGACGTTTCAATTTCAGCTCTAAGCCTAAGTTAAAATCTGGCGCATCAACCCCAATAAAAACATCCACCGGATGTGTTATAAAATAGTGCAGCAGTGATTTTCGCACAAACAATAATCGGCGAATGCGAGACAACACTTCAACCAAGCCCATGACCGACAATTCTTCCATGTCAAACAAGGACTCGCAGCCTAGACCAAGCATCTTCGGCCCAGCAATGCCCACAAAATGCGCATTAGGATGAATCGTTTTAATTTGTTTTATTAGGCCAGATGCAAGAATGTCGCCGGATGTTTCACCGGCGACAATACCAATTCTTAGGGGTTTGTGTCGCATGATTTAGCGTACAATACCTCGAACAGATTGCTCAATGAAATCCGCTAAAAGCAACACTTCAGGGGTGTCTTGCGATGATTCTCGAATTAAGCTCACCGCTTCTTCGGCTCTGTTACCATTTCGATAAATGATCTTGTAAGCGCGCTTAATTTGCAAAATGGTGTCAGCAGAAAACCCTCTTCGACGTAAACCTTCAGAGTTGATTCCGTGTGGAGCGTTGTCTTGGCCAATCATGGTGTAAGGTACGATGTCACGTAAAACAATGGCGCCACCCGCAATAAAACTATGAGAGCCAACATGACAAAACTGATGAACCGCAGTCATACCACCAAGGATTACCCAATCTCCGACCGTCACATGGCCAGCCAAGGTGCACAGTGAAGCCAGAATACTGTTATCACCAATGATGCAATCGTGAGCGATATGGGAATTAGTCATAAATAAATTATGACTGCCAATTCGAGTAATGCCTTTGTCTTGCACTGTACCACGATGGGCGGTTACGCCTTCCCGAAAGACATTATTGTTACCAATAATTAACTCGGTTACCTCACCTTTGTACTTTTTGTCTTGGCAGTCTTCACCAATAGAACCAAACTGGTAAAAATGATTATTACTGCCGATAGTGGTTTTACCCTTTACTACGACATGAGATTCAAACTTAGTGTTATCACCTATGCTTACGTTTTCATCTATAACGCAGTACGGACCAACGCTAACATTATTACCAAGTTCAGCTTTAGGATGGATTATTGCAGTAGAATGGATCACGATTACATTTTCCGCATGGCACACATAAATTCGGCTTCGCATGCGACGTTACCATTAACGCTTGCAATACCATGAAACATCCAAATACCACGACGTTCTTTTTTCAACTTAACGTCCATATCCATTCTATCTCCTGGCACCACAGGACGCTTGAAACGCGCTTTATCTATGCCAGCATACAGATATAAATCGTCTGAGTTGCCTGCTGTTTTAAATCCTAAGATGCCGGCAGCTTGTGCCAAGGCCTCTAGAATTAACACACCTGGAAAAATAGGTTTGCCAGGAAAATGCCCAGTAAAGCATGGCTCATTGAAGGTGATGTTTTTGTAAGCGCTGATCGAATCATTAAGCTTGTAATCGGTGACGCGATCCACTAACAAAAACGGATACCTATGAGGTAAAAGACTCAATATCTCTTCTATCTCAATCGTTTGTAATTCATTTGCCAAAAGGCCTCTCCTCACACTACTAAACCAAACTTTATTTAGTTTGTAACTTTTCCAAAGTTTTGATGCGCTGATTGAGATTATCAATATTTTTCAGTGCAACCATATTTTTACGCCAATCTTTGTTTGGTACTGCAGGCATTCCTGAAGAATACACCCCAGCAACAGTAATACTTTTAGTGATCATACTCATGCCGGTGATAAACACACCATCACAAATATCGATATGACCATTAATACCCACTAAGCCAGCAATACTGCAATTGCGACCGATCGTCGTGCTACCCGCCACAACGGTGCAGCCAGCGATTGCGGTATTTTCACCAATTACCACGTTATGCGCGATTTGACATTGATTATCAATGATCACACCGTCATGCAAAATTGTATCATCGAGTGCGCCACGGTCGATTGTGGTACTTGCACCGATTTCTACTCGGTCTCCGACTATGACTCGCCCGAGTTGTGGAATTTTGATCCATTTGCCTTTTTCATTGGCATAACCAAAACCATCACTACCAATCACGGTATTGGCTTGAACTAAGCAGTCTTGGCCAAGGGTGACACGATGGTAGATCGTCACATTGGCCCACAACTTAGTATTGGCGCCTATTATACTGTCTTGACCTACAAAACAACCAGCACCAATCTCGACGTTGGCACCAAGTTTTACACCGCGTTCGATAACAGCATTGGCACCCACTTTCACGTTGGTGCCGAGCACCGCTGTAGGGTCGATGACAGCACGTGGCGATATATCATGAGCCGATGCCGGTGTGGTATCCAACAACTGTGCTACTTTTGCAAACCCTACGTAAGGGTTGGGCATCACTAGCGCTGTACGTAGGCAATGGGCTTGTTCATCTGCGCCAATAATCACCGCTTGCGCAGAAGTACTAGCTAACTGACTACGATACTTGCTATTGGCTAAAAATGAAATCTGACCATCGCCTGCTTTGGCTAAGGTAGAAATTGAATGTATAAGGGAATTTTCGCTATCACCTTCAGCTAGGTGCAGTTGCGCACCGATAGCTGAAGCAATATCTTTTAAACTAATGGCATTAATCAAGGGAACCTTGCTTAAACCTCAGAGGTTTAATTAACTTTAGAAACTTGTTCTAGAACCGATTTAGAAATGTCGTGGTCAGGATTAATGAAAGCCACAGCATTAGCGTTTAAAATGACATCGTATTTTTCTTTCGCTGCAACGACGTCAATACCTTGTTTAATTAGACCTAACAATTTGTTCTGCTCGTCTTTTAAACGGTTTTGAATCTCTTGCTGTAATGGTTGAGCTTTGTTTGTGTATTCTTCACGCAGAGCAAGAATTTTATCTTCTAGTTCTTTTTTCTCTTTTGCGCTCATAGTTGCCGCATCACGCTGATTTTTTTCAAGATAATATTTAATATCTTTCTCTAAACGGCTCACTTCTTCCGTTTTGTCTTTAAACTCAGCCGCAATAGTCTGCTGAATAGTGGCAGCTTGAGGCATAGATTGAAAAATACCCTGTACATTGACTGCACCGATTTTCTGTTCTGCCATAACGGTTGTACTGGCCATTGCAGTTGCGAACAACGCGCTGGCAATTAAACTTTTACTGAATTTATTCAAAACAAACTCCTACTTCTATGAAAAACTGGCTTTCTTGCCAATCAAGTTATTAAAATGTTTGACCTATGTTGAAAGAGAAAAACTTAATATCATCCCCTTCACGCTCTTTTAATGCTCTAGAAAAACTGAACACCATTGGTCCCATGGGCGACAGCCATTGTACAGATAGTCCATAGGAAGCTCTATAAAGAGTTGGATCACTGTAATCAAGCAAATCATCGTTGTTAAAGCTTTTATTGATAGTCAAATCTTTGTACTTATCGTAATCAAATTCAGTATCCCACACATTACCTACGTCTAGGAAGATACTACTGCGCACTGAATTGTCAAAATCTGCTTCAACAAACGGGGTTGGCACAATTAACTCCAAGCCGCCCAATGCCATTGCGTTGCCGCCTAGTGAACGAGTAGAAATGGTAATTGAGTCATTCTCAGTACCAGAATAGATAGGAACACCATTTGGATCGGTCAACACTAAGCTAGGTGAAAGCTGTATACCACGCGGTCCGACAGTATTATTTTCAAAACCGCGCAAGGTATCGCTACCACCTGCGGTGAAATGCTGAGTGAAAGGTAAAATTTGGTCTATGCCATTGGTTGTGCCATAGCCATTTCCGTAACCCGCTTTAAAGCGTGCTAAGAAAGACCAGCGCTGATTACGCGACAAAGGGAAATACCACTTTGTATCAAGCTCAGTTTTAAAATAATTTACGTCAGAGTTTGGCGTCGTAATACTAAAGGAAGCACGTTGCGACGAACCAGCGGTAGGAAATACACCGCGGTTAAGGGTTGAACGCAACCACGCCACCGACGCTAAATAACTATCGTAATTAATGGCTGCGTCAGGGTCGTTAGGATCAACAAACTGGTTGTTAAAACGGGTAGTTTGTACGTAAGGCGTATTTTGGAATAGCTCAACGCTACTGTAGGTCAAACCAAAATTAATCCGGTTAAACTCATCAATTGGGTAGCCCACATTGGCGCCAATAGAATATTGCTTACTATTATATTGGATTAAGTTTGCTGAACTACCATCAAACTCACTGTAAGCAATCGTACCACCTAAGCTGATACCATCTATGGTGAAATAAGGGTCAGTATATGAAAGTTGTACACTCTTTTGGTATGAAACCGTGCTCACGTTGAAAGCGATACGCTTACCAGTACCCAAAAAGTTATCTTGTTGAATACCCGCTTGTAAGCTCAACTTGGTTCTATCACCGTAACCAATACCGGCGTTAAACGAACCTGATGCTTGCTCTTTTACGTCAAAGTTGACATCAACTTTGTCGTCTTCACCAGGCAAACGGATCGTTTCAAAGTCCACTTTTTCCATATAGGTCAGTCGGGATAAACTGTTTTTTGACGACTCTAACGTTGCATTAGACAACCACGAGCCTTCCATTTGTGTCACGGATTGACGTAATACTTCGTCAGCAGTGCTTACGTTGCCTTCAAAATTAATGCGGCGAACATAAATTCGTTTACCTGGATCCACTGATAAAACCAACTTCACCGTTTTATCTTCTTCATTAATATCAGGAATGGTGGTCACGGTTGGGTAGGCATAACCATAACGGCCTAGGTACTTACTAATAAATTCTTCGGTGTAGGTCACTTCTGCTTGGTTATACAATTCGCCTTTAGTAAGGGGTAAGACCAACTTAATGTATTCTTCATGGCCAAGTAAATCACCAATCAGTTCTACATCAGAAATCGTATATTGCTCACCTTCATCAACGTTTAAGGTAATGTAGATACCACTTTTCTCTGGGGTCATTGATACTTGGGTTGAATCAATATTAAAGCGCAAATAACCGCGGTCTTTGTAGTAACTGGTTATCGTTTCCATATCGCCAGATAACTTTTGTTTTTGGTAACGGGTTTCAGACATGAAATCCCACCACGGCGTATCGAATTGCAATTCAACTTGATCTAATAACTCTTTGTCAGCGAATTTTTCATTGCCCACAATGTTAATTTGTTGAATTTTAGCTGCATCACCTTCTTCAAACAGCAGCTTTACATCAACGCGGTTGCGCGGTAAGGGCGTGATGATCGCACTGACATCGGCGTTATATTTACCGATACTGTAATAAAAGTCTTTCAAGCCATTTTCGATTGAGGTTAAAACAGTCTTATCAAGAGGCTCACCGATTTTGATGTTGCTACCGTCTAAACTCTCCTGCAACTGCTCATCTTTTATGTCATCGTTACCATCGAAGATAATGCTACTGATGGTTGGGCGTTCTTTGACGCGCACTAACAATGTATCGCCGTCACGTAGGATCTGAATACTTTCAAAGTGAGTAGAAGAATACAACGCGCGGATAAGCTGGCTAATCCGAAAGCTATTCATTTCATCACCAACTTTAACCGGCAGATAGGTTAATGCCGCACCCAATGCAACCCTTTGCAAACCCTCGATTTTGATATCTTGAACAACAAATTCACTCTTGGCAGCCGCATTAGCAAAGCTAGTAATGGAAAGAATCAATCCGGCAACAACTAACTGTTTAAACTTCATTTATTAATATTCTTCCTAAACGCACAACAATTTGCGCATGACCAAATCGGTCGATAAAAACTACAAACGCGTTATATCATTTACAATCGCGATGCTCATTAACAGCAGCAAAATAACGCCGCCAATTTTAAAGCCAATTTCCTGCACAGACTCAGGTACCGGGCGACCGCTAACTAGCTCTATAAAATAATAGAGTAAGTGGCCACCATCAAGCACTGGTAGAGGTAAAAGGTTTATAATTCCTAAATTGACACTAATTAATGCTAAAAAGCTTAAAAAGTAGACTAATCCGGAACTGGCGCTCATTCCTGCGCCTTGAGCAATGGCAATAGGCCCACTCAAATTTTTGACTGATACATCCCCTGTTATCAGTTTTCCTAGCATTTCGACACTTAAGGTCATCAAACGCCATGTTCTATCAAGTGCCTTGCCTATCCCATCAATGAAACCGTATTGATAGTCAAACAAAACACCCTCTGGCCAATCACCCAACGTAGGAGTGAAGCCCATGTAACCACGTGTGACGCCGTTATCTGTTTTATCGCCGACTAAGCCTACTAACTTAACTAACTGGCCCGCTCGCTCAATTTCAATTTCAATTGTTTGGCCGGGACGTTTGGAAACATAACCCACTATTTGTTCCCAATTTTGCATAGTAGTTCCATCGAACTGCAGAATTTTGTCTCCTACCTGCAAACCAATGCGTTCTGCCGCTGAATTTTCGACCACTT
Source organism: Paraglaciecola sp. (assembly GCF_030730205.1). Classification (GTDB taxonomy): domain Bacteria; phylum Pseudomonadota; class Gammaproteobacteria; order Enterobacterales; family Alteromonadaceae; genus Paraglaciecola. Next base: position 20,412 of record NZ_JANQVQ010000030.1, read on the forward strand.
GGCCCAATACCGGCAGTATCTCAGGACGGAAAACCGTAAAACCTAAACTACTGACCGCCGAACTTTTATCAGGGTCAAACTGCCAATTTTTGATGTTTAGGGTGGTCGTTTTCTCAAATTGTTGTCCCTTGGGCTGCCACGTAATGTCAATCGTATCTCTGCCGATATACGACATCAGCTCAAAATTCACTTCTTCCCAATTTCGAGTATTACGCGCACCAACGGCGGTAACGGTAGAATTCGCTGAAATAGCACTCTGACTGACAATGGTATCGGGCACTATTTCGCCGATCATTGCTTTGCTTGTAGGTACACCAATCAAAAACATTACGTATAAGGCGAAGACGGCAAAAATAAAATTGACTAAGGGACCTGCGGCAATGATGGCAATTTTCTTCCACACATTTTGCTGATTAAAGGCATAAGGTAAATCCGCACTTGAAACCTCATCAACCCTTTCGTCAAGCATTTTGACGTAACCACCCAGAGGAATAGCTGCAATAACGTATTCGGTGCCTAGTTTGTCTGTACGTCGCCACAAGGCCTTGCCAAAACCAATCGAGAAACGTAAGACTTTCACGCCACAGCGCCGCGCTACCCAAAAGTGCCCCCATTCATGCACAGCAACCAAAATACCAATTGCCAGAATAAAAGAGAGAATATTATGGATAAGATCAAGCATGACTGGCGCTCACTTTTTGGCTATTGCCTGCTATTTGAGCAATGACGGTGGCAGCGTGTCGCCGGGCTAGATTATCGATTGCAATGATGCTGTTGATATCTGTCACATCTTGGCGTGGAATCGCTTGCAAACAGGCATCGTTAACCCGTGCTATTTGTGTAAAACCAATCTGCTCCTGCAAAAAAGCTTCTACGGCACTTTCATTGGCTGCATTTAATACTGTTGTTGCGCTTTGACCTGCATTACTGGCGTCAATTGCTAATTTTAAATTTGGATAGCGCGCAAAATCGGGCGCGCAAAAACTAAAATTAGCAAGTTGCATAAAGTTTAGCGGTGCAACGCCTGATTCAATCCGCTTAGGATAGGCTAAAGCGTGTGCAATGGGGGTACGCATGTCAGGGTTTCCCATTTGCGCCAACACTGAACCATCACAATACTGCACCATCGAATGAATAATACTCTGCGGGTGTAATACCACTTCAATATCATCGCTTTGCAAACCGAACAGCCAACGGGCTTCAATAAACTCCAAGCCTTTGTTCATCATAGTGGCAGAGTCTACTGATATTTTGCGACCCATATCCCAATTAGGATGAGCACAGGCCTGCTGAGGCGTCATCGAACATAATTGCTCTATAGGTGTGTTTAAAAACGGTCCACCTGAGCCGGTCAGTAATATTTTACTCATACCACTGGCCGCTAAATCGCCGTAGACAAAATCACGTGGCAAACATTGAAATATGGCATTGTGTTCACTGTCGATAGGCAACAACTGAGCTTTTGAACGATTGGCGGCCTGAATAAACAAGTCACCAGACATCACTAGGGCTTCTTTATTGGCCAATAACACCTTCTTGCCTGCGTTTACACCAGCCATAGTGGGCAGCAAGCCTGCTGCACCTACGATAGCAGCCATAACAACATCAACTTCATTGTGAGCAGCAAGCTCTAAAATGGCGCGTTCTCCACACAGGACCTCGCAGGCCAAGCCATGTTGCTTAATGAGCTCTTGCGTTGCTGCGAAGTATTTTTCATCAGCCAAGGCAATATATTGTGGATTGCATAGCGCTGCTTGCTGCACTAATAAACGAATATTTTTATTCGCCGTAAGGGCAAAAACTTGGTATTTGTCTGGATGCCTCAGCACGACATCAATAGTACTTTGACCAATAGAACCAGTTGAACCCAGTATACAAATCGATTGCATTAAGCCATCCACAACACATAACAAAAAGCGAAGACGGGGAAAGCAGCAGTTAAGCTATCGATTCTGTCCATAATACCGCCATGACCGGGCAATAAGGTACCGCTGTCTTTTAAACCTGCGCAGCGTTTAAACATACTTTCGTTTAAGTCTCCTAGCGCTGACACACCAACCGTTAATGCGCCTACAAGTACGTGAAGCCAAATACGAGAGGGATCAACATGATAATGCAGTGCTGCAAAGGCAATAATGGCTGAGGATGCAAAAATGCCTCCCATCAAACCTTCAATGGTCTTACCCGGCGACACATTAGGACGCAATTTATGTTTACCAAATTTAACACCCACAAAAAATGCACCAATATCAGCGGCCCACACGATACCAAGGACATAAAAAATTAGCGATGCACCATAAAAGGGATCAACTTCATACAAGCTAGTACGCAGAGTCACCACCGCAACCCAAGTCGGGATCAATGTCAATAAACCAAAAATGGCTCGCAATATTTTACTGGTATGCCAAATGGAGCTGAACTTAGGATATAAAATGATCATCAATAATGAGATTAGCCACCAAGCAGAAGCCACTGACAGAATATATTGATAAAGATGATTTAATTGACCTTGATACCAAATCATATGAGTGGGAAGTAACCAACTCAAAAACAAACACGCTGCAACTATGACTGCAGCGTAAGCAAATTTAGTCCCAAAGCGCGTCATGCCAGACATGCTTGACCATTCCCAAGCACCTAAGCCGACGACCAAAGCAATCAATAACTCAAAGCCCAAAAGAGGCAAGAACAAAATGGCAAATAGCGCCATAGGCGCCAAGATCAAAGCTGTAATAATACGTTGTTTTAACACGTTATTTTATCCAAACTGAGCGTTTAGCTACTGACTTGTTCGCCCGTCATTCCAAATCGACGTTGACGCTCAGAAAAATTTGTTACGGCCTGAAGAAATACTTCTTCACTGAAATCAGGCCAATATTCATCAGTAAAATACAGCTCAGCATAAGCCAGCTGCCATAATAAAAAGTTACTGATGCGTTGCTCTCCACCTGTGCGAATTAATAAATCCACTTCGGGTAAGTCATTGGCACAAGTAAACGAATGGAAATGCGCTTCAGAAATGTCATCTACTGCCAGTGTTCCATCTTCAACTTGTCGACACAATGCTTTCGCGGCGTTGACTATATCCCACTTTCCACCGTAATTCGCGGCAATGTTCAGAGTCAAACCAGTATTATTCGCCGTCAATGTTTCTGCTTTTGTTATTTTTTCGATTAACTTTGCATCAAATCGGCTGGTATCACCAATTACTCTTAGTCTGACCTTGTTTTTATGTAGCTTTTTAACTTCGCTGCTTAAAACTAATTTGAACAACTCCATTAAGACGCTAACTTCTTCTACCGGCCGGCTCCAATTTTCACTGCTAAACGCAAACAAGGTAAGGGCATCAATGTTATTTTTAATTGCAAACGACACTGAAGCCTTAACCGCATCAACACCAGCCTTATGGCCAAATGTACGGATCTTACCTTTTTGTTTGGCCCAGCGCCCATTACCATCCATGATAATGGCCACGTGTTTTGGCATAATTGGGGCTGTAATTTGACTATCCATTTCCATTAATTTTCTAACACCAGTTTAGACTTCCATTAGCTCATGCTCTTTTTGAGCAAGAATTTCATCGATTTGCTTGATATAAGTATCTGTGGTTTTTTGCACAGACTCTTCGCCGCGGCGCGCATCGTCTTCACCAATTTCTTTTTCTTTAAGCAACTCTTTAATATCGTTGTTCGCATCACGACGAATGCTGCGGATGGCTACACGTCCACTTTCGGCTTCAGCACGAACGATTTTAATTAAGTCTTTACGACGTTGCTCTGTCAAAGCAGGCATGGGAATGCGCATCACTGAGCCAGCACTCATCGGGTTTAAACCCAAATCTGATTGCATAATGGCTTTTTCAACCGCTGTAGCCGCACTTTTATCAAATACAGTCAGCGCTAGCGTGCGAGAATCTTCTGCAATAATGTTTGCTAACTGTCTGATGGGCGTTGGCGTGCCATAATACGGCACCATGATGCTATCTAGTAGTCCCGGATGCGCTCTGCCAGTGCGAATTTTTGATAATTGGCTACGCAGGGCACTGATACTTTTTTCCATGCGCTCACGCGCATCATCATTAATGTCATCAATCACGATAATTTTCCTATTTTTGTAGTCATTTTTCGGGGTGGCAAATTAATGTGCCTTCATCTTCACCCAACACCACTGCTTTTAAACAGCCAGGTTTATTCATGTTGAATACCCTGATTGGCATGTTATGGTCTCTGGCTAAAGTAAAGGCAGCTAAGTCCATTACTTTCAATTCTTTATCTAATACTTCGTTATACGTTAAGGTTTTGTACATGACCGCGTGAGGATTTTTCACCGGGTCCGCGTCATACACACCATCGACTTTAGTGGCTTTGAATACCGCGTCGGCTTCTATCTCTATGCCACGTAAACAAGCAGCAGAATCCGTGGTAAAAAACGGGTTTCCTGTCCCAGCAGAGAAAATCACCACGCGACCTGACTTAAGTAAACTGATGGCCTCAGCCCAATTGTAGTCATCACATACACCATTTAGCGGGATAGCGGACATCAATCTGGCATTAACAGAAGCACGGTGCAACGCATCACGCATCGCTAAGCCATTCATTACCGTGGCTAACATGCCCATGTGATCGCCTACCACTCGGTTCATACCTGCTTTCGCTAGGCCTTCGCCTCTGAATAAATTTCCGCCGCCTATGACTAGGCCAACTTGTACGCCCAGTTCAACCAATTCTTTGATTTCTTGCGCCATGCGCTCAAGTACTTTGGGATCGATGCCAAAGCCTTCTTCTCCCATTAACGCTTCTCCACTGAGTTTTAACAAAATTCTGCGATAGACGGATTTAGGAGCAGTATTCATAGATTGGCATTTCCTTTGGTTTATAACTGTGTCGACGGTAAGCTAATTATTATTTAAAAAAAAGCACCTCAATTTGAGGTGCCCGTAGTTTATATGACAATGGCTTTTGGCAAAAGCCAAAGGCACATTTATTTCTTAGCAGCAGCCATTTGAGCGGCAACTTCTGCAGCGAAATCTTCTTGTTTCTTTTCAATACCTTCACCCACTTCAAAACGTACGAAGTTAATAACCTCTGCACCTTTAGATTTAAGTAAGGCAGAAACAAGCATGCTTGGATCTTTAATGAAAGGTTGACCAGTTAAGCTAACTTCACCAGTGAACTTGTTCATACGACCAGAAACCATTTTTTCAGCGATATCAGCAGGTTTGCCTGACTGCATAGCGATTTCTAATTGGATTTCTTTTTCTTTAGCAACAACTTCAGCAGGAACATCTTCAGGTCTTACGAACTGTGGGTTAGCCGCAGCAACGTGCATGGCAATGTCTTTTGCCAATTCTTCGTCGCCACCTTTAAGGATAGCCAAAACACCAATACGCGCACCGTGAACATAAGCGCCAACGTTATCGCCTTCAACAGAGATAACACGACGTGGGCTGATGTTTTCACCGATTTTAGTAACCAAAGTATCACGTACTTCACTTACCTTGCCGCCTTCAATATCAAAACCTGTTAAGGTTTCGATGTCATTTACGCTGTTAGCGTTTGCAACGTTAATAAGTTGTTCACCAAAGGCTAAGAAGCCTTTGTCACGAGCAACGAAATCGGTTTCGCAGTTCAATTCCAACATGGTGGCTACACCATTTTCTACTTTGGTCAAAATCACGCCTTCAGCAGCGATACGGCCGGCTTTTTTAGCGGCTTTAGCTTGACCAGATTTACGCATGTTTTCAATCGCAAGCTCGATGTCGCCATTCGCTTCAACAAGTGCGTTTTTACAATCTAACATGCCGGCGGCTGTACGCTCGCGCAATTCTTTAACTAGGGCTGCAGTCACTGCCATTTTCGTTTCCTCAGCAAATAAAAATTCTTGATTAACAATTAAAAAACAGGGGCCGTTGCCCCTGAGTTTATATTTTCGTTAGTGCAGAAAGGCCTGCACTACGACGAGATAACTTCGTTATGCGGCTAATTACTCAGCAGCTTCTACGAACTCGCCTTTTTCAGCTTGAACCACTAGGTCTTTTTCACGGCCTTCAAGGACGGCTGCTGCTGCTGCGTTCAAATATAATTGAACTGCGCGGATAGCATCATCATTACCAGGTACGATGAAATCTACACCGTCAGGGTTTGAGTTAGTATCAACGATAGAAATAACTGGAATACCAAGATTTCTGGCTTCAGTGATAGCAATGTGCTCATGATCAGCATCAATAACGAAAAGCGCGTCAGGTAGACCGCCCATGTTTTTGATACCACCAAGGCTGCTTTCTAATTTAGCCATTTCGCGTTGCAACATTAACACTTCTTTTTTGGTGATCTTGTCGAACGTACCGTCTTGGCTCTGTTGCTCAAGATCTTTTAAACGTTTGATTGATTGACGTACTGTTTTCCAGTTAGTCAACATACCGCCCAACCAACGCTTATTTACATAAAACTGGTCGCATTTTTCTGCAGCTTCTTTAACTGCTTCGCTTGCCGCGCGTTTTGTACCAACAAACAAGATCTTACCTTTTTTAGCAGCAACACCACCAACAAAGCTTAATGCTTCATTGAACATTGGTACTGTTTTTTCTAAGTTAATGATATGAACTTTGTTACGAGCACCAAAAATGAAAGGTTTCATTTTAGGGTTCCAATAACGAGTTTGGTGACCGAAGTGAACGCCTGCCTGAAGCATGTCGCGCATAGATACGTTTGCCATTATAAATTCCTCAATATGGGGTTAGGCCTCCATATATCCCAGTACTCGATCTTCTACCTACTATTTTGGTAGAAAACACCCCGAACACTGTGTCGATATATGTGTGTTATTTAGGTTAGTTTACCGACAATTAGTTTGGCTAATTTGACCACACCAATTTCAGCGGGGCGCTTTATATCATGCTGAATAACAATATTCAAGTTTAAGCTGCTTAGCCTATACATCACTTTCTTGAAAAGTTAAGATAGTGGCTGTATTCACCGTCGGTGATTAATTTGAAATTTAAATAGGAATTCCGTTTTGCCTGCGACGATAAAAACAGCCTCTGAAATTGAAAAAATGCGTATAGCGGGGCGTCTTGCCGCTGACGTATTGCAAATGATTGAACCTTTTGTCAAAAAAGGGGTAACTACCGATGAGTTGAACAAACTTTGCCACGACTATATTGTCGATGTGCAACAGGCAATACCTGCACCGCTCAACTACGGCCATCCACCTTTTCCAAAATCTATTTGTACCTCAGTGAATCATGTCATTTGTCACGGTATCCCATCTGATAAAAGTTTAAAGGATGGCGATATAGTTAATATCGACGTGACCGTTATAAAAGACGGATATCATGGCGATACCTCTAAAATGTTTGTTGTAGGTAAACCGAGTATTTTGGCTGAGCGTCTGATTCGAGTCACTCAAGAATCGTTGTACAAAGCCATACGCTTAGTTAAGCCAGGTGTAAGGCTGGGTGATATTGGCCATGTTATTCAACAATATGCAGAGAGCCATAACTATACGATAGTACGTGAATACTGCGGTCACGGTATTGGGGCGAACTTCCACGAAGACCCTCAAGTCGTGCATTACGGTAAGCCAAATACAGGTGAAGTACTAGAAGAAGGCATGTGTTTTACCATTGAACCTATGATTAACGCGGGACAAAGACAATCTAAAGTGCTACCCGACAAATGGACTGTGGTTACTAAAGACCGCAGTTTGAGTGCCCAATGGGAACATACCTTATTAGTGACCAAAGATGGGGTTGAAATCCTGACTTTGCGTGATGATGAACAAATTGAACGTATCATTAGTCATTAAAATTATATGCTAGCTTGATATCAAGCTAGCAAAATACCTCGCCAACTGACACAGTATTACTCTTGAAAAACATTGGTTTACGTTTTTTAACCAAGATAAAAGAGCTCTTTGTAGAGTTACTCCCTGACTGATAGTAAAAGGAATCTAACTTGTCGTTACAAAGCCTAATTGCACAAATAAAACTGATTAACTCAGCTGATAACATCGCGGGATTTAAGGCGTGTATTGCCAATAGTTACGAATGGTTAAACAGTGAGTTTAGCCGTGGTGATGTGACTGGTTTAGTCATGGGTAGAGCTACCTTTATTGATAGCATGTTACGCCATCTGTGGCGTTTATCTGACTTAAACCAACAAAAGCATCTCAGTTTAATTGCTGTGGGCGGCTACGGCCGAGGCCAATTACAGCCCTATTCAGATATCGACTTATTAATACTCAGCAGCAAATCGTTTTCAAAAAGTCAGCAAGACAGCATTAGCCGTTTTATTACCCTGCTGTGGGATATTGGTTTAGATTTAGGGCAGTCTGTTCGTACGATTAAAGAAACCTACAACCATGCCAAACAAGACGTCACCATAGCCACCAACTTGGTGGAAGCGCGTTTGTTGATTGGCAGCCAAGATACCTTTGAAGAATTGCAAGAAAAGCTACAATCTCGCAGTTATTGGAGCAGTAAAGATTTCTTTTTAGCCAAGTTAGAAGAACAGACCTTACGTCATTCAAAATTTAAAGGGACATCCTACAACCTAGAACCAAATATCAAAGAAAGTCCAGGCTGTTTAAGGGATATTCAATCGATTGGCTGGGTGGCAAAAAAACATTTTAAAGTCATTGATGGTACTGAGCTCATAAACAAAGGCTATTTCAATGAGCAAGAACTGGAAGAATTGATTGAATGTCGAAACCATTTGTGGCGTATGCGGTTTGCTTTACATCTAATTGCAGGACGTAGTGAAAATCGCCTGTTATTTGACTTTCAAACCGATGTAGCGGCTAAACTGGGATACGGAGAGGATGGTAAAGCTTCAGTCGAACGTATGATGAAAGCGTTTTTCCGAACAGTAAGACGGATCAGCGAATTAAATGAAATGTTATTACAGCGCTTTAGCTCGGATGTACTCGCCGCTAAAGTGAAAGTAAGCGAAAACATTAATAGTGATTTTGAAGTACTAGATGGGCTGATTGCACCTCGCCATAACGATGTATTCAACACCCCTGAAGATATTCTTCTTTTTTTATTAACGGTCGCTGATAACCCTCAAATTAACGGGTTGCATTCGAGTTCTTTGCGCCAATTACGATTAGCCAGACGTAAGTTTCACAGCCAGTATTTTGCTGAACGACCAGAGTGTCGGAAACTTTTTATGCAATTGATGAAACATCCCAACTATTTTGCCATCGCCTGGGATATCACTCACAAACATGGGATCATTCAAGCCTATCTACCCCAATGGGACCATATCGTTGGCATGATGCAATTCGATTTATTCCATGCTTATACCGTTGACGAGCACACGCATCGCTTGATCAAAAATGTGTATCATTATGGCTTACCTGAAAACAAAGATTTTCCTCGCTGCGGCCGCATTGTCAAGAATCTGGATAAGCCAGAATTGCTTTATATCGCGGCGATTTTTCACGACATCGGTAAGGGTCGTAATGGTGACCATTCCAAACTTGGCGCCATAGATGTTGAAGAGTTTTGTCAGACTCACGAAATTGAAAGCAAAGATGCCGAACTGATCAGTTGGTTGGTGGAAAACCATTTATTGATGTCGGTCATTGCACAGCGCCGTGATATCTACGATCCAGATGTGATCAATGAGTTTGCGACACAGGTACGCTCGCACAATAGCCTTAATCATTTATATGTGCTTACCCTAGCTGATATACGGGCAACCAACGATAATTTATGGAATGACTGGAAAGCTTCACTGCTGCGTGAGTTATTCTTACTGACTCAAAAAGCACTGGATAATGGCTTGGAATGTAAGGTTGCGATTCAAGACCGAGTCGATGAACACCAAACTAAAGCAAAGGCAATTTTGCTTGAAAATGGCATGAACCCTATTCAAATTGAACAATTCTGGAAACGTCTCAGCGACGATTATTTTGCGCGTTTCAAGCCAGAGCAAATAGCATGGCATGCCAATGTTATTTTGGCTTCTCATCCAATGACCGATGATTTTTTATTGGTTGAAGCCAATGAAAATACAGCTAAATCGGGCACCGAGCTTATTGTTTACGGCAAGATGAAGAAAAACATGTTTGCCCAAATTGCCTCGGTTCTCGACAGTCGCAATGTATCCATTCACGATGCGCAAATTATGCGCACTCATGACGGATATATTTTCGATAGCTTCATCATTCTTGAACACAATGGCGATCGAATTAATTCTGCGTCTCGATTGAATAGTTTGAAAAAAGCCGTTGAAACACAGCTTACTAAACCGGGTCAGGATCACAGCAACAAACGCAAAATGTCACGGCAAATGAAACAATTAGACGTGCCAACAAAAGTCCGCTTTTACCCTGGACACAGTAATGTCACACTGGTTGAATTAGAGGCACTTGATGCGCCAGGCTTACTCGCTAAAATTGGCGAGCTGTTTGTCGAGTTGGAGTTTAACCTGCATATGGCCAAAATTTCTACCATAGGTGAACGAGCAGAAGATTTGTTTATTGTGAGCAGCAAAGACAACACTCAATTAACGCAAAATCAGCAGGTACAATTTAAAACCCGTTTAAACGAAACACTGCATTAACAAGCTTACTGCTAACAAATATCATTTTTAGCCACTGCGCTTTGAGCTTAGCAACATCAATGCATGACTAAGCTCAAGTCTTTGGTTCATATAAACGCCATAAAAGTGGCACCCTTTTGTCACAAAAGGGTCTTACCCTAAGTTAACTGCCGTTACTTTTGTGTGAGTATTATGTTTACTGTTGACGAAGTACTAACTAAACACTATCCCAGCCTGACCAACAAGCCGCTGCTATCTAAGCCCCTGACCTTTTTATTAAGACGACTATTACATGAACGTGAAATGCAGGAGTTTGCTCAACAGTTTCCCCATGTCCGTGGCATTGATTTTGTAGAGCAAGTCTTAGATTACTTCAAAATTTCTTACTCAATTCGGGATGTTGAAAAACATCATATTCCCAGCGAAGGACGCGTGGTTATTATTGCTAATCATCCTATTGGCTCTTTAGACGCGCTAGCGCTTATTAAACTGGTCAGCGAGGTCAGAACCGATATAAAAGTGGTTGCCAACCAACTACTCATGGCACTTGAGCCACTGCATCCTTTATTATTACCAGTGAATAGCATGCAAGGTGGCACCGCAAAGGCGCATATTCAAAAAATACAACAGCAATTAGAAGCAGAAGGCGTAGTCATTGTATTTCCTGCTGGCGAGGTTTCAAGGTTACGTCCGCAAGGTATTCGCGATACCAAATGGCAAAGTGGCTTCTTACGTATCGCAAAACTAAGTAAATCCCCTATCCTGCCAGTCTTTATTGATGCGAAAAATTCACCATTGTTTTACAGTGTATCAATGGTCTACAAGCCATTAGCGGCCATGTTGTTAGTCACTGAAATGTTTAAACAGCAGCGTAAGCACCTGCCCATTCGCATCGGCGAGCTTATACCACTGGCCTCGTTTGTTACGCTTAATCTGCGTAAAAAGCATCAAGTCGCTTTATTTAAAAAGCATTTGTACAAAATAGGCCACGACAAAGTGGGAATATTCACAACCCAGAAACCAATCGCGTTACCTGAAAACCGTGTGGAATTAATACACGCTTTAAAAAAACAGGGTGAACGCTTAGGTGAAACCGTCGACGGTAAAATCATCTATCTGTACAAGCATGCTGAAAGTTCACCAATTTTGCGCGAAATAGGGCGCTTACGTGAAATCGCATTTCGAGCAGTTGGCGAAGGCACCAATAAAAAACGCGACTTAGACCAGTATGATCAAGACTATTTCCAGTTGATCTTATGGGATCCAGAAGAGTTAGAAATTGCAGGCGCTTATCGTTTTGGCGATGCCAAAAAACTGATTGCCAACAAAGGCCTCAAAGGCTTGTATTCTGCGACCTTGTTCGATTACGGTCCTGATATGACCCCTTACTTTGAACAAGGCCTAGAGCTTGGACGAAGTTTTGTACAACCCAAGTACTGGGGTAAACGCAGCCTCGATTATTTGTGGTATGGCATTGGTGCTTTTTTACAAAAACACCCACAATACCGCTACTTATTTGGGCCAGTAAGTTTAAGCAATAACTATCCAGTCGCCGCCAAAGACTTACTTATCTCGTTTTATCGCTTGTACTTTGCCCAAACCCAAGCCGTTGCTGAGGCTAAAACGCCTTACATTATACAGACCCCAGAAGTTGAGTATTTTGTCGGTAATCACTATCAACAAGATTTTTCTACTCTTAAACATTTACTTTCTGCAATGGGTGTCGCGGTTCCCACGCTTTACAAACAATACACCGAAACCTACGATGAAGGTGGTGTGCACTTTATCGATTTTAACATCGACCCAGATTTTAATGATTGTATTGATGGCTTAGTGTTAGCAGACATTTACTCATTAAAAGCCAAAAAACGGGCAAGGTATATGCCAAATGCCGAGATCCCACCACTGATTTAAGTTGTGCTAAGCTGCAAAGTATTCGCT
>NZ_JANQVQ010000030.1:33002-66113 GCF_030730205.1 Paraglaciecola sp.
CGTCGCGTAGCGCTAACTTTTTAGCTTTTAAAAAGTAAGCCTGATATCAGGCTTTCTTTTTATCCAAAGTAATCACTTCGGCACTGTCTTCAGCTAATACTTGCTCGGCTGTTGTGCCTTTCAGTAACTTAGCCAAGGCACCTGAGTTTTTAGCTAACATAATGCCTAACTCTTCAAGCACCGAACCTTCGATGGCAAGACCTTTAGCCTCGATGTACTCACTCAGGTTATCCGCCAAATCCAACATTTTGTCGTATTTGTCTGCTTCTTTTTTATCTGCTGTCACAAATTTCTCAACCCCTTTATGTTCTACAACATAGCGAATGATAATGGCCATTTCAGCTTCCTCTGGTTATACAGTAAATTGATTTACAAGACATTTATGCCTTTCATGCCGCGCGGCGTTCACTTGACACTGCACATTTGTTGGCTGCACTCACTCGCCCCAATCGGTAAGCGACGCTGCGCTTTGTAAACTACGCTCAGGGCTCATTTATTTGCCGTCGTGCAATGCCAATGAGCTTGAGCATAGGTTAACACAACAACTGTATATTAAAACAGTATTTATCATTTATTTTGCTCATAAAAAAACCAACATCGCTGTTGGCTTTTTTCATTGCTGATAGATGGTCAAGACTAGTGGCCTTCACTGACCTGATTAACCGTGTATCTTGGAATCTCAACTACTAAGTCTTCGTCTTTAATGATGGCTTGGCAACCAAGGCGCGAGTCTGACTCTAAGCCCCAAGCTTTATCAAGCATATCCTCTTCTAACTCATCACCTTCGTCTAAAGAATCAAAGCCCTCACGGACTAGTATGTGACAAGTGGTACACGCGCAGACTTTTTCGCACGCATGTTCGATCCCAATTCCATTCGACAAAGCCACATCAAGCACTGATACACCAGACTGTGCTTCAATTACTGCACCATCTGGACAAAGTTCTGGATGAGGTAAAAATATCACTTGAGGCATTACATTATTCCTGTTCTAAGATCTGTGTTATCTATTAATTCTTTATAGGGTGTCAACAGAGTGACCGGCAAACGCTTTACGTATTGAGTGATCCATTCTACGCTCAGCAAAGGCCTGACTGAGCTTATCAACTTGCTCAATAGCGTGTTTAATCGCCTCTTTATCATCACCCTGTGCCGTTTGATGCAAACTCGTCAAGCTATGCTCTAATACTGTGATTTCTTCAGCGCTTAACAAGGTTTGACCATCTACTTGCAGAGCAGCTCGTAAGGTTTCTTCGACCCGCGACGCTTCTACTTGCTGCTCTTTTAACATCCTCGCTGCCATGTCTTCTTTAGCGTGTTCCATTGACGCACTTAACATTTGCGTAATACTGTTTTCGTCTAAACCATAAGAGGGTTTTACTACGATCTGAGCTTGTACACCGGTAGATTTTTCCATGGCAGTAACATTTAACAAACCATCTGCATCCACTTGAAAGGTGACCCTAATGTGAGCCGCTCCCGCCGCCATAGGCGGAATACCCGTTAAGGTAAACTTAGCAAGTGAACGGCAATCCGCTACTAGCTCTCTTTCACCTTGCAGAACATGCACCATCATTGCCGTTTGGCCGTCTTTAAACGTGGTAAATTCCTGCGCTTTAGCCACCGGAATAGTGGTATTACGGTGAATGATCTTCTCAACTAGGCCACCCATGGTTTCAATACCCAGTGACAATGGTAAAACATCCAATAACAACATGTCGCTGTCGGGTTTATTGCCCACCAAAATGTCCGCTTGAATGGCCGCTCCGATGGCCACTACTTTATCAGGGTCAATAGAGGTCAAAGGACTTTGGCCGAAAAATTCTGCTACTTGTTGACGTACAAAAGGTACTCGAGTTGAGCCGCCCACCATCACAACAGCGAGGATTTGCTCTTTTTCAAGTTCGGCGTCGCGCAATGCACGGCGACTAGCACGCAGGGTATTTTTAACCAAAGGGGCAATAAGCGACTCAAAAGTGTTAATGCTGATCACCACTTTGTGCTCTAGTAGCTCATCATCAGTGAAAACTATGGTCACCGCAGATTCATGACTGAGTGTTTCTTTGGCAATTTTGGCTTGGTCTAGTAAGGTGCGATGTAAGGTTTTAGATAACTTGCCAGTTAATTCGGTTTTTTGGCGGATATGTTCGACTAACAACATATCAAAATCATCCCCACCTAAGGCTGAGTCACCGCCTGTGGCCAATACTTCAAATACGCCTTTATGCAAACGTAAAATAGAAATGTCGAAGGTTCCGCCGCCTAAGTCATAGACGGCGATCAGGCCCTCTTGCCCTGAATCTAATCCATAGGCAATGGCCGCCGCAGTTGGTTCGTTTAATAAACGCAGCACGTTTAAACCTGCTAAAGTGGCGGCATCTTTGGTGCCTTGGCGCTGGGCATCATCAAAATACGCGGGTACCGTAATAACTGCACCTGTCAGTTCATCACCGAGTGTTTTTTCAGCTCTTAATCGCAAGGTTTTTAAAATCTCGGCCGATACTTGGATCGGATTAACTTCACCGCTGCTAACTTGCATCAGCACCGACCCGCTTTCTTGCTGGTTAAAGGTGTAAGGCAGGTTGGGATAGGCTTGTTGAATATCGTTGAGGTCGCGTCCTAAGAAACGTTTAACTGAAACCACCGTGTTGGCCGGATCCAGATTTGCATTTTGCGCTGCGACTTTACCCACTACCACATTATCGCTTTGATAATGCACGACAGAAGGCAGCAGATGTTGCCCATCTTCGTCACTTAAGGTACTTGCTTCTGAGCTACGTACGCTGGCAACTAAAGAATTCGTGGTACCCAGATCGATACCCACAGCTAATTTACGTTGATGAGGAACGGCGCTCAGGCCTGGTTCAGATATTTGCAAAAATGCCATAATCTCGTTTCGTCTATTATTCGTTTAAACTAAAAATTAAAAGTCGTTCAGTTGTTCGTCTTTACGTTCAATTTCTTGACGCAATTTGTACATAAACTTTAATTTACGGATGATAATCGCCGCCCCCTGATTCGCTTGTTCACTGCCGACCAAAAGCTGCTCTTTAAGCGTCTTTAACTCATCAGCTATTATGCCTTTTATTTCATCATCAAGCTCAGCCAGTTTTTGCTCTGGTTGAGCATCATGCTCAATGTCTTCAAGCTGCTCACGCCATTCCATTTGCTGCATTAAAAATACATTATCTTGTAAGGTCGTTTGCTCATGTTGCAAATCGATTCCTCTGAGATTAAGCATATACTCTGCACGAGACAAAGGTGATTTTAAGGTTTGATAGCCGTCGTTCACTTGGGCATTTTTTTGTACCGATAACAAACGGTCACGATCACTGGCGGTGGCAAATTTGTCGGGATGAGTAAGCTGTTGCAACTTTTGATACGTGCTTGCTAACGCGCTTAGGTCGACATTGAAATTGACTTCGAGGTTAAACAGCTCAAAATAATTCATAGCGCTCGGTTTACCTTGCTTTTGACTGCTAAGTGGATGTTTAGCAAAGAAGAGTAAGGCAATACCCCTTAGGATATCGCCTTATTTAAACGTTAAAGCTTTCGCCACAACCACATTCGCCATTGGCATTCGGATTATTAAACTGAAATCCCTCGTTCAAGCCTTCTTTAGCAAAATCTAATTGAGTACCGTCTAGATAGACCAAACTCTTGCCATCGATAATGACTTTTAAGCCATTATCTTCGAAGACTGAATCATCTGGATTTAGCTCATCTACAAATTCAAGTACATAAGCCAAACCAGAACATCCAGTTGTTTTTACACCCAGCCGCAAACCGATGCCTGAGCCTCTATTTTTCAAGAAGCTTAATGCTCTGTTTGCCGCTGCTTCAGATACTTTAATACCCAAGGTATGGTCCTCTAACTCAATAACAGGTTTATTGATTATGTTTGCTTTTATAATCAGCCACTGCCGCTTTAATGGCATCTTCGGCCAATATAGAACAGTGAATTTTAACCGGAGGTAAAGCCAACTCGTGCGCAATATCAGTATTTTTAATCAAAACTGCTTCGTCTATAGACTTGCCTTTAACCCATTCGGTAACCAAAGAGCTTGATGCGATAGCTGAACCACAACCGTAGGTTTTGAACTTTGCGTCTTCGATGATGCCGTTGGCATCAATCTTTAATTGCAGTTTCATTACATCACCACACGCCGGTGCGCCTACCATGCCAGTGGCAATGCTAGGATCATTCTTGTCAAACCCACCAACGTTGCGTGGATTTTCGTAGTGGTCGATTACTTTTTCACTATAAGCCATGATATTTGCCTTCAATCGAGCTCGTTTGCTCGCTATTAACTAATTTAACGTTCTTTACTCTTAAACCGCTAGAGGTTGAATGTTTATGCCTACCACTTAATGGTGAGCCCACTCAACTGTGTTTAAGTCGATACCTTCTTTATACATGTCCCACAAAGGTGACATTTCACGCAATTTGTCTATGGCGTTACGGATAACACCAATCACATAGTCGATTTCAGCTTCAGTAGTAAAACGGCCCATAGTGAAGCGAATTGAGCTATGTGCTAATTCATCATTCAAGCCTAACGCGCGAAGCACATAAGAAGGCTCAAGGCTGGCTGAGGTACATGCTGAGCCAGAGGATACCGCCATATCTTTAAGAGCCATAATCAGCGATTCACCTTCCACGTAAGCAAAACTCACATTTAAGTTACCTGCGATACGATGCTCTAAATCACCGTTAATGTAGACAGCTTCGATATCTTTGATTCCGTCCCATAAACGATTGCGCAACATCATTAGCCGTTCGTTTTCAGCGCCCATTTCCAATTTAGCGATATGGAATGCTTCCCCCATACCCACAATTTGGTGAGTCGCCATGGTGCCTGAGCGCATACCACGCTCGTGTCCACCGCCGTGCATTTGTGCTTCTAAGCGTACTCGTGGTTTACGGCTAACATATAACGCGCCGATACCTTTAGGGCCATAGGTTTTGTGAGCTGAGAACGACATCAAATCAACTTTTAAATTCGCTAAATCAATTTGCACTTTCCCGGTGCTTTGCGCAGCATCAACATGGAATAAAATTTTACGTGGACGGCAAATTTCACCAATCGCAGCGATATCTTGAATCACACCTATTTCGTTATTAACGTGCATTACACTAATTAAAATAGTGTCAGGGCGAATCGCCGCAACTAGCTTATCTAAGTCAAGTAAACCATTTGGCTCAGGCGTTAAATAGGTCACTTCGTACCCTTCACGCTCAAGCTGACGACAGGTATCTAGTACCGCCTTATGTTCCGTTTTAACGGTGATGATATGCTTACCTTGTTTGGCATAAAAGTTTGCTGCGCCTTTTATAGCAAGGTTATTTGATTCTGTTGCGCCAGAGGTAAATACAATCTCGCGCGGATCCGCATTAACTAAATCAGCAATTTGATTACGGGCAATATCGACTGCCTCTTCTGCAACCCAACCAAAGCGATGAGACCGGCTCGCTGGATTACCAAAAACGCCATCACTGGTTAAACATTCGGCCATTTTGGCGGCAACTCTAGGGTCAACTGGAGTTGTTGATGAATAATCCAAATAAATGGGAAGCTTAATATCGCTCATTTTTTACTCCGCTTATAACTGCAAGTTTATGGAAATTTCGTTAGCAGCTAATTGATTAAAATGTTTATTTTTGTCCTGACGCTCCGCAATGATTTTTACATCTTGTTGCGCCATGAGTTCACCGAGAGTGATATTATTAAGAAACATGCTGATACGTTCGCTTAAGCCTTCCCATAAATTATGGGTTAAACAACGTACACCGCTCTGACAATCCGACATACCTTGGCAACGAGTTGCATCTACCGACTCATCAACCGCACGAATGACTTCGCCGATAGAAATAAGTGACGCTTCTCGCCCTAACTTATAACCACCACCGGGACCGCGAACACTCTCGACTAATTGTTCTTTACGTAATCTTGAAAACAATTGTTCAAGATAAGAGAGAGAAATTTCTTGGCGTTCTGATATGTCAGCTAAAGACACTGGGCCGCGCTGTGAATGTAGTGATACATCCAGCATTGCTGTAACCGCGTAACGACCTTTAGATGTTAATTTCATAAACAGTACTCGCTCAAAAAGTGGCTAAATTCTCACATAACCTACTAATTTAGTCAAGTATATACCCTAGTGTTTTAGTAGGGTATTTATTGTGCAATTAGATTTGTGGATCAAAAGACTCTTTCGCTTGTTGGCTATTCAGTTCCGCTTGCTGATTGGTAAATTCTTGTAATTCAAGGCTAGGCAATGATTTTCCGCACACCCCGCCACCCATTTTGTTAATCGCAGCGCACATTTCTTCCACTTTTACGTCAATCAGGTGAACGTGATCAACCATCAGGCCAATAGCATTTGCGATTGGATCCGGATTATCAGAGGCGACCGCGTAAGCATCAAAACCATACTTTTTAGCAATCTTTTCTCGATGTCCGTTCTTCGCTTTATCGGCATCTCGTTCGCCTTTTGACTTTTGTGTGACCACACGACCAGGAATACCTATTACCGTAGCGCCGTCAGGTACATCTCTGACAACCACTGAATTTGAACCTACTTTGGCGCCTTTGCCCATCGTAATAGGACCAAGTACTTTTGCGCCTGCGCCGACGACAACATTGTCCATCAGTGTAGGATGACGTTTACCCGCTGACCAACTTGTTCCGCCGAGGGTTACACCGTGATAAATCGTGACGTCGTCACCAATTTCAGCGGTTTCACCAATCACGACGCCCATACCGTGATCGATAAAAAAGCGACGACCCAAAGTAGCACCTGGATGGATTTCAACCCCTGTCAACCAACGAGAAAAGGTTGACACAGAGCGAGCTAACCATAACCAATGGGCTTTCCATAAACGGTGACTGATACGATGCAACCAAATGGCATGTAACCCCGGGTAGTTAAACAATACTTCCATTGTTGAACGGGCCGCTGGATCACGATGAAACACGCTTTGAATATCTTCTTTAATCCGTTCAAACATGGTTAGTCTTTCGCTTTTATACTTTTTTCAATGGAGGCCAATATTCCACGTAGAATATTGAATTCTTGTTCGTCAGGCCGAGCCCGATTAAATAGACGACGAAGCTTAGGCATTACCATACCCGGATGTTGCGGCTTTATAAAATTCGTTTTAAGTAGGGTTTGTTCCAAATGACTATAAAAAGCGTCCAAATCATCCACAAGAGGATAGGCCTCTACTGACTCTGGCTCACGAGTGCAGTTCAAAAAGGCCATACGCACCTCATAACACAAGGTTTGGACTGCAGCGGCCAAATTCAAAGAGCTGTAGTCAGGATTGGCAGGAATACACACATGAAAATGACACTGCTGTAATTCTTCGTTGCTCAAACCGTTATTTTCTCGCCCAAACACTAGTGCAACGGGGTATTGACTGACTTCTGCCACCAATTTTTCGCCACACTCTCGGGGCTCTAACATAGGCCACGATAAGGTGCGTGAACGGGCACTGGTACCAACCACTAAGCCACACCCTTCAATCGCCTCAGCGAGAGTTGATACTTGCCTCGCGCCAGCGAGCACATCACCCGCCCCTGCTGCAAGTGCACTCGCCTGACCATCTGGGGGAGATACAGGATCGACTAAAACAAGTTGACTCAAACCCATCGTTTTCATGGCGCGTGCCGTTGAGCCGATATTGCCAGTATGAGAGGTGTTAACTAATACGATGCGGATATTTTCTAACATGACATTACGCTATTGAAAAATGGGCGCGGATAATACCAATAAATCTAAGAGCTGAACAGTTTAGCGGCAAAGTCACTGCGTGCTTTTTAAAACACACCACACATTTTCGAAAAAAGAATGAAATACTATTTACTAGCAAATTCATTTACGCTTCACTTAACTGGCTAAATCGAGTGCTTCACCAATTTGTGATTGCGTAAATTTAAATAACTGGTAAACTGCGCGGCGATTTTTTGTCCAACCCTAGCGGGTAGACTTAAGCTAACGTTCTTTTACAATTGGTGGTTTATCTATGCATCCTATGCTCAATATTGCAGTGCGTGCTGCGCGCGTTGCCGGTACGATTATTTCTCGTGGTTTCGAGAATCAGTCTGATTTAATGATTCAAGCCAAAGGTGACAACGACTACGTCACACGAATTGACAAAGAAGCTGAACAAGCAATTATTAGCAAGATTAAACAATCCTACCCAGAACACAGCTTTGTGGGTGAAGAAGGCGGCATTGTCGCTGGAGACGAGGATTATAAATGGATTATCGATCCCTTAGATGGCACCACCAATTTTATCAAAGGCATTCCTCACTTTGCCATTTCTATTGCTTTAATGCACAAAGGTCGTTTAGACCAAGCCGTTGTATTTGACCCTATCCGCAGTGAATTATTTACCGCAAGTAAAGGCGCTGGCGCTCAGCTTAATGGTTTTCGTATCCGTGCCAGTAAATCTCGTGAATTAAGTCAAACCGTATTAGCAACTGCATTTCCTTTTAAAGATAAATCGTCTTTACCACAGTCTCTTGAGAGCTTTAGTAAGATCTTTATGGAATCAGGCGACGTCCGCCGTTGTGGCTCAGCCGCTTTAGATTTAGCTTATGTTGCCAGTGGTCGTTACGACGGTTACTGGGAGCGTGGTTTAAAACCTTGGGACATTGCAGCTGGTGAACTATTGGTTCGTGAAGCCGGTGGCTTAGTCACTGATTTTAGCGGCGGTAACGATCCAATGAAAAAAGGTGAAATCGTTGCTGGTGCGCCCAAAGTTGTGCAAGCCCTAGTAAAATACTTAAAATAGCCCAAGAGTTTAAGAGTAAGGCGAGCAGATGCTCGCCTTTTTTATGTCTGTTGTTTGCTAGTCGGTTTGCTGTTTCTTTAGCTGTTTAGCATGAAACTCATCGATGTTGATGATGGTTTCGGCGCCTTTTATGCTGACAAAGTCTTTGTCAGTAAATTGAGTACCACGCATTTGCACCAATAGCTGACCAAAACCATCGCCTTCTTCCAAGCGATTATAGAAATTAATCACATCCTTAAGCGTCACTTTTTCAAGGGCACTGATAAGTTGCGCTCGACTGTTGTAAGCGTAGTTTTGCTCTCGCCAGTCGCCAATATAACGACTCATTTCTTCGCTAAGATTTTTCGGTGGCTGGGTTAACGACACTAGCACACTGGTTTTAGTGGTTGCAAAGTCTTGCTCGCTAACCTCAGCTAACTGAGTTTTAAACCCTTGACGAAATTCACTGATCCGCGCATCGACTTCAGCTAAACCTTTGGCGGGAGACTGAATATAAAATGCAGTAAACATTTGATCTTTATTTGTTTGACTGAAAAAGCCAACGGCATAGGCGAGTTGCTCTTCCGTTCGTATTTGCTTAAATAGTGCAGGTTGAAGTAACTGTGAGAGAATTTGCGCTGTGGCACTATCATCCGCATTGCGTTCCGATAAATAGGCTCTGACTAAACCCACGTCGCTTAATTGGGTTTCTTCTTGCCAATTGAAAACCTGTCCCGCTTGCGGTTTAAATTTGGGGGATTCATAAAGGGGCGCGACGTTACGGTCAGAGGGCAGTTCATTTAGCACTAATTGTGACATCGCGTTAATTTGTTGTGCACTATAATTACCAAAAGCAAATACCCGCAAATTTGCTTGTTGAAGTAACTGGGCTTTTAACTCAGCAATGTCAAGTAACGTAATGTCATCAACCGCCGCTAACATGGTTTCATCACTGTATTCATCTAAGGCAAAAATTTGGCTAAATTTAGGGAACAGTTGATTTAATAAAATTCCTTTCTTTTTACTGTCTAATTCGGATTTAAATGCGGCTTTAAAATTAGCTAATTCATTTGTATTCATTTGATAATCAAGCACTTGTTTAATTGCCTGACTCAGCAAAAGTCCTTGCTTATCACTAAAGCCATTGGTGGTGATAGACAGTCCATTGAACAAACTTACACTGAGCCCCATGCCACCGCCAATGGCTTCGTTTTGTAGCTCAACAAGGGCTTGACTTAGGCCGCGATTCAGTAATTCAGCCATCACTTGATTACGTGCACTCGCTTTAGTAACGCCACTATTTAAGTCCAGGGTAACAAGCCCTTTGGGTTGCTCAAAGTAAGACGAATGACCTAAAAACGCGCTATAGCTGTCATCGCTTGCTACTTGCAAGGGTTTATCGGTATTAGTGCTTGCGACAATTGAGAAATCCTCTGGCATCAAACGATTTATTCTGGGTAGTTGGAGTGTTATGTCCTGCCCCATTGCCTGCCACTGCGCTACTTTTTCTGTAGAAATGTCATCGACCGAATATTGCCCTGCAAAATTTTCCATCGTGGTATCAGTGGGCTGAGACTTATCAATATAAAACACTCGGGCATTTTCTAGCGTTAACTGATTCAGTACTTGTTGAATAGCAACTGGGTCAAAACGTTGATATTCGTAATCGCTGCTTAACACATATTCTGTGGGTAATTTCTGCATATCAGCGGCTATTTGCATGGCATAGTTGTAATCATTGGTTTTTTCTTTAAAGCGAAAGCTGTTGTTTAAAGACTGCTTAATTTCGGCAAAATACTTCGCGTCGACACCTTTGGTTCTGAGCAAGTCAAGATATTGCAGCACGGCCGCCATCACGGTATCGCGCTGTTGCAGGCCCGTTTCGGTCAAATCAATATACAGATTAAAACTACCTGCATTGCCATATTCATTTGCATCATAACTCGTGTACAAGGCTTCACTTAGGCCTAAATCTCGCAGCGTAGACGCCAAAGTGCCAGGCATTTCGTTATTCAATAAATAGTTAACATAGCCATTGGGTTTGACTGCAAACTGCGCGGCATTGTTGTCCATTACAAAGCTAACTCGTAATTGTTTCATGTCGGTTTGCGGCACATAGTGCACAAACTTGTGTAAATTCTCTGCCTGAGCCACGGGCACGGTTACTTGAGGCTCTGGCGTGTTTTTATTAGGTATCAAGCCAAAGTAACGCGAGGCCAATTTCTGCATCTCTTCAAGGGGTAGCGGACTTATCAATACCGCCTTCATTAAGTTAGCCGAATAGTAGGTGTCGTATAGGTTAACCAAGGCATCTTGAAGTTTATGCTCGCCTTTATCAGCTAATGACTTTAGGTTGCCCCAGTTGAACTGATGAATAGGGTGAGCAGGATTAAGCGTCAGTCCGTCTAATTGCCCTAAAATGACCCAATCATTGGGGCTTTTCATGGACCATTCAGAATGCACCGCGTTACGCTCTTTATCCGCGTAATTTTCATCTAATGTAGCTTCATAGAAAAACCCACTGAAGCGTTTGAGGGCCTCGTCAAAGGCATCATTGTTTACCGCAACCATGTAGTTAGTGTGATCAAGTTGAGTGTAGGCGTTCTGAGTACCACCATTGCGGCTCACAAATTCACTGTAATCACCCACTTCAGGATAGGTTTTGGTACCAAGAAATAACATGTGTTCTAAGTAGTGGGCAAGTCCACCAAACTCTTTAGGCTCTTGAAACGAGCCCACTTTTACACTCAATGCCGCAGCAGATTTTTCAATACTTGGATCGGATACCAGTACCACTTCTAATTGATTGGGCAAAGTGAAAGATTGGTATTGCCGTGTATCATTAGGACTTTTAACAATGGCGGTTTGCGGGTCGGGTAGAGATGAAACTGAGCTTACTGCAGTTTGTTTCACATTGCTGCATGCAGTCATGACGACAGCGCTTAAAACAATAAGAATCAATGAAAACGCGGTGTTCCTTTTTAACATCGTGGGCATACCTTGAAATAACACTACAATCAAAATCGATGGAGAAATATAACTGACTTGTCACTCAAGGGTGTAAACATTCTTGTTAATAAATGTGTAAGTCTTTGTCTGCATTACCTAAATGAGCAAAAAAAAACCAGTTTCAACAGAAACTGGTTTTTTATCATCAATAGACAGAGCTACATGATAGCGTCTTGATCAGCGCCTTCTTTTTCAATCACTGTTGGCATTAAATCTTCACGGCTCACACCTAATTTTAAGGCCACTAAACTGGCGATATAAATAGACGAATAAGTACCAATGAAAATACCAAACAACAATGCAGTAGCAAAACCGTGAATGGTTGCGCCGCCCAAAAAGAACAAGGCAAATAACACAAGCAAGGTAGTACCTGAGGTAATAGTGGTACGGTTCAACGTTTGCGTTAAGGAGGTATTGATAATTTCGGTTGGCTCCATGTTACGGATTTTTCTGAAGTTTTCACGAATACGGTCGAATACCACAATAGTATCGTTGAGTGAGTAACCTATCACCGCGAGTACCGCGGCTAATACCGTTAAATCAAACTCCAAACCCAAGATAGAGAATAAACCTAAGGTAATGATAACGTCGTGGGCCAATGCAATGACAGAGCCCAAAGCAAAACGCCATTCAAAGCGCAGGGTGACATAAACTAAAATGCACAATAAACAAATCAACATCGCTAGGCCGCCCTGCTCGGTGAGTTCTTCACCGACACTCGCGCTGACATAAGAGCTACCACGCATTTCGGCAGTATCATCTGCTTGTTTCAAAATGGCGATGGCTTTGTCACCTAACTCAGAAGGTTTAATTCCTTCGCGAGATGCCAAACGAATAAGCACATCTTTACTTGAACCAAAGTTTTGCACTACTGCATCATTAAATTCAGAAGCGGCCAACTGCTCACGTATGGCATCTAAGTCTGCCGTGTCTTGATAGCCGATTTCGATTTGTGTACCACCCGTAAAATCCAAACCCCAATTAAGCTGATTAATAGCCAAGGTAGTGAACGAGCCAATAATCATTACCGTTGACAAAACCGCTGCCGGCAAAGACAACTTCATGAAGTTGACGGTGTATTTTCCACTAAAAATTTGCATGGTTTGACTCCTAAATCGACAACTTGGTCAGACGTTTACCGCCCCACCATGCATTAACGATAGTTCTTGTTACCACAATGGCAGTAAACATTGATGTAGCGATACCGATCATCAGGGTAATTGAGAAGCCCTTGATGGGCCCCGTTCCTACTGCGAATAAAATTAAACCCGCTAGGAAGGTAGTAATATTGGCATCAAGTATGGTTGAAAACGCACTGTCATACCCAAAATGGATGGCTTGCTGCGGACTGCGTCCCTCAGCAATTTCTTCTCGTATTCGTTCAAAGATAAGTACGTTAGCATCCACTGCCATCCCCACCGTTAAGACGATACCCGCCATCCCCGGTAACGTTAATGTGGCACCAGGGATCATCGACATAATACCGATCATCATCACCAAGTTTAAGGCAAGGGCGATGTTGGCAACAAAACCAAACTTTTTATAGTAGATAAGCATGAAAGCCAGAACTAATACAAAACCCGCAACGATAGCTTCTTTACCTAACTTGATGTTTTCTTTACCTAAACTTGGACCTACAGTGCGTTCTTCAATAATTTGAATTGGCGCAATAAGGGCCCCTGCACGCAGTAACAAAGCGAGGTTTTGGGCTTCTTTGGGAGAATCTAAGCCTGTGGTTTCAAATTGATTGCCAAACACACCATTGATTCTGGCTACACTGATAACGGTTCGTTTTGCTTCAAAAATTAATTTACCCGCTTCATCACGCTCACCAGTAGATTTATATTCAATGAACACAACGGCCATTGGTTTACCCACAGCGCGCTTAGTAAAGGCTAACATTTTAGCCCCACCTTTAGAGTCTAATTTGATTGATACCTTGGGCATACCATTTTGATCAACACCACTGGTGGCATCAATAATATGATTACCTTCAACAATAATGTTTTTCTTCAATAACTGTGGTACACCGTTTTCATCAGGTAATAACTCTGAACCAGGTGGCACACGTCCAGCAACGGCATCACTGATATCATGTTCAATATCAACTTCGCGATACTCAAGGGTGGCGGTGGCATTCAGGATCTCTTTTGCTTTAGCCGTATCTTGAATACCAGGCAGTTGCACTACGATACGATCGGGACCTTGCTTTTGCACCGTTGGCTCAGCAACACCTAACTGGTTTACCCGGTTACGGATAATAGTGATATTTTGTTTCACCGCATAATCACGCGTTTCAAGGAGTTTTTGCTCAGACATGGTAGCAAACAAAACCAGATCGGCTTTTTCAGTGAAAATAAAATCACGATTCCGTGCTTTTAAAAATGTTTCAGCCTGCTCCAAAGTATCTTGATCGCGAAAATAGATCTCTAAACCGTTTTCTACCTGCTTCACCGTGCGATAACGAATTTTCTCTTCGCGTAATGCGGTACGAAAATCATTATCTGAATCTTCAAGGGTTTTATCTAAGGCGCGTTTCATATCAACTTCCATTAGGAAGTGCACGCCACCACGTAGATCTAAGCCTAATTTTAAAGGCTCTCCGCCAAGTGAACTTAACCACTTTGGTGTATCCGGGGCTAAATTCATGGCCACAAAATACTCATCACCTAAGGCTTTTTCAAGCAACTCACGGGCAATTAATTGGGTATCAGCGTCGTTAACACGGATTAAAATTTGTTCATTTTCAAAAACGATACTTTTACTGTCGATATTGGCATTTTTTAGTTCTGCAGAGACTTTGTCTACCAATTGAGCATTAACTACTGCATTTCGCCCAGCTGAAATTTGTACCGCGTGGTCTTCACCGTAAAGATTGGGTGAAGCATATAAAGCACAGATGCTGACCACAAAGATCACCAAGATGTACTTCCACAATGGAGTTTGGTTTAACACAGGTTATTCCTTTCT
The DNA here is from genome assembly GCF_030730205.1 of Paraglaciecola sp. GTDB lineage: Bacteria > Pseudomonadota > Gammaproteobacteria > Enterobacterales > Alteromonadaceae > Paraglaciecola. The sequence continues at coordinate 47,763 of NZ_JANQVQ010000030.1, forward strand.
TTATGCAAAATTGGCTAAGCTCAAAAATGAAATTTTTGAGCTTAAACAAAAGGCCATTAAATGGCCTTCATTGTACCTTTTGGCAATACTGCTGATACCGCTGACTTTTGAATAACGATGTTAGTTGAATCGTTTAAGCCAATTTCAATAAAGTCTTTGTCTTCAGATACCTTGGTGATTTTGCCCACCATGCCACCTTGGGTTAACACTTCATCGCCTTTGCTCAACGATGACACCAAATTTTTATGCTCTTTAACGCGTTTGGCTTGCGGGCGATACAACATAAAATAGAAAATCAAACCAAACACACCTAGCATGATCAACATTTCAAAACCACCACCAGCACCACCAGCGGGAGCACCTTGAGCGTAAGCGTCAGATATAAATAAACTCATTTTTTTTCCTTATTTTAGTAATGTTTACAATGTATTTTTCACAACACCACTCGTGGTGTCATCCGGCGCAGAATCCTCTATAAAGCAGGTACTGCCATTTGTTTTTGCTCATAAAAATCAGTCACAAATTCATCTAAGGTATTGCTCGCAATCGCCTCTCGTAAACCTTGCATTACACGCTGGTAATAGCGTAAGTTGTGAATGGTATTTAAGCGTGCTCCAAGTATCTCATTGCACTTATCTAAGTGGTGGAGATATGACCGAGAATAATTTTTACAAGTGTAGCAATCACATTTTTCATCAAGCGGACCTGTATCGGTTTTATGCACCGCGTTACGAATTTTTACCACGCCGTCAGTCACAAACAAATGACCATTTCGTGCATTACGGGTTGGCATGACACAATCAAACATATCGATGCCACGTCGCACGGCTTCAACAATGTCTTCTGGCTTACCAACCCCCATTAAATAACGAGGTTTGTGAGCTGGGATTTTATCGGCTAAATGATCCAAGACGCGGATCATGTCTTCTTTGGGCTCACCGACTGATAAACCACCAATGGCATATCCATCAAAACCGATGTCTTCTAAACCGCGCAACGATATATCTCTGAGGCCTTCATACATGCCGCCCTGCACTATGCCAAAGAGTGCTGAAGGACTGTCTCCATGTTCGGCCTTGCTGCGCTTCGCCCAACGTAAAGACAATTCCATCGAAATACGCGCTTCGCTTTCTGTAGCGGGATAAGGCGTACACTCATCGAAAATCATGACAATATCAGAGCCTAAGTCACGCTGAACCTGCATAGATTTTTCAGGGGTAAGTAAGATTTTTTCACCGTTGATGGGCGAACGAAAGGTCACCCCTTCTTCGGTAATTTTACGAAGATCCCCTAAACTGAACACCTGAAAACCACCTGAGTCAGTCAGAATAGGTTTGTTCCAGTGCATAAAATCGTGCAAATCACCATGTTGTTTGATGATTTCAGTACCAGGCCGAAGCATTAAATGAAAGGTATTCCCTAAACAGATATGCGCACCGGTTTCATCTAACTCTTCAGGGGTCATACCTTTTACTGTGCCGTAAGTACCCACTGGCATAAATGCTGGTGTCTCAACCACGCCACGATCAAATATCAAGCGACCGCGACGGGCTTTGCCATCAGTATTGTCTAATTCAAATTTCATTCTTCGTATCCTGCTAACCGGAAAACAGTCCAGTGCTGTATGTAAATGTTAGTGCGCCCGTCATCACTCAAATTTGTGGCAAATTGTTAAACGCTTCATTGACATGAAACTAGCGGCACCAAAAAAAGTCGCGGGATTATATATGAATTGACGCCTAGGGAAAAACTTTTAGCTCAGGCTTCTGTCCGCTTTTCGATAAACATGGCGTCGCCATAACTGAAAAAGCGATATTCCTGCTCAATTGCTTGCTGATAAGCATCGAAGATATGGTGTTTGCCCGCGAATGCGCTCACCAACATAAGTAAAGTTGACTCAGACAAATGGAAATTGGTTAAGAGTGCATCAACAATCTGAAATTCATAACCTGGGTAAATAAAAATACTGGTATCAGCAAAAAAGGGCTTTAGTGCCGTGTTTGCAGAAATTGCTGCCTGCGCCGCTGATTCGAGTGAACGAACTGAGGTAGTGCCCACTGCCACCACGCGCTTGCCAGCCGCTTTAGTTGCCACAATAGCATCAACCACTGACTGACTGACTTCGGCGTACTCCGAATGCATTTTGTGCTCTAGTATATTATCAACTCGCACTGGCTGAAATGTGCCAGCTCCGACGTGTAAGGTCACAAATTCTATTTGTACCCCTTTGTCTTTTAACTGCTGCAAGATGCCTTCATCAAAATGTAAACCAGCAGTTGGCGCGGCGACGGCGCCTGGCACTTGGTTATACACGGTTTGATAGCGCTCTTTATCAGAATCTTCATCCGGTCTGTCAATGTAGGGGGGAAGTGGCATATGACCAAATTTCTCTAACACAGCAAGCACTGGCTCATCAGTCAAAAAACGCAGTTCGAAGAGTGCATCATGGCGAGCTAACATTTCAACATTCACACTGGACTCTAGTCGCAACTGACTACCTACCTTGGGTGATTTACTCGCTCGAATGTGGGCTAGTACGCGATGTTCATCGAGGATCCGCTCAACCAGTACCTCCACTTTTCCGCCTGATAGTTTTTGCCCTAACAGGCGGGCTGGGATCACACGAGTATTGTTAAACACCAATAAATCACCAGCTTCAATTAAATCGACAATGTTCTTAAAGTGGCGGTGCTGAACTTCGCCACTATTACCTTGTAGGTGCATTAATCGGCTTGCACTGCGCTCAGAGGCTGGGTATCTGGCAATAAGGTGTTCAGGTAAATCAAAGCGAAAGTCGGCAAGTTTCATAGCAGTCTCTTAAAAATTAATTGTACTTTATTACGTATGTTTATCTATACATGGAACCCGTTCTGGATACCCAATCACGGTTGATGTTGAAGTTTAAAAGTTTACACTTCTCTCACAGTTTATTTATTGACGTTTCTCCTAAGACATGACTGTTTTTGCCCGACCTCCTTTGAGTGTCGGGCTTTTTTTTGCTTCATTTTTTAACCACATCGCAGTATTTTTCGACGATTTTGCCTAACACTAATGCGATATCCGCGTAATTTTATCAAGGTAGCCCATTAAAAAAGCCGAAATAACAAAGGTCAAATGCACCATCACATACCAGAATAACTTGTCATTACTGATATTGTCAGCGTTCATAAATACTTTTAACAAATGAATCGAAGAAATAGCAACGATAGAAGCGGCCACTTTATTTTTCAGTGTGCCCGAATCAACTTTACCCAGCCAACCCAGCTTTTCTTTACCTTCATCAATATCGATGCGGCTGACAAAGTTTTCGTAACTAGAAAACATCACCATAATGAGTAGTCCACCAACCAGAGCCATATCAACTAAAGATAAAATAACCAAAATAAGATCTGTCTCCTTAATGCTGAACAAGATCGGCACCAAATGAACAATCTCTTGAAAAAACTTTATGACCAACGCTAACAACGCTAAACTCAAACCGATATAAACAGGTGCTAATAACCAGCGCGCGTTATACAGTATGTTTTCAATATATCTTTCCATTTACCACTCCCCTGCTAAACCCGTTGAATGTTCACTCATCTAGTTGTCGTCCTAAATCATTAAAAATATCAACAATGTCATCTCGTTCAATACGCCGCATATTAAGCACATACATGATTTGTAACAACAAATCCGCTCCCATGATGCCCTTATTTACTTTATTTCTTAAGTTGTCTGCGCTTTGATTGACCCCTATGCTGAGCAATCTATCACTGAGGTCCTGGTATTTGGTGCCGCGTTTTGACATTTCGGCTTTCAAAATACGCTGTACAAGCTGGCGCCAATCAGCAGGACGAGGTTTGTTTTCAGTTATTGTATTCATATATATGAGTCTTTCAGGTTACGTTTCGCAATTTATTGAAACCGCTTAATGTGACGTATAATTTACATTTAAAACAAATAATAATCAAATGTTGAAAAAATAATTTGACTATTTGTTTTTTTGCTGGCTAAACTATGGCCTGTGATGTCGATGATGTGCATCACAACTTGGTCATACGACTTACAGGAGAGTAACCATGGCATGGGATCTTAACCAACTTGAGGCCCTATTGAGTGACAACCAAGATTTGGTTGTGACTAAAGAACAAAACTGCTTGATGATCGCTAACAGTGACGGAATAGACGCGTGGTTAGCCATCAGTGGTGAGCAAATCATCGTTGAAACCTTATTGTTCGCTAAAAGTGAAGTCAAGGATAGTGCAGCGTTAAATGAAGAAATTTTAAAAACCCACATGCTGTTCCCGCTGACAACAGTAGGAATATCGCAAGTAGGGGGTGATGAATACTACACAGCATTTGGTTCACTCAGCTCTCAGTCAAAAGCCGAAAGCATTGTCATTGAATTGAATACCCTGTTCCAGAATGTGGAAGCATTTATTGATGCTTACCAGATACATCTAAAATAACTGAGGAAACGATTATGTCAGTTTGGAGAAAATTAGTTACAGCCATTAAAGGTGGCGCAACAGAAGCAGCCCAGAGCGTGGTAGATGGTCAAGCCATTCGTATTCTTGAACAAGAAATCCGTGAAGCGAAAGACGAGTTGCGTAAGTCTGACCATGCCAGAACCCAAATTTTGGCTAAATGTAAATTAGCGCAGCAAAAAGTAGACAGCTTGCAGGGTTCGATTGAACAGTACGAAGCTCATGCTCGCAAAGCGGTGGATACTGATCGCCAACTGGCTCTTGATTGCGCTCAAAAAGTAGCTGAGTTAAAAGCTGAACAAGAGGCGGAAAACCAATACTTAGCGCAATTCCGCCAGTCAGAAAAGCAATTGGCAAACAATATCAGTCAAGCGAAAGCAAATTTAAAACGCCTTGAGCAACAAGTTGATATGGTCAAAGCCACTGAATCGGTACAAAAAGCCCAAGTGGCGGTGTCATCGCGTCACTTAGGTGCCAACAGTAAAATGAAAACAGCGACTGAATCGTTGCAACGTATTCAAGAAAAACAAACTTTGCGTAATGCTGAATTGCAGGCCGCTGAAGAACTTGCTGCAGATGAAAGCAGTGATGATTTAGAAAAACGCTTGGCTGCTGCAGGGATTAAAGGCAGTAAAGTGTCTGCTGATGATGAGTTAAGTCGAATATTAGGTCAATAATAGGAGTCTTCGCGCTAAATGATTAGCAGAAAACTTCGTAAACTTATAACGAGAGTATTTTCGGAGATGCGCTGGTACACCATTGTACTGGCGCTTGCTTTTTATGCCGCAAGTACTTGGATATTATTATGGTTAGCGGATGAGAAAGCTCTCATTCAAAGTACTGATTTTATTTATTGGCTTGTAGTAACAGGCTCCACTGTCGGTTATGGTGATTTTTCTCCTTCTACCGAAGCGGGTAAGTATCTCGTCGCTTTTTACGTCATTCCTTTAGGTCTCAGTATTTTTGCTTTAGTCTTAGGCCGCGTTGCCAATTGGGTTTCAAATCAGTGGCAAAAAGGAGCAAGAGGTTTGAAAGATTTAGATATTGAAGATCACATACTCGTTTTAGGCTGGAACGGGCACCGCACCTTACGATTATTAAAATTACTGCTGCGCGAACGGGCCTCAGTAGAGGGTAATCCCGCTATTGTGTTATGTGTCAGGGCCGATATTACCAACCCTTTGCCGGACGAAATTGAGTTTGTCAAAGTCTCCACCTTTAGTAATGACATCGATATGGACAGAGCATGTGTGGCAAGCGCAAAAGTCATTTTGATGGATAACCCTGAAGATGATCTCACCATGACCACCGCCCTTTATTGCAGTCAGCGCAACCCAAATGCACAAATGGTGGCTTATTTTAATGACGAAAGCTTAGTTCCTTTATTACAAAGACACTGCCCGAATATTGAGTGCACCCCGAGCGTGGCAGTAGAAATGCTAGCAAAGGCCGCGTTTGATCCCGGTTCTAGTTTGTTGCATCACGATTTGCTGGATGTGGATGAAGGCAATGCCCAATATTCTGTTACCCTACCCTCTGATATTCCGCCAATTAAAATCGCGCAATTATTTATGGGTTTAAAAAGAGACTATCGAGCAACCCTGATTGGTCTAGCGCGAGCCAACGACAAGCTGTCAATTCAGGTAAACCCAGATTTATCCGAAGATGTATTTGGCGACGATAAGATTTTTTACATTGCTGATGAAAGAATCCAAAAGTTTGATTGGCAGGCCTTTGTAGGAGAAACCTATGTTTAGCCGTTTGTTTGGTAAAAAAGCCCCGGAAAAAGCAAAAACCCCAGAGATTATGGGTCTGTATTTGGGCGGTTCATTTCAAATAGAACCCTTGAAGCTGCGAGTATTAGAGCCACAATTAGTCATAAACAAGGCCGCTTCAACTCATATTATTCAAGCGGTAGGCGAAGTGAATCTCGACACTGGCGGTAAAATTTTGCGTTTTTACACTGACGATGATGCGTTTTTACAAGTTATTTTAGACGGCGGTGACACTGAAAGTCACATTACCGATGTAAAGCTGTGGTACTTTTATGAGACGAAAACCGTTGGTAGTGATAAACAGTGGGAAACGCTTATTAATGAAGGCATTTCACAAGCTCATTATAATGTTGAGGGATATCAGTTTTCGAGGGTGTGGGAAGCCATTGGCGATAAGTCCCCCCCCGTAGCAATGACTGAGCGTACCTACGAAGAAGATGGCGATGTCAGCGAAACCGACCAATTTGTGATGCTTTATGAACGCGCCTTGGATGACGACCAAGTTGAAACCTTGCTGGTTTGTGGTGAAGAAAAGTTGATAAACGGCAATTTTGATCGCTGTTTAGTGCTAAGCACAGGCTTCAACCTGACCCAAGGTGATATAACAATCAACGGATAATGCCCCAACAAAATATAGACAGCTAAGAGGAATACACATGGACACGATATTACATTCAATTGCAGGCTTGGGAAATTTTGCTTTATATTTTGCGATTTCCATTGCCTTGTTGTTTGTCTTCAAAATTATCTATGCTTTTGTCACACCACACGATGAGTGGAAACTGGTTAAAGAAGACAAAAATGTCGCCGCTGCCGTTGGTTTCGGTGGTGCGATGATAGGTTTCAGTATTGCCTTAGCAGGTGCCGCGACCAATTCCTTATCATTGATTGATTTTATCATCTGGGGGATCGTGGCCATATTGGCTCAATCTGTTGCCTTTGCTTTGCTTCGCTTTACCTTTATGCCCAAAATTGCTGAACGCATCAATCAAAACGAAGTGTCTGCAGGAACCATGTTAGCGGCAATGTCGATTTCAGTAGGGCTGCTAAACGCTGCCTGCATGACCTACTAGGAGGGTTTATGCCAGCTACGCTAAAACGCTCAAAGTCTATTAATCTGTCTAGAATGCGCAAAGGGTTTACCGTTAAGCCTTTGGCCTTAGGTATTGCCGCCATTTTTTTAAGTGCATGTGGCGAAGAAAAACAAGACGCGACCATTTACACCAATGCAGATGAGTGTGCCCAAGCCAATCCAGGTATGGTTGAACAATGCAACACCGCCTATCAAGACGCACTTGTTGAAGCACAGCGCACCGGGCCAAAGTACGCTTCAGCCAGAGATTGTGAAGCAGAATTTGGGGCAAATCAGTGCCAAGTAGTACGCCAAGAAAGTGGCTCTTTTTTTATGCCCTTCATGGCCGGTTACATGTTAAGTAATTTACTATCGCCTCGCGGTTATTATAGCCAGCCAATGTATACCTCTTACTCACCCTACTCTTCGTATCGAAATCGCTGGGTTGGCTCAGATGGTTATGATTTTGGTGACACCCGCAAACGCAATATGCGGGTTAATAAAGACGCCTTTAAAGCAAAACCTGCGGTCAGTAAAACCATGAGCCGAGGCGGTTTTGGTAGCAGTGTAAGAGCAAAATCTAGTTGGGGTAGCAGCTCATCAAAAAGTAGTTGGGGCAGCTAATAATAGCGTTTATTTATGCTTAGAGTAGACATTCAGGAAAGGGATAATTGGCGTAAAAAAGCCTCTGAGTTTGGTTTTACGTTCCATACCATGCAAGGCGAGCCCTATTGGGATGAGAGCGCCTATTACCAATTTACTCTCAAACAAATAGAAAAAGATCTTGAAGATCCCACCGAAGAAATTCACCAACTGTGTTTGGCTGTGGTCGACCACGTCGTCAAAGACGATGCATGGCTAAAGAAGTTTCAAATACCGGAATTGTTTTGGCAACCTATCTTAGATTCTTGGACCAATAGAGACCCGAGTCTTTATTCGCGTTTAGATTTTGCTTACGACGGAAACGGCCCAGCTAAATTATTTGAAAACAACGCAGATACCCCCACCTCTTTATATGAGTCAGGCTTTTGGCAGTGGCTGTGGTTAGAAGAGCAAGTAGACAAAGGCAAGCTCAGTAGGCGAGCGGATCAGTTTAATTCTTTACAAGAAAAACTGATTAACCAGTTTGCTAAAATGGCCAAGCATTATGCAATTGATTCAATGCATTTTGCTTGCTGCAAAGACACAGTAGAAGACAGAGGCACCGTGCAATATTTACAAGACTGCGCGTCAGAGGCGGGGCTCATCAGTCAATTTGTGTTTATTGAAGATATTGGCATCAGTGAAAGTGAGCACTTTACCGATTTGAACGACTGCGTCATTGATACATTATTTAAACTGTATCCGTGGGAATTTATGCAAAGAGAAGCGTTTGCTTCCTTCATTATGCCTGCCCAAGTCAATTGGATAGAGCCTTTATGGAAGTCTATCTTGTCAAATAAAGCCCTATTACCCATGTTATGGAAACTGTTTCCTAATCATCCCAATCTACTCCCTTCATATTTTGAAGATGAATTACACTTGGCAAAAGAGCAAAAGCTGGTTAAAAAGCCTTTGTTCTCCCGTGAAGGCGCCAATATCAGCGTAATAGAACAAGGTCGCACCACAATTGAAGGGCAAGGCCCCTATGGCCAAGAAGGCTTTATTTATCAAGCCTTTCACGCCTTACCTACCTTCGGTCAAAATCATACATTAATCGGCTCATGGTTAGTGGATGACAAACCTGCAGGTATCTCGATTCGCGAAGATAAATCACTTATTACCCAAGATTTATCGCGGTATTTACCCCATATTATTTTGTGACAATTTGACACTGCTTTTAAATGCAAATGCGCTCAAAATATAAAACAAGTCAGCAAACGGTATTGAACTCTGTAACATGAATCTACGTTGGAAAAATCTAGACACTAAGCAACAAATAAAGTGGGTAGTGACGGTAATAGCGCTCGTTTCGGCTATTGAAATTATTAACCTGTTAAGTGCAAGGGCGCTCAATCAATTTGGTAATATCCCGCGCTATGTTCCGGGTTTAAAAGGTATTATCTTTGGTCCATTTTTACATGGCAGCTTGCAGCATTTTTTCTCTAATATTATTCCTTTGGCTATTTTTACCTACCTAACCTTGCAATACGGTACAAAACGATACTGGCTTGTTACCCTTTGGATCATAGTGTTGTCTGGCATCTTAGTGTGGCTATTTGGCCGCTCCGCTAGTCATATCGGTGCCAGCGGACTCATTTACGGTTATTTTGGCTTTTTATTGGTCGCGGGCTTTTTGAGCAAAAGTTTTAAATTGTTGATCATCTCGTTAGTTGTCGCCTTTTTTTACGGAGGACTCATTTTTGGGGTGATGCCAACCAGTTCATTTGTGTCTTGGGAGTCACATTTGTTTGGCTTTATCACGGGTATCATAGCCGCGAAATTATGGGCAAAGCCTACAAATTAATCCTAGCGATTAACTAAAAGTTTTAATAGGTCTGGTACAACAAAAAACCTATAATGAAAAGGTAATTAGCGTTGTTAAATAGGTATTCAATGAGCGAAAAGAACGAAAAGAAACCAGGAGGAATGTTAGGTAATTTAGCCTTCAACATCATAATTCCTGTATTGATTATGACCAAACTCAGCGGTGAAGATAGCCTCGGGCCCGCTTGGAGTATTGTAGTGGCGTTAATATTTCCTATTGGCTTTGGTTTATGGGATTTAAAACAATCGGGCAAAGTAAACGCTTTCTCGGTACTTGGCATCGTCAGTGTCATACTCACAGGTGGTATTAGCTTATTGAAATTGCCTGCTGAATACATCGCAATAAAAGAGGCGGCGATCCCAGCGCTGATTGGATTAGCAGTATTAATCACTCAACGTACTAGTAAACCCTTGCTCAAAGTACTTGTGCTGAATGAGCAGATTGTAAATTGGCACAATCTCAATCAGTCTCTGGCGGCATGCGGTAAATCAGCCTTGTTCGAAAAGAAGCTGGCTATTGGCTCTTATATTGTTGCGGGTTCGTTTTTTATGTCCTCAGCACTGAACTATATTTTAGCAAAAGTCATACTCGTTAGCCCTCCTGGAAGTACTGAGTACACCGAAGAGCTTGGCCATATGACGGCCTTGAGTTACCCCGTTATCGTTATTCCTAGCATGGTTATGTTACTTGGGGCGCTATGGTACGTGTTTTCGCAAATCAAAAAGTTAACTGGACAAGATCTCGATCACTTCTTAGTAGATGGAAAATAATACGAGAAAATAGCACATAAAAAAAAGCCCCCAATAGTTGGAATATTCAACTTCTGGGGGCTTTTTTACAATTGCGGTTTAACTCACATTTTACTTTTTACCCAATAAACTAAACACATTTTTAGCGATGTCGGTGTTGTCTACATGCCCTTTGAATAGATCTTTTCCTGGACCTTTAGCAAATACTTGCACATCAATACCTGTGTGGCCTGTGGTCGTCCAACCCGTGATAGTACGCTGATCTAAAATAGACTTTAATGCAGAGTAAAACACCTTGTAGTCACTCGAATCAATATTGTTAAGCTGGGTTTGTTCTTCTTTATTTAACTCAAATCCTAATTGCTCATTAGCAGTAGCAATACGATCCTCGCTTTTAACTAACTGCATAGCGATAGTAGTTGGTGAGCTTTTAAGATTTTTTAGCCATTCAGGTTGCCAGTTGTATTCTCCCCTCGCGCCTATCGTCATGCCCCCAGTGCTGTGATCGGCTGTCACAACAAATAAGGTATCAGGATGTGCATCGACATACTCAGACAACCACATCAACGTTAATGCCATATCGTGCATCTCGCCCATTGATGCGGCGATATCATTAGAGTGCCCACCCCAATCGATTTGGCTTCCCTCAACCAGTAAAAAGAAACCCGCGTCATTTTCTAATTGCTTGACAGCGGTTTTAACTAACAAAGGTAAACGCTGTTTTTCTGGGGTATCTAAGGCCCAAGGCATACCAACGTCAGAAAATAACCCAAGGGTTGGAGTATTGGCTTTCAATTGCTCTACATCTTGCAGTTTATCAATATATTGATAGCCTGCATTTTTAAACTCTTCGACTAAATTTCTGTCGTCTCGAATGAAGTATTTCCAGCCACCACCTAACATGACATCAAGTGTAAATTTGCCATCTAACTTTTCATCAAAATAGCTATTGGCTATTTCATCATAGTTATGGCGGCTGACATTATGGGCAGAATATCCAGCAGGCGTAGCGTGGTTAATTTGCGATGTGACCGCAACCCCAGTTTTAAGGCCTTGTAGTTTTGCGTATTCAAGTACAGTTGGCACAGGCTGTTTATTAGCATCAACGCCAATAGCACCATTATAGGTTTTCACCCCAGTTGCGAGGGCTGTTGCGCCTGCGGCCGAATCGGTTACAAAACCTTCGGTGTGCACTGGGTGAGTACTTGCCATACCAACAAGTAGTTTATCAAAAATGGTTAACTCGACTTCAGGAGTGGCTTTGTCATCCATCAACATTCTGTAAGCTGTTGTGTATTCTGGCCCCATTCCGTCGCCAACCACCATGATGATATTTTTGGGCATCGGATTGGCATTTAGCTGGCTACACAGCCCCGCCAACAATAATATTGCACTCTTTTTCATCGATTCTCCGTGACGTTTTAGATAGTAATCAGTTCGGAGTATAAGCTAGGATGTGCAGCAAAAGGTATTGAAAACAAACATGTTTACAATTTTTCAGTAACGCCAGTCTGATAGTAAAAAATCTACGGCGTTGTGGGCCCATCTAAATTGAGGACTTCGCGCATTCGCTGTTGTACCACCTCAACTAACAAATCAGGTTGAAACTTTGAGATAAACCGATTACAGCCAACTTTTTCCACCATCGCTTCATTAAAACTACCACTTAAGGATGTGTTTAAAGCAATAAATAGATCGCTCATACGGGGGTCTTGACGCACCTCGGCGGTTAAGCGATACCCATCCATTTCGGGCATTTCGGCGTCTGTGAACATCATAAGTATTTCATCTGTGACCTTTTTACCTTCATCAGCCCATTGTCGGAGTTTATTTAGGGCTTTTAAACCGTCTTTTTCTTCAATGATGACAATACCAAGTTGCTGCAACGTTTCTCTTATTTGCCAACGGGCTGTGGCTGAATCATCTACTATCAAGACTTTTTTGCCTTTCAAATGTTTAGAGACAGGATCATCAAGAATGTCGGCAGAGATAGACGTATCGTATTCAATGATTTCTGCGAGTACTTTCTCAACGTCAATAATTTCAACTAATTCTCGCTTACCTTCGATATCGACTTGGGTAATAGCTGTTAAGTAATTGTTTTTCCCTGCTGTTGTCGGAGGAGGCTGTATATTGCTCCAAGACGTATTAATAATGTTCATAATTTGGCCGATTAAAAAGCCTTGAACACTACGATTGTATTCGGTGATGATCACATTGCCTGGCTGGTAGTCATCTTTACCACCCATCTTGATAGCTGCGCGTAAATCGATAATGGGAATTGAAGCGCCTCTATAATTAGTGACACCTTTTAAATTAGCGTGAGAGCCCGGCAAATGATTTAGTGAGGGCACGGTGATCACTTCGCGTACTTTAAACACGTTTAGCGCAAAAGTGTGCCTTGTTCCTAATTTAAACATCAATAATTCTAGTCGATTCTCGCCCACTAACTGGGTTCTTAAATCAATTGATGCTAATAACTCTGACATATTTTTCCACCATCGAATTCGCTGATGCCTAATAGTAATCGAATATTAAGCTACATTCTCATTAATAAATAGTAGCCACTGATTTCACAATTTACCTAATAGTTTCATGGACCACGCCACAACATTCACACAATGAATATTGAAAATGAAATATATACTCTTCCTGTATACCTTATTTTTGACATAGGATGTTTTCAACGCGGAGAGCTTCGCAACGTGAATCAGCTCTCCAAGCTGTTTAACCCTACTATTAAAGGACCATCCTTATGTCACAATATCAACAAGATATGGCTACAGTTGAGAAATTAGTTTCTGAACAAAACGGTACGTGGAATGCAATTAGCCCTACGTATGCAGCTCGTATGAAAATGCAAAACCGATTTAAAACAGGTCTGGACATTGCTAAATATACCGCTGCTATTATGCGTAAAGACATGGCTGATTATGATCAAGATTCTGCCAAGTACACCCAGTCACTAGGATGCTGGCACGGTTTTATTGGTCAACAAAAAATGTTGGCGGTTAAAAAACACCATGGCACAACAGACAAACGTTATTTATATCTTTCTGGTTGGATGGTTGCAGCTCTGCGTTCTGAATTTGGTCCTTTGCCTGACCAATCTATGCACGAAAAAACCACTGTGCCAGCCTTGATTGAAGAGCTGTACACTTTTTTACGTCAAGCCGACGCTCGTGAAATTGGTGAATTGTTTAAACAGTTAGATAAAGCACCCGAAAATTCCGCTGAATATGACGATGTTTTAGCAAAGATAGAAAACTATCAAACTCATGTGGTGCCAATTATTGCTGATATTGATGCAGGTTTTGGTAACGAAGAGGCTACATATTTACTCGCTAAAAAAATGATTGAAGCGGGTGCATGTTGTATACAAATTGAAAATCAGGTATCTGATGCGAAACAATGTGGTCACCAAGACGGCAAAGTCACTGTTCCTCACGAAGACTTTTTAGCAAAAATTAACGCCGTACGTTATGCATTTTTAGAACTTGGTGTAGATGATGGGGTGATTGTTGCTCGCACAGATTCACTAGGCGCTGGCTTGACGCAAAAAATTCCGGTGTCACAAAGTGCTGGCGATTTGGCCGCTCAGTACAATAGCTTTTTAGAAACATCGAAAGTGAATTCTGTGGCCGATCTTAATGAAGGCGATTCGGTATTAAAACAAAACGGAGAACTTGTTAAGCCAGTGCGCTTGCCTAATGGTCTGTACAAATTTAAAGACAACAGTGGTTTTGATCGCGTTGTACTGGATTGCATTACCTCTTTACAAAATGGTGCGGATTTACTGTGGATCGAAACTGAAAAACCGCATGTGGGTCAAATTGGAGACATGGTACGTGCTATAAGAAAGACAATTCCAAATGCAAAACTGGTCTATAACAACTCACCTTCATTCAACTGGACACTAAACTTCCGCCAGCAGATCTTTGATTTATGGTTAGAAGAAGGGAAAGACGTAAGCGCTTACAAACGTGATGCCTTAATGTCTTCAAGCTATGACGATTCTGAGTTAGCTATTGTAGCTGATACCAAAATCAGAACCTTCCAAGCTGATGCGGCTCGAGAAGCTGGTATTTTCCATCATTTGATTACCTTGCCGACCTACCACACTGCAGCACTGTCTACTGACACCTTAGCAAAAGGGTACTTTGGTGAAGAAGGTATGTTGGCTTATGTGAAAGGCGTACAACGTCAAGAAATTCGCCAAGGTTTAGCTTGCGTTAAACATCAAGCAATGGCGGGTTCTAATTTAGGTGATGATCACAAAGAATACTTTTCTGGTGAACAAGCCCTTAAGGCCTCAGGCAAAGACAACACCATGAATCAGTTTGACATGATCGCTTAATTTCTTAGCACTTATTTTGATAGCGAGCGACTCATAGCTCGCTATCATTTTTATTTATTATTTCTACTCTCGCCATTCAATCTATCGCTCATTAATCTTTTGCTTCCTCACACAGAACATTTTTCAAATCAAACTTAAACTATTGTTTTTAATAAAGTTAATTAAACCAATGAAAATTACTATTTTTACTGGTAATCCTTATCTAGACTAGTAGAATTCATCAACTAAATACTAAACTACGGAGCATCATGTAAATGAATATAGCTAAAATAGACTTAAATTTGCTGGTTTATCTCGATGTTTTGCTCAGAGAAGGCAGTGTCACCAAAGCAGCAAATCATCTGAGTATCACTCAACCTGCAATGAGCAATGGTTTAAAACGTTTGCGTGATGTGTTTAAAGACCCTTTACTGGTGCGTACCAGCGACGGCATGACTCCCACTAAACGCGCCGCAGAACTTCAGCCGATTATCCGAGATGTGCTGTCTAAATTGGAGTCGGCGATTCAACCCGAAACTGAATTTACCCCGCAAACCAGTACCCGAACATTCCGCATCATGGCCAGTGACTACGCCGAGTCGACTTTATTACTCGAAGTTATTCGTCGCTTAAGTGTATTTGCACCTCATATTACCTTAGATTTAATTACACCAAGCGATGTCACCTTCCATGATGTTGAACAAGGCCGGGTAGACATGGCAATTAATCGCTTTGAAGAATTACCTTTGTCCTTCCATCAAAAAGTGATTTGGTACGATAGTTTTTCTTGTGTTGTAAAAAGTGACAACCCGATTGTTAAGCAGTTTGACTTAAATAACTATTTGGGCAGTCGCCATATCTGGGTGAGTAAAACAGGCTTTGGAGTGGGCGTAGGCATAGATCCTACCGAAGTACAAAAACTTGGTTGGGTAGACGCAGAGTTAACTAAAATCGGCAAAAAACGAGATATTTGTGTATTCACTCGCCATTATCATGTGGCGCTGCAGCTGGCAAAGGCACAAAGCTTAGTGGCAACCTTACCTTCAAAAGCCGCTAATCTTTATAAAAATGATCCTGAAATGGTGATATTGCCCCCCCCCTTTGACATCCCCCCCATTGCGTTAAAAATGGCGTGGAGCGCACTTTTGCAACATGACGCAGGGCATATTTGGCTAAGACGGCTCATCACCGATATTGGTGCAGAGCTAAGTTAGAGTTAGGGCCACCACCTTCATTCACAATAAAAATACTTATTATGCTTAGCATAAATTAAACAATATAGCATAACTTGCATAGTATGGACTTAGGGTAACCACAAGATGAGTACGTCATGAAAAATTACATCCAGTTTGGCAATATGCACGTTGCGCAACAATTACACGAATTTTTAAGTCAAGAAGTATTGCCCAATTCTGGCTTGCTTGAGCCGGTTTTCTGGCAAGGTTTTGAAACGCTGTTAGCGGACATGATCCCGCAGAACAAACAATTATTGAAAAAAAGAGACTCCTTACAAACATCAATTGATGAATATTGCGTCACGCACAAAACGCCTTCGCTGGCTGACTACAAATCATTTTTAACAGATATCGGATATTTGGTGCCAGAGCCAGAGAACTTTTCAATTGGTACGCTTAATGTTGATCCCGAGATCGCCACCATGGCAGGCCCTCAACTAGTTGTTCCAATCAACAATGCTCGGTTTGCGATTAATGCCGCTAATGCCCGCTGGGGCAGTTTATATGATGCGATATACGGCTCAGACATCATCGACCAAGATGAGGGCAAGGCTAAAACGAAAGCGTTTAACCCAACAAGAGGCAAGGCAGTCGTCGCTTATGTCCGCGATTGGCTTGATACCCTGCTCCCGCTTAAGTCTGGCAGCCATATTGATAGTATTCGCTATGCGCTATCTAACGGTGAGCTAACAGTTTCGCTTAAAGACGGCAGCACAACGACCTTGCAAGCCCCAAGTCAATTAAAGGGATTTACTGGTAGTTTAACGCAACCCACCGCATTGCTATTTGTGCATAATAATCTGCACTTTGAAATTGATTTTGATGGTGATAAACCCAATGCCAGTGGCGACATTGCCAAAATAAAAGATGTCATCGTTGAGGCCGCATTGACCACGATTATGGACTGTGAAGACTCTGTGGCAGCGGTTGATGCCGAAGACAAAACCCTTGTATATAAAAATTGGCTGGGACTCATTTTAGGCAACCTGTGTGCTGATGTTCAACAAGGTAGCAAAACCTTCACTCGATCACTCAACCCAGACCGGGGCTACCGTGACTTTAGCGGTAATCAATTTAGTCTGATGGGGCGAAGCTTGATGTTCATCCGTAACGTCGGACATTTAATGACAAATGACGCCATATTATATGCAGGCGAACCAGTGCCTGAGGGACTAATGGATGCGGTTATTACCTCTTTGATTGCCAAACACGATTTACTTGACCATGGAAAATATAAAAACAGCCAAGCGAATAGCATTTATATCGTTAAACCTAAGATGCACGGACCTGAAGAAGTTGCCTTTAGTGACAAGGTATTTGCCAAAGTTGAAGAGATTTTAGACTTACCTTTAAACACAATAAAAATGGGGATTATGGATGAAGAACGCCGTACGAGTGTTAATTTAAAAGCGTGTATTTATGCCGCCAAAGACCGTGCGGTGTTCATTAACACCGGTTTTTTAGATAGAACCGGTGACGAGATTCACACCTCTATGTTACTGGGCCCCTTTGCCCCAAAAGCCGAAATAAAAACCAGACCTTGGTTGACGGCCTATGAAAAGTTAAACGTAATAAATGGCATGCAAACTGGCATGTCAGGTAAAGCACAAATCGGTAAAGGTATGTGGCCCATTCCTGACCAAATGGCCAATATGATGCAAGCAAAACTTGGCCATGTTAAATCCGGCGCGAATACCGCTTGGGTGCCCTCCCCTACAGCAGCTGCCTTACATGCACTGCACTACCATAAAGTGAATGTATTTAACCAACGAGCACAACTTGAACTAGCCAGTGAAGGGATGCTCGACGCCATACTCGATATACCATTGCTTGATCCTAAAGTGGTGCTCGATGAAATTACCATTCAGCAGGAATTAGACAACAATGTTCAAGGAATTTTAGGTTACGTAGTGCGCTGGGTAAATCAAGGTGTTGGTTGCTCAAAAGTACCTGACATTAATAATGTAGGCTTAATGGAAGACCGTGCCACATTGCGCATATCAAGCCAACATATTGCTAATTGGCTCGAACATAAGATCGTATCAGATGAGCAAGTAAACGCTTCGATGTTAAAAATGGCAGCACTGGTAGATAAGCAAAATGCCAATGATCCAGAGTACATTGCAATGACCGACAACATTGAAAACTCTATAGCCTTCGAAGCCGCCAAAGAATTGATATTTAAGGGAAAAGAACAGCCTAATGGTTACACAGAGCCGGTGCTGCATGCCAAGCGAAGAGAGATGAA
>NZ_JANQVQ010000031.1 GCF_030730205.1 Paraglaciecola sp.
ACGTATAACTGGTCCCAGCCATTAGCCGCGACATCAGATCACGCCCTAAATCGTCTGTTCCGAGAGGGTAGGACACTAATCCTGAATTCTGCCAGGAAGGGGGAACTAACAACAATTGGGAGTTTTGCAGGTAAGGATCATGTGGGGTTAAAAATGGAGTTAATACTGCGAGCAGCAGTAACAACAATAAGGCGATAAAACCAAAAAAAGCAAAGTGTTGTTGCGTGAAGTGCTTCCACAAAAGCCGAAACGGGCCTTTATTATACTCTTCATAATAGAGCCGGAACTTTTTCATGTCATTACTTCCTGGCCAACGGATTTAACAATGTATGAAGAATTTCGGTAAACATATTCACCGCAATCACCAACGACGATACCACTAACACGCCACCCTGAATTGCCGGGAAGTTCCGCTGATAAATACTGTCTATCAGCCAGCGCCCGATGCCTGGCCAAGAAAAAATCACTTCGGTAATCATCGCCAGGGTGATCAGGGTACTAAATTGCAAACCAACTTGACGTGTCACAGGTAATAGCGCGTTACGTAGCCCATGTTTATAAAGGACTTGTAACCTGGTTAAACCCTTCGCTCTGGCCGTTTTAATGTAGTTTTGCTCCAGCACATCAAGCATAGATTCACGAGTAAACCGGATCATCACAGTTGTCGGATAAGTTGCAAGCACTAATGATGGCAGCAGAAGATGCCTGATTGCATCGAATAAAGCTTCATTGCGGTATGGGGCGTCGGAGCCTAGAATATCCGGCAGCATAAAACCGGACAACCTTGGAATTTCATACAACACACTCAAGCGCCCAGACGTAGGCAACCATCCCAAGGTGAGAGAGAACACCATAATTAATAGCAGAGCCCACCAGAAAGTCGGGATTGAATAACCAACCAAAGCAAAGCCCGAAATCAGTTTATCCAACCATTTATCTTTACGCACCGCAGCGATAATACCAAATGGAACCCCAATCAGCAGTGATAACAATAACGCATAGGAAGCAAGTTCAAGCGTCGCCGGCATCACATTAAGGATTTCATCCAGTACATTTTGTTGACTAGAAAAGGATAGCGCCCAGTTACCGTCGAGAATACGTTGATTAAAGTAGATGTATTGTTGCCAATATCCTTGGTCGAGACCGAGTTGTTGTCGCAGCACTATTTCGTCAGCCGGGCTGATATTTCTAAGTCCGGTAAAATTACTCAGCACATCACCGGGAAATAAATAACCAAGGCTAAAGGCAAAGATAGTTAATGCCACAAAGACGAAGCTCAGTAGAAACATTCGGCGCATTAAATAATGAAATATCATAGCGATTTACCTGCGGCCGTAAAATTAATGCCACCGTACGGGTTGATCCTAACGCCTGAAATATTCCGGCTGCGGACCTGGAAGCGTTTTGAGTGAGCAATTGGGACCAACGGCATTTGCTCGGCCTGATATTGTTGCGCTTGTTGGTAGAATGCTCGACGCTCTTCGAGGATTGGGGTATGGACAGCTTTCGCGATAAGCTCGTCGTAATTTTCATCACACCAGTTCGAACGATTGCTGCCAGAAATGGCCGCAGCACAGCTTAATAAAGGGCGTAGGAAGTTATCCGGATCAGCGTTGTCTGCTGACCAGCCAATCAATACGGAATCATGTTCACCTTGCCGAAGTTTACGACGAAATGTATTCCATTCATAAGAAACAATATGTGCCTGTACGCCAATTTGAGCTAAATCTGCCTGAATCAGCTCAGCCATCTTTAGTGCATTTGGATTGTATAGTCGTTGAACAGGCATTGCCCAAATATCCATTTGAAAACCCTGAGGATAACCTGCTTCAGAAAGCAATTTTTTCGCCAGTTGCGGATCATATCGTTGAATATTCAGGTTTTTATCGTAAGCCCAAGACGTTGGCGGCAACAGCGAATTAGCAGGTTCTGCCTGACCAAAATACACGGCCTGCATAATATTTGATTTATTAATCGCATAGGACAACGCTTGACGAACTTTAACCTGGTCAAAGGGGGCAACGCGTGTATTAAAAGCCCAATAGCCGACATTCATGCTGGTTTGAGCGTCTATTACAAAATCTTCCCGTTTTGACAACAAAGTTAATTCTGCCAGACGTGGAATTGGCGCCACATCGCATTCGTGGGTCAATAATTTTGCTATGCGCTTGGTGTTGTCAGGAACAATATCGATGACCAGTTGCTCCATTTGAGGCAGCTGACGCCAGTATTTAGGATGGCGGTAATAGCGAATGAGGATATCTTTTTGATAATTGCGATATAAAAACGGCCCCGTGCCAACTGGAAGTTGGTCTAAATCTGCCAGCGTCTTATTTTTGACTAACTGGGCGCCATATTCAGCAGACAAAATCGCCGCAAAATCGGTGGCTAGCGTTGATAAAAACGAGCTGTCAGGTTTGGTGAGGGTAAACTCAATTTCCATCGGGCTTATAACGGTTAACTTTTCGACCAACTGTTGCCATTCAACGCTGTCAAAGTAAGGATACTCGGTGGCAGTCTGATGAAATGGATGTTGTACAAACAATAAACGGCCAAATGTGAAAAGGACATCCTCAGCGGTCAGTTGCCGGGTAGGACTGAAATAGCGGGTATGATGAAACTCGACGCCTTGGCGAATCTGAAAACGGTATGTTAATCCATCGTCGCTAATTTGCCAGCTTTCTGCTAAACCGGGAATTAACTCCCCATTGTCTGGGTCGATATCTAGCAAGCGGTCATAAAGATGTTGGCTAATGGCATCAATGGTGGTGCCTGAAGTTACTAATTGCGGGTTGAAGCTTTCCGGCGAGCCTTCAGCGCAATAGACCAACCCGTTGACGCGGGTCGTTGGCAATATTGGCTGGCAGGCACTGCTAAAAATAGTTAGCAAAATAATGGTAGCAAAAGAGCCGATTGATTTCATTGTTGGCTGTCTAACAGTTTGTATTTTTTCATATAACCACGAAGCTGATGATAGGTCAGATTTAATGCTTCCGCCGTTTTTTTCTGATTGTATTGGCAGGCAGACAATGCTTGTTTAATTAACGTGACAACCGAATGTTCAGACAATACTTTAAAATCCTGCTGTTGATTAAAGTCTGGTTGAGGCGCTGAAGTCTCTGACTGAACGTGCTGCTTTGCGGCAGGTATTGCCGTATTATCACCTGAAGTCGTCACTTTAGCTATCGCCGGTTGTGCATTGGTTACAGCGGTGATTCTATCTTGCGTTCTGACGCGAGTTTGCGGGCGAAAAGGGGAAGCAAATGGGTCTAGTAAAATCTCGTGCACCGGCACATATGGATTATTTGTACGATAGACACTGCGTTCTACCACGTTTTTCAATTCCCGCACATTTCCAGGCCATTCATAATCAAGCAGCATCCGCTTTGCTTTTTCAGAAAACCCGCTGAACAACTCAAAATTGAGTTCGCGGGCCATGCTGATTGCGAAGTGCTCGGCCAGCACTAAAATATCTTCGCGTCGCTCGCGCATTGGCGGTAACGTGATCACGTCAAAAGCAAGCCGGTCCAGCAAGTCTGCTCTGAATTCACCACGATCTGCCATTCCGGGTAAATCTTCATTAGTCGCACAAATCAGTCGTACATCAACCTTAATCGCCCTGCTGCCACCGACGCGTTCAAACTCTCCGTATTCAATGACTCGAAGCAGTTTTTCCTGGACTAATCCTGGGGTGTTGGCAAGTTCGTCCAAAAACAAAGTACCAAAATTGGCCCGTTCAAAACGGCCTTCATGGCGTTTGCTCGCTCCGGTAAATGCACCAGCTTCATGACCAAATAATTCACTTTCAAGTAAGTTTTCGTTCAATGATGCACAATTCAATGTCAAATAGGACTGATCCCAACGCTGGGAAAGATAGTGCAAACGTGCTGCAATCAATTCTTTACCGGTACCACGCTCGCCGATAATCAATACTGGTTTATTTAAAGGTGCTATCTGTGAAACTTGATCAAGCACGTTTAAAAAGCTGTTGGACTGGCCAATCAAATTATCTTGCTGGAATGCTCTTGCCATGACGCTGCTACAAATTAGTGAATTTTACTAATAAGTAGTCTATTTCATACGGCATGATTTCAGAAGTAGTTGTTGAAAATAAATAAAGCGCATATATAACAATGATTTATGTGTGATTTGAAAGTTGGCAAGGAAACTGAATAAGGTATCTTGTGTCAATCAGACAATTAATGAGGTAATAATCATGGGTATTTTCTCTCGCTTTTCAGACATCGTGAACTCAAACATCAACGCTTTATTGGATAAAGCTGAAGATCCAGAAAAAATGGTGCGGTTGATTATTCAGGAAATGGAAGACACTTTGGTTGAAGTTCGTTCAACCTCAGCTAAAACCATCGCTGAGAAAAAAGAACTGCAACGAGTTGTCAGCCGCCTGGAAGAAGAAGTGGTTGATTGGCAGGCAAAAGCCGAGTTGGCTCTTGCTAAGGACCGAGATGATTTAGCTCGTTCTGCCTTGATTGAAAAACAAAAATCAGCGGATCAAGCGGCTTCGGTTGCTGCAGACATTGCCAATTTAGATGCACATGTCAGCAAGTTACAAGATGAAGTCGGACAATTGCAGGAAAAGCTGGCAGATGCCAAGGCACGCCAGAAATCGATGCTGATGCGTCAAAAAACAGTGGCGTCACGTTTAGAAGTGAAAAAATCGTTAGACAGCAACCGCTTAAACGATGCAATGTATAAGTTTGAGCGTTACGAACAAAAAATCGATTCACTGGAAGCCCAGGTTGAGTCTTATGATTTAGGTAAGAAAACGCTTCGTGACGAGTTTGCTGAACTGGCGGCTCAGGACAAAATTGATTCTGAACTGGCAGCATTAAAAGCTAAATTGAATAATGACAATAACGCCTGATCGACAGGCGTTAGGGAGTAAATAATGGGAATTCATGAAGCTTTTGGCGTACCACTGATATTGTTCATGATTTTTGTGGCGCCAATTTGGGTCATTATGCACTATCGAAGCAAACGTAAAATTTCAGAAGGTTTGTCAGAAACTGAATTAAACCAACTGAATGATTTGTCAAACCGCGCTGAAAAAATGGCCGATAGGATTAAAACCCTTGAAGCCATTCTGGACGCAGAGTCACCAAATTGGAGACGGGACCATGACAAAGTTTAAAAAAGAATTGTTGCGGGATGACCGCAACGGCAAGATAGCCGGCGTCTGCGCCGGTATCGCAGACTACTTCGGCTGGGAGCTGTGGTTAGTCCGGGTTGTGGCGCTGGCATCCTTGCTACTTGGTTTTGGCGGTTTTTTACCGGTGTTGTATATCGTTGGTTGGATAGTGCTGGAGAAAAAATCAGTTGCTGAAGCCAAAACAGGCAAAGTTGTCGTGCCACCTATTGAAAAACCGGTGGAAGTGAAAACCCGGATTTGGCAACGTGGCGAAGCGCCAAAACAAGCACTTGGTCATATTCAACAACAATTTGATAGTATCGAATTTAGACTACGTAACATTGAAACTTACGTTACGTCGAGTAAATACCAGTTACATCGTGAATTTAACCGGCTTTAGCCGCCCGAGGGTGGCAATGCCACTGGAGGGTGCATGAAGGGATGGTCGAAGTTACATGAAAACTGGACAGAGCAGGCACAGCAGTTCTCGCAGCGTCTGCTCGATCGCCAT
>NZ_JANQVQ010000032.1 GCF_030730205.1 Paraglaciecola sp.
GATATCCAAAATGGCGTGACTATTCCTATTGGTGCGGGTACTGAAATCATTGCCGGTGAAGGCAAAATACTCACGGCGGGTGGCATTGATGCGCACATTCATTTTATCTGCCCGCAGCAAGTAGATGAAGCGCTGATGTCGGGCGTGACCACCATGATTGGCGGCGGCACCGGGCCTGCAACTGGCACTAATGCGACCACCTGCACACCGGGTCCGTGGAATATCGAAAAGATGTTACAAGCCACCCAAGATATGCCTATGAATTTTGGCTTTTTGGGCAAGGGTAATGTCAGTTTACCAGGGCCAATTGCTGAGCAAATTGAAGCTGGCGTATGTGGGCTTAAGTTACACGAAGACTGGGGCACCACACCTGCCTCTATTGATAATTGTTTGACCGTAGCTGACAAATACGATGTGCAAGTGGCCATTCATACCGACACCCTTAACGAGTCAGGATTTGTCGAAGATACCATTGGGGCGTTTAAAGGCCGGACTATTCATACCTACCATACCGAAGGTGCGGGCGGTGGCCATTCCCCCGATATTATCAGGGCCTGTGGTGAAGCCAATGTCTTGCCTTCATCTACTAACCCTACTCGGCCTTACACCATTAATACCATTGATGAACACTTAGATATGTTGATGGTGTGCCATCATTTAGACCCGTCTATTCCAGAAGACGTGGCCTTTGCTGATTCGCGTATTCGTAAAGAAAGTATCGCTGCCGAAGACATACTGCATGACTTAGGTGCTATCAGCATGATTGCCTCTGACTCACAAGCCATGGGAAGGGTAGGTGAAATGATCACTCGTACTTGGCAAACCGCGCATAAAATGAAGGTGCAACGTGGACCCTTATCCCCTGATACCGCTCGTTCTGATAATTTTCGGGTTAAACGTTATGTGGCTAAATACACCATTAACCCCGCCATCAGTCATGGCATTAGTCACGAAGTGGGCTCCATTGAAATAGGTAAAATGGCCGACTTAGTACTGTGGAAACCAGCCTTTTTTGGTATTAAACCCAGTCTTATTTTGAAATCTGGTTTTATTGCGGCGGCCCCCATGGGCGACCCCAATGCTTCTATTCCCACTCCACAGCCTGTGTATTATCGACCGATGTTTGGCAGCCTCGGCAGTGCGGCCGCTAGTTTGTCTGTGACCTTTATGTCGGAGGCTTCTATCAAAGCCGGCGTACCAGAAAAAGTCGGGTTAAAAAGGCGCACTTCGCCCTGCATTAATACCCGTAACATTGGCAAAAAAGACATGGTTCTCAATGACTGGTTACCGGTTATCGAAGTGGATGCACAAACCTACGAGGTACGTGCCAATGGTGAGTTATTAACTTGCGAGCCAATGGCCATTTTGCCCTTGGCACAACGTTATTGTTTGTTTTAGAGGAAAGGATCATGTTGCAAATCAGCACTCGTTTAAGTCATGTGCACCATATACCCACTGACAGTGTCACCCTCGATTATGACACGCGCCAAAAAGCGCGCATTAAAGTCCTGACGGATAACGGCAATGAAGCCGGTATTTTTATCGAACGGGGCAAACCCTTGTTGATCAACGAAGTATTAAAATCTGAGTGTGGTCAACACATTCAAGTAAAGGGTGCTTTAGAGCCTGTGATGACAGCCAGTTGTAGTGATTGGCTGACCTTTGCCAAGGTCTGTTATCACCTCGGTAATCGCCATACTAAATTACAAGTGGGAGAACGTTGGTTACGATTTAAACCCGACCACGTATTGGCAGAGTTAGTGCTTCAATATGGCTGCACGGTGAGTGAAGCGCCCGCCATATTTGAACCAGAAAACGGCGCTTACAAGGGCATCAGTGGGCACGCTCATCATACAGATGACAAGCATCATGAAAATGATCATCAACATGAAGGTGTTCACAAACATGGATTAGTGCAGAGTCTTAAACATGTTCATATTCATGGGCATGACCATTAATGATGACACGTCATTTAGCCTTAACCCGTTTATTGCAGTTGTGCAGCGCTAATTTGCCAGTAGGTGGGTTTTCGTTTTCGCAGGGTTTAGAGCAAGCAGTTGAACTGGGTTGGGTAGACAGCGCTGATAGCACTTACAACTGGTGCCACACGTATTTGCGCCAAGCTATGTTACACAGCGATTTACCCCTTTTGGCTAAGCAGTTTGATGCTTTGCAAGACAACAATTCAGCCGCTTTTAGCCAAAACGAAAGCTGGATAAGGGCCACCCGTGAAAGCAGTGAATTGCTGATGGCAGACCAAGCCATGGGCAAAGCCATGTTGCGATTACTAACCAATCTCGACGAGCTGCAACACAGTCAGTATTACGGGGAGTTGCAACAGCATTCAACATTGAGTTTTATCAGTAGCTTCGCCCTTGCCGCTTGTTTGTTTGATATGCAGCAAGACGACATGTTGACCGGCTTCACTTGGGCCTATATCGACAACCAAATTGCCGCGGCTACCAAGCTGGTGCCGCTGGGACAAACCCAAAGTCAAAACCTGTTATTTAAGTTGGCCGCAGTCATTCCTCACTGTGTCACTGACTATCAACGTGGGCCGGTTGAAGAGTTGGGGCAATCGCTGGTGGGCCTGAGTATGGCCAGTAGCTGGCACGAACAACAATATTCACGATTATTTCGTTCATAAGAGAGTCAATGATGAAAAAACAAACCTTAAGAATTGGTGTGGGTGGTCCGGTTGGATCAGGTAAAACCGCCTTATTGCGCGAGTTATGTTTAGCCTTGCGAGATAAATACAATATGGCTGTGGTCACCAACGATATTTATACCCATGAAGATGCGCAGTTTCTCACTCGCCATGGCGCCTTAGACGCAGACCGTATTATTGGCGTAGAAACAGGTGGCTGCCCACATACAGCGATTCGAGAAGATGCCTCCATGAATCTGGCTGCTATCGACGAACTCCAACAACGCCACGCTGATTTAGATTTTGTTTTAGTCGAAAGTGGCGGCGACAACCTCAGCGCCACCTTTAGCCCCGAATTATCTGACCTGACCTTGTATGTCATCGATGTATCCGCTGGCGACAAAATCCCCCGAAAAGGCGGCCCCGGCATTACTAAATCAGACTTATTAATCATCAATAAAATTGACTTAGCTTCTATGGTAGGCGCGTCTTTAGAGGTGATGGATGTCGATGCAACTCGTATGCGAAAAGGTAAACCGTTTATTTTCAGTAACTTAAAAAGTGGTCATGGCTTAGCTGAGATCATCAAATTCATCGAAGTCGAGGGCATGTTAAGCCGCCCTTCAAGCACACAATCACCCTTTGTAGGAGGTATATCCGCATGATTAAAAAACTCACTAGTCTATGCTTAGTATTCAGTTCTTCATTGGCCTTGGCCCACGAAGGCCATGGTATGGCAGACAATAATTGGCATTCACTTTTTCATATTATGTTTTGGCTACTAGTCGCTGCTGTGGCGGTAAAGGGCTATCGCTGGTGGCAAATAAAGGGGAAATATAAATACCGCCAAAAATAGCCTGAATATTTTCAGTCTTATTAATTTTTGTGGTTTAGAGGCGTTTTAATCCAGACTCCAATAGGGTTGAGGCGAACCAAAATGTTCACTCATAAAGTCAAGAAAACAACTGACCTTAGGCGACTTTAAACGGTTGGCTGGATATAGCGCATAAATAGTTTGTTGAGAGGCTTTCTCTGCACACTGCCATGGGGTTAAAACGGGTAAGAGTTCGCCTGAGGCCAAGTGTTCTGCTATGAGCCACTTGGGAAACAAAATAATACCCTGTCCTAATAATGCCGCATTCACCAGAATGTCGGCGTTATTACTGCACAAATTACCCGCAACCTCGATTGCGTCAAATGGCTGAGCAGCCGACTGGCGGAAATGCCAAGCGCGTTTACCCATATTGCCTTTGTACACCAAGCAATTGTGCTTAAGTAGATCATCCGGCGACTTGAGTATGGGTGATTTTTGTATATAGCTAGGGGCTGCACAGGCTACAAATTGTTCATCTGAAATTTTGCGATAATTCAGGCTAGAGTCGGCAAAATCACCAATGCGGATCACAATATCTGCACCTTCTTGCACAGGATCGATATAGGAGTCTGTCAAAATTAACTCCACATCAATCTGCAGATACTGTTGTTGAAACTGATTGATTAAACTTGATAAATGCTTGCGACCAAATGACACCGGCGCATTAATTTTAAGGGTGCCGTGCGGCGCAGTAGCTGTGCCTTTGGCATGCTCTGTAGCAAGATCGATGGCCAGTAACGCTTCGCGAATTTCTGCAAAATAATTAACTCCCACCTCGGTCAGTTTTACTGCTCTGGTATGGCGATACAAAAGCTTTTGGCCGAGCGATTTTTCTAGGGCTGCAATATGCCGTGACACAGAAGAAGGAGGTAAGTCCATGACAAAAGCAGCTTTTACAAAGCTGCCTGTTTGGGCAACAGCGATGAATGCGCGCAGTGAATTAATGCTCATAAAGCAATTATCATTTGTTATTTGAGTTATTGATATTATTTGAGCATTTATCGACTATCTTCTCAATCAAATATTCAGGATCACTTTGTTATGCAACTTATTATTTACCTGCTGGTATTAATTGCAGGTATGGGCCTGTCGGTTGAAGCCGGCCTGTTAGGGCCATTGGGAGAAAATATTGGGCACTTAGCCGCCACCTTATCGATTTTCATGGTTGGCAGTATTTTACTCACCTTGATAATGATTTTTTTCACACGGCCGCAATTAAGCTTGTTGTTTGCGCAGCCCAAGTGGTTGTTAACCGGTGGTGTTTTAGGGCCGGTTTACGTGGTGGCTTTAACTATTGCTACGCCCATTGTTGGCTTGGGCATCACCATGACCAGTGTATTGTTGGGACAGATTGCCATGAGTTTGGTCATTGACCATTTTGGTTTACTGGGGACTAAAAAAAGTGCGGTTGACCTGTATCGGATATTGGCCCTGGTTATGATTACTATCGCCCTGTGGCTACTAAATTAGGAGAACAAAAGTGAGCACCTTATTTGCAATATTAATTTTGATAATAGGCGGCATTGCCTTATCTGTGCAATCGTCGATCAATGGTAGGTTAGGTCACACCGTAGGCGTTATTGCCTCTGCGTGGCTGACATTTGTCATCGGCTTTGCCTTGACCTTTTTATTGTTTTTCTTTTTTGAACAAACCCATACCCAAACCCTATTTACCGCCCCTAAATGGCAACTAATGGGTGCCGTATTTGGGGTGATTTATATGGTGGTTGTGGTTTTCGCTGTGCCCAGAATCGGTATCGCTGGTATGACAGTCTCAGTTATTGCCGGACAGTTAATGATGAGTTTATTAATAGATCATTTCGGCTGGTTAAACAACAGTGTTATAGAGCTAGATGCAAAACGTTACGTGGCAATACTGCTGCTGTTAGGTGCCATTGTGATGGTTTATCTGAGTAACAAACGCAATGAGTCAGACAAAGTAAAACATGCCAAAAAGTTGCAAACCAACTGAAAATTAACCATCACAAAATAGCAGAAACAGGCCTGAGCAAATAAGTGCGACTTTGCAATATGAAGACTATCGCTAGTGGAAATATAATTCATTCATCAACAGATGTTATCAATAGATTTTATCAATAGATTTCAACCAAGCCTGACAGACGCCTATGAGCGA
>NZ_JANQVQ010000033.1 GCF_030730205.1 Paraglaciecola sp.
TCTAGAACCAAGTGTTCGTAGTAATTATGAATATCATCATCAAGTTTCATGTTTAAACCCTCTCTAAAAATTGTATTTAGAAAAAACGCTTGGCCATAACATAGCGTGTTTGCTGAGATATACAAATTCAAAATAATAAAAATAAATAAAGGCTTGTAAAGTAAGTTCATCACAAATCAATGCTGTAAATAAATGTGTCCAAATAATGACTATTAAAAACTAACTTTTTAAAGTATTGATATAATTCATCTAGTTGCTAGTTGACCCCTAGGCTACTTATTGTTTACTATCGAGTGCGAGGTTCACTACCTTATTAATTAAAAGTCGTTAAAACGACTCAACATTCACACTATAAACTTAGTGGTCCAGGGAGACATACATGTTTACAAATTCAAAATTGACAAAGTCGATTAGACTCGCGATGGCATTTGGTGTTGTTTCAACATTATCTTTATCTGCCGCACAAGTTAGCGCTCAAGAAGAAGGCTTAGAAAAGGTTGAGAAAATTCAGGTAACAGGTTCTCGTATTCAAAGAACTAATTTAGTAAGTGCTAGTCCAGTAACTGAAATTTCTGCTGCCGATATTGCAATGAGCGGTGTTACTAGGATTGAAGACATATTAAATGATATGCCTGCCATTTTTGCTGGTCAAACAAGTGGTACTGCTAATGGTTCAACTGGTACTGCAACTATCGATTTACGTAACTTAGGCCCTACTCGTACATTAGTATTGCTTAACGGCCGTCGATTACCTTCAGGTTCTCCTTCAGCAGGTGGTATTAGTGCTGACGTTAACCAAATACCTGCAACTTTAATTGAAAGAATTGAAGTGCTAACTGGTGGTTCATCAGCTACTTATGGTTCTGACGCTATAGCTGGTGTTGTCAACTTTATAATGAAAGATGACTTTGAAGGTTTTACTTTTGATTATCAACATAGCTTCTATCAACATGATAATGATAATGGTGATTTGCAAGACTTGGTAAGTAGCTATGGCTATGATACTGTAAATGGGTCAGTAACGGATGGTCGTTCTAATGATTTTTCTTTTACTCTTGGCGCAAATACGGCAGATGGGCGTGGTAACGTAACGATGTATGGTACATTCCGTAATATTCAAGCGATACTGCAATCCAATCGTGACTATAGTGCCTGTGCGTTAAATGGTACACCAGACAATTTAGTATGTGGTGGCTCAAGTACTATACCTCAAGGTCGATTTACTGATTTTTCTACTTTCGATTTCCAGCTTAGTGGTGATCAATTTGTTGACCGTACCGCTTTGTACAACTACGGTCCATTAAATTATTATCAACGCCCTGATGAACGTAAGACTTTTGGAGCGACAGGTCATTATGAAATTAATGAGCATGTAGAGGTATATTCGGAATTAAGTTATATGGATGACCGCAGTGTTGCTCAGATTGCACCATCGGGCAACTTTTTCAGTACAGATTCACTCTTCTGCGGAAATGCTTTTTTATCACAACAACAGTTTGATGTGACTTGTGGTGCTGCTGGTTTAACTAAAGACGACTACTTCGAAGGATTTTATATTGGTCGACGCAACGTAGAAGGTGGACCTCGTCAAGATGATCTTCGTCATACTTCATTGCGCGGCGTACTAGGTGTTAGAGGTTTTATTGACGATAATTGGTCTTACGATATTTTTGCTAACCATGGAACAGTAGCTTATTTGGAAACATATCGTAATGAACTCTCTGTTGATCATATGAGAAAAGCTTTAGACGCAAGAGTTGATCCTGATACTGGTGAGATAGTTTGTCAATCTGTAATAGATGGTTCTGATCCTGCCTGTGTGCCTTGGAATATATTTAGTGAAGGGGGAGTAACTGATGAGGCTTTAAGTTATTTAATTAAGCCTCTTTACTCTCGTGGTGATACTAAATCAACACAAGTTAGCGGTTATGTGACTGGTGATTTGACTGAGTCTGGTATTATTGTTCCTGGAACATCACAAGGAGTCGGTGTGGTTGCAGGTTTTGAATATCGTAAAGAATCACTAGTATTAGAGCCTGATTCGGGGTTCACTACTGGTGATGGTGCGGGACAAGGTGGACCTACTTCTGGTGTTGAAGGTAGTTTCAGTGTAAAAGAATTGTTCGGTGAATTCAATATTCCTTTGTTAGAAGGTCAATCCTTCGCTGAAGATTTGACGTTAGAACTCGCTTATCGCTATTCTGACTATTCCACTGATAAGACCACTAATACTTATAAGTATGCGTTAAATTGGGGCATCAACGATCAAGCTCGAGTTAGAGCAAGTTATCAACGTGCGGTAAGGGCTGGCAATATTCGTGATCTTTATCGTAGTGCAAGCTTAGGTTTATTTAATATGGATATAGATCCTTGTGGTATTGGTGGTGATTTTACTCTACAACAGTGTATTAACACTGGTTTAACAGCTGAACAGTATCAAACTTCAGCTTTAGAAAGTCCTGCAGGGCAGTATAATAGTATTACTGGCGGCAATACCGAACTTAGTCCTGAAAAATCAGATACTTTTTCTTTTGGTGTCGCGTTGACTCCTGAATTTTTGCCTGGCTTCTCGGTAAATATTGACTACTTCAAAATCGAAGTTGAAGATGCTATTTCGTCGATTCCAGAAGCGACTATTTTACAATTGTGTGCTGATACCGGCAATCAAGCTTATTGTGGTCTAATAAATCGTGGTCCTAATGGTAATCTTTGGGTAGGTACCGCCTCAATTACGGCGACTGATCTGAATATCGGTTATCTTAAAACTTCTGGTGTTGACCTTGATGCTCAGTACGAGTTAGACATTGCTGATATGGGCTCTATTCGTTTAGGCTTAATTGGTACGTGGCTTGATTCCCTAGCTACTCAATCTATTCCAGGAGGAGATGTTGATGAGTGTGTTGGGCAATGGGACCGTAGTGTTTGTTTAGCACCAACACCAGAATGGAGACATAACCTGAAAGCCACATGGGTTTCTCCTTGGGATATAAATGTAACAGCAACATGGCGTTATTTGAGTAAATCAGAAGAGTACACTGGCGTAGGTAAACCTAATGGTCCAACGACTCTAAGTGCTCAAAACTATCTTGATTTATCCGCAAATTGGCAAGCGCATGAAAATGTTAGCCTGAGAGTAGGTATTAATAATCTTCTTGACCGCGAGCCGCCCATTGTGCCAAACGCACCTGCTGGTGATGCAAATGGCAATACGTTCACTGGAATGTATGATGCCCTAGGACGTTACCTTTTTGCAGGTGTAACAATTACTTATTAGTCTAGTAATTCGAAGTTGTTAAAAAGTCGGCCAAGGCCGACTTTTTAATTTTAAAAATGTGCCTTAGTAAAACTAACAGGAACTAAATTTGAACACTACTTTTGAATCTGAAATCCAACGGATCGTAGCTTTGTACCAAAAAAATCAATATGGCCAAGCTAAACAAGCTTGCCTTAGCTTATTACCCGTGTTGGATGATTTAGAGCCGATTTATTGGATTTTATTTCAGATTACTAGTTTCCAGAAACAATATGATGAAGCATTTTACTATATAAATAAGTTGATTCAATTTCTGCCAACTGAAATGGTTTATTATAGCGACAAAGCCAATCTGTACGAAGCTCTCGGACACAGGCAACAAGCTATCGACACGTATGTAAATTTTATTAAGATTCGGCCTGAGCATGCAATTGCTCATTACAACCTCGCTATCTTACTAAAAAAAAGTGGCAAAATATTAGATGCACTGGAACATTACCATTTAGCCTTATCCTTAAATATACAGGAACCCGCTGAGGTATATGTAAATATAGGAGTCATTTACTCAGAGCTAAATGAAAGTAAAAAGGCTAAAGAGAGCTACCTTCTAGCTCTTGGCTTAGACTATTACTATATTGCGGCTTGGTTTAACCTTGGTGGGTTGTATGAAGAATTGGGTGAAAAACGTGAGGCTCTAGAATGTTATGAAAAAATAATCAAGCTTGAGCCCAGTAATACGAAAGCTATTGTAAGAATATTACAAGCCAAGGATGATGTGGGGCTTACAGATAGCTTAGTAACAAAGTTAGAAAGTTTAGTCATGTTAAAAAGTAATTTGACTGTGTTAGATCGTGAAAGCGCGTATTATGCTTTAGGTAAAGTTTATAATGACAACCGTCAGTTTGAGAGCGCATTTGAATTCTACCGAAAAGCGAATGAACTCAATCGTATAAGGGCGGTAGGCTATGATAAAAACAAGAGGAAAGACGACACGATAAATCTAATCAGTGATATTGACAAATCTTGGATAATCAAAAACTCTCTTGATGTCAAGACGAGTCGTCCCCTTCCTATTTTTATTTGCGGCATGTTTCGTTCTGGTTCCACTTTAGCCGGAAAAATTCTTTGTTCTCATCCAAATATTACGTCAGGGGGTGAGATGAATCATTTTTATCAAAGTATTAAAGAGTCAAATTATAATGCACTTACCAATTTTCGTGATTTAAAAAAATCCGAGTTGAACAGAATTAGAAAATTATACAAAGATAAACTAAATGCTTTTTACCCCGGCGCTTCAAAGATAATCGATAAAAGGCCAGATAATTTTTGGTATCTCGGCCTAATAGAAACAATACTTCCAGACAGTAAATTTATATGCACAGATCGAGAGCCTTTAGATATATGCTTATCCATTTATTTTAATCAGTTTAGCGCAGATGTTGGTTATGGAACTGATTTATTGGATATTGCTCATTATTACGTTGAGTTTCGAAAGATTCTTTTGCACTGGCAGTCTCTAATCCCGAATAGTATTTATGTCCTGCAGTATGACAAGTTAGTCAAATCACCAGATACAACTTGCAGAGAAATGTTTGAGCATTGCGGATTAGATTGGGACAGCAAATATTTAGATGGGGGAAAAGGCAATTATTTAATAAAAACCGCAAGTATATGGCAAGTTAGAAAGCCCCTTTATAAAACGTCATCAAAACGTTGGATTAATTATCAAAACAAAGTTCTGAAAGCGAAGCAATATTTAGACGATAATTTGCCAAACTGATGAAAGTGACGTAATAGAACAAAAAGGGCTTTAATGATTAATTCTCATTGAATTGAAATAGTTCTAATTAGAAATTAATTACTCTGGGAGCCAAGATTTGTTTTAGCTTCGTTCAATACCTTCTTTGCTTCGGCTTTTTCGGCCTCTCTTTGCGCAGCAGTGGTGCAGCGATTAATGGGGAATCGGCTACCTGTAATAGTAACTTTGTCACATCTATAGCCGTCTGTTCTCTCAACATTTGCAGTTTTATTTCTTACATTACTAGATGCACCGCTTGTTGAACAAGCGTTTAATAATACTACTAACGAGAAAGCCAGAAAGAACTCTGATTTATTCATTATTGAAAATTCCTTTACATGAAAATAGGTGTTTTATGCTAACTGAATTTTTATTAACTACAATAATTTTTTCATATCTATTTAACCTGAGATCTGGTTAAGCCAGCATCAAATTATTATCATTTAACAGCCCAAATTCTTGAGCTGTTAAATCCAATGAAGGTTTGTCCTCTTTCAAACAATAAGCGATTAAACCACCTAATACTGGGTGTTAAAAGTAATAATTTCTATAGTTTTCAAAAGCGTAAATCAAGTAT
>NZ_JANQVQ010000034.1 GCF_030730205.1 Paraglaciecola sp.
TTCATATTATTACATTGGTAAACATAAACACTCAGATCAAACGCAGTGGCACGCTCAAGCGGTAACCCACGCCGTGATCAGCCACCACGATGGACTCTAGCGACAGGCCTTGCTTGTATTTGCTGCGCAAACGACTTAGAAGTATCACGGGTATTATCAAAGCAACTAGGGCAATCAATAGAGTTCATACCCGCGCAGATAAAGCAGCAATAGCTTGCCAATACTAATCCAATGGATTAGTACTAATCATGATCGAAATGAACTCCATTGCTGAGTTTCCCCACCCACATACGCTTAGCTGACAAACAACTGAGTCGTGTTGAGCGCCAAGATACTATCGACTACTTGGCTGAACACCCAAAGGCTGGCGACTTAATGGAAGGGACAGGAGGCGTTATTTGTCAAAGGCGAAAATCTAATCTAACTAAGTCAGAACGTAATGAGCTGTCTGGTCTAATTGATCTGTTGGTCGATGTCTGGAGGAGGAAGAAATCATGAGCAATGCATTTGAAAGTATTAAGCAGGGCCTGCAAGAGGCTATCAGCCATGCCCAAGGTGATGTAAGTCATTTACGCACTCATCGTCCACGTGCCATCGACGTCAAGGCTGTGCGCAACAAAACGGGGATGACTCAAGAGCAGTTTGCTGCTCGATTCGGCTTCTCTACGCCAACGCTTCGACATTGGGAGCGTGGCGACCGTACTCCGCGTGGCCCCGCACTGATTTTACTCAACGTCATAAAGCGTAACCCGCAGGCTGTTATTGACGCCCTACTCTGATACGCATGTCTGGTGTATAGGATACTCAGACACGGCATCATGGATGAAGTGTTGGCGTAGCTCGCAGCCATCTTGCTATAACCGTCACTAACTTGCTTGATATTCTGCGCTGTATCAGCTTGCTTGATGCACGCGAACATTTCATAAAACGACGAACGGCAAAATGCGTTACAAAACAGACAAAGAACGACGCCATTGACTGAGCTTATCAATCCGAATTAAAGCAAATATTGTTTTGAGATTTAACAAAAGCGCAATCGCTTCTGCCAACAAAGCTGGCCATGCCTGCCATATTAAATCATTAGCCATCCACGCAATACTTGAAGCCAGCAGGAAAAGCCTGAGTTGGACTCCTGAAAAATAAAAAAGGGCAATCGTTGTGTTAATTGCCGAAAACGCTGGAAGAAGTGAAAGTGGTCCTTGCCACGAGAATACAAGCGACGACAGAAATATAGCCATAAATACGCTAAAAACCCAAAGCTTCCGCGCAGAATGATACCCAGATGCAAGTGTTCGAATCGCTGTCAAAAACATCATGACTGCAGCCGTATAGGCACTCAACATGAGGTACATTAACGTCCATAACAATGCACCTAATGCTGACCATCTTCGTAGTTCAACATCAGCAGCTTGCAGATAAGCTCGCCACTCAGCACAAGCGGCTACTAAGCCAATCAAATAGGCGCCTGTTAGTATCACGCTAACTGAAGTATTCGATAAATTGGTAAATAATCCGCAAGAAATTTTGAAGCCTGACGCTCTAACTCTTTCAGTATATCTTTGTCAGTCTCAATCGCCTGACTCTCTTTAAGTAATCGCACACCTTGAGACTTGAGTAACGTTAACAATGCTTTCGCCATCGCTTTAGGCTGCTCTACGCCACGATGCACTTCACCTAAAAATAATTGATGAAAACGACTCACCGAGACAGCCCCACCGGTCATTGGGCTAGCCAAGAAGGAGGGTTCATTATGGCTGCGAGCACGCCTAATTAACTGATCATTAATACTTCGGGCCGATGATTGCGCACGCAAAACCTCACTACTATCTGGAATCAACGCAACAGCACCAGCCGCCATAAATACCATGGCACCTTGCACAACTTGGCTAAAACTAATCCCTTTATGCTCAAGTGACGCTGCTAAATCACCCAATGTTTTGATGCAATGATCACTTAAACTATCAACAATGACGCCATAAACTGAGGTTTGTAACGTGGCTTCACCCAAGCTACCTCTTACTTTTAAGCTGACATCAGCACCGGGCTGAACCAGTAGCAAACGCAGCGCCTTCAAGTGTTCAATTTGATCTAAGCTGCTTAATGGCTGTCGACCCTTGACCCAATAATCACGTCGAAACTGCTGATTGACACAAAAATCACGGACGGTTTGTCGAAATAATGGATCGGGAATATCGTCTAAAAGCACTTGCTGCTCTTTCGTCAAATTCACAACATCTATGGCGTCGATAAGATTCGCAGAACACGCCCAGCTAAGCTTTGCGGGCGCTAACCACTCAGACACTGACCGAAACGACATGGGGTACCATTCGTTATTGAAATACTCATGTGCAACGTAATGGCGGTTTTGCTTTTTAATATGACTCAGACGTTCAGCTATTTGCGGATTTGATTGTGCAAATTGTGGATTTACCGCTAACAATCGATCTGCGAAATCTAAGGCTCCATCAATACGTGGCACAATTCCAGAACCATCAGCGCTCATTGTGTCTGCATGAGCACTTAAAAGTTCCTGCATAGGGACCATAGCTGCCCAGCCTGGCTGCGTGTTGTAACTGATATACAAAACACCACCGACTTTGAGTTTACGACGAATGAAATCAACGATGATTCGACGATTCTCGTCAGACACCCAACTCCATATCCCATGTAATCCAATAAAGTCGAATTCAGGTAGATCTTGGCGAGTACAAAACTCATCAAATGCCTGATCCACTAAGTGCGCTGAGGCGCCAGACTGAGCGGCAAGATTTTGTGCAAAAGCTGCATGGGCTGGATTAAAGTCTGTTCCGTGCCATTTTGTGACCGTTGCAGCAGCGTGTAAATTGACACTGATACCCTGACCAAAACCCAACTCACAAGCAGTACCCACCTCAGGCGGAGTTAAGCCAGCATTTAAAAATGCTAGCTTTAATCGCAATGGATTTAATTCAGGGTAATAACCATACGTATAAGCAATGTCAGCAACATAGCCTTGAGTCCAATCTGTCATCACGACTCCTGTGCTGGGCGTAGACAAAACGTTACGCCCAGCTCGGTTTTATTGTTTAATCTGAAAAACCCAGGTGTTATGGCTGCTCTGAACCAACTGACCCGATACATTCATTTCAAGGCTCTTCAACGGATTAGCATGATTAATCAATGCTTGCCCAGAGGAACCATTGCCAGACGTACTCAGACCCAGTGGTTGCAACAGATGATCCATAAATTGACGACTATTGGCTAAGTTGCCACCAACAACACGCATATTCAGTCGTAACAACGCTGCCTCAACTGCGTTCTCGCCTAACAGCAACTCAAAGAATGGGCGATCAACATTCTCTGAATTTACATTCAAGAAGAATGCCTGCACATTGCCACCCTCTGGCACATTACTGGTAATCATTGGTGCCGTTAGTTGCACCGTGCCATTCCCCGTTGCCGCAAGATTACCTATCGCTAAGGTTTGAGCTGCTTGATAATCGACGACGCCAGAGACAACACTTGAGCGTGCATCACGGTCCATATCAATGTTGCCGACAGTACTGATTACCGAGACTGAGCCTCGACCAGTTGCAGAGATATCGCCCGCTTGATCAACATCACCTGTGGCCTGCAACGTTATATTGCCACCATCAATGTTGCTAACGTCTGATGCGATATCGAGTTTGCCATCGGTGCGAATAATCACATCACCACCGGCCACTGTAATGGGGTCTAGTGTTAAATCGCCTTTGTTATCGACAAACACTCCACCCGCCGATGTTTCAGCGTTTAAAAGATCAATTTCTGTTTCAATGAATCGGCGCGGCTGGCCTACACCTTGCGCTGCACTTACTGTTAGCGACTTAGCCTTAAAATCAACATCACGTGTTGTGTCATCATCAAGGTCGGCATCAACAATCGCGCCGGCCAGCGTGCTCAAATTAACCGCTTCCACCGCTTCAACTAGGCCAATCCCTAAGTCGCCTGTTGTTGACGATAGCGTGACATTTTCACCTTTCAAATTGACTTGCGTAATACCGTCTTTTTCGGTCAGCTCAATATCACCTAAAGCGATAACATTAAGTAATGCGCCCGCTTCCGTATTAATATCAGTCACTGAACCTTGCAGTGCCGTCAACTTAATCTCGTCACCAGCAAGACGATTAACATCGTTGCCAATCAGGTCACCGTTTGTGATAACGAAATTGACATTATCAGCTGTAGCGACTTCATTAAGGCTTAATTCTCCATCTTGTGCCAACACAATATCACCGGACGTACTAGTGGCCGTAAGTGTGTTGGTTTTCAGCGTTAGTGGCGTGGTGACATCTGCAGTTTGACTACCAATACCAGTGCTGGCCGACAGAATCGTGTTCGCGGCTGTTACTGCGGGTGCCATGGCAGTCGAATCCTGCACAATATTGGCCTCTGCCGAGGTCAAAATCGCCTTGGCGTCTTCGCCTTTGGCCACCACCTGAGCGACAGTCATTGCACCAGCCGAGCTCACAGTAACATCACCGTCAGCAGTTTCTACCTTATTCAAGGTAATGCCGTTGGCTTCATTGATGACGATATCGCCCATGTTGGACAACACCACATCGGCAGTAGTCACATCAGTACGAATATTGACACCATCGACTGCTTTAACCGTCAAATCAGTGGCTGCAATTTGACCCGCAGGCACGGTGGGCATGACCAACGAATTCGCTTCCGATGTGGTCAGCTCACCTTTCACATCGAAATTGGCGGCACCCGTAATCGCTACATCACGCGCCAAGACGTCATCACCCGCTTTTAGGTCAAAACTACCTGATGTTGTGCTGACGTTTGCTAGTTCAATGGCATCGACTTCATCAATTGTGATATTGCCGATACCGGTGACTTTCGCAAACAGCTTGCCAATGCTGGTTCGCAAAGCATTACCAATCCCTTTTCCAGCAGTGGCATCTAACGTACCCGCATGGACATGCAACTCAGTATTTGGTTGACCTGTGATTGCACCTTGTGTAGCCGTTAGCGTGACGGTATTGTCATTTGAAGCACTAATTGCAGCGACATTGACATTGTTAGCAGCCGTTAGCGTGATGTTGCCGCTACCAACCTCGATACTTGTAGCTGAAAGCTTAGTATCCAGATTCGCATCACGCATCGTGATGTTGCCACTACCTTCAACACCCATCGCGACTTTAGCCGTCAGCAACACGTTGCCTTCAACTAACTTGCTATTAGCATTCTGCAGAATGTTACCAGCATTCGCTGTCAGAGTTAGATCACCATTGGCTACCGTGATATCCGCGTTCTGCATAATTGAGGTCGCCGCAGCCACCGTAATGTTGCCATCAGCGAATACACCATCCTCGGTACGATCAGCTGTCGCAACCGTTGTCAGCGTATCATTCAGCGTGACCGAGCCCTTCATCGCTGTCAGATTGATGTTGCCATCATTGGTCGCTACCGCATCACCAATGGTGATATCAGTCGCTGCCGTTAGCGTGATGTCACCATCAATATCCATCACCTCAGTATCGATGCTGGCTACTTGGCCCTTAGCTGTAATCAGCGCATCAGTATCCGTTGTGATCGAACCACGTGCTGTAG
>NZ_JANQVQ010000035.1 GCF_030730205.1 Paraglaciecola sp.
GTTTGGATTGACGGATTCTTTTGCAAAACTGGCGTGACTCCCAAACAAAAAACCAAGAACGATTAGATAGTTAAAATACGTTTTAAGCATGTGAAGGCAATTGGGTTCAATTAAGCGTAAGGCAATGTTACCCGGTAATATTCTGCCGATGAAGCTTTTGTTTAAATCTGTATCAAAAACGTTACATCCCACAAATGAGCTGTACATTTATTGCTCATATTGTTCAATAAATGACTTGCCATTCGCTTTAAGATTGTTATAAATGGATGGACACTTTTATTTTCGTGTTCATAAACAAAATAATAATTGACAGAAACTCAACAATTTAATGCAGTCTCATGAACTCTAAGCCTCGTTAGTTGGAGGCGTTTCATCAGTTTAAATTGCAGGTTAAAAATACTACCTCAATAATAAAAATGGAGTTTACATGAAGCTACTTAAAAACCTCGTCCTGACTGCTTGCCTATTAACAAGCAGCATCGCCAACGCAAGTCTCATGTTTTGGCTAGAACCCTCTCAACAGACCAACTTAAATCCAGGTGATAATATATCAATGACACTCATGGTTGAAGGATTAGGAAATTATGCTCCTGATTCTCTAAGTACATTTGACATAGACCTTTCCTTTGACAAAAGTGTTTTAGAATTTACTAGCTATTCATTTTTTGACTTTTTAGGCGAGGTCGGCTTCGATGCTTTTGACTTCAGTCTTGGCTTGAACATTGATGAAAACACATTAAATTTATATGTAATCAGTATTTTATTGCCAGAACAATTAGATGACCTTCAACCAAGTATGTTTGCCTTAGCTGAAATATTTTTTAATGTTGTTTCAACGACTT
The DNA here is from genome assembly GCF_030730205.1 of Paraglaciecola sp. Taxonomy (GTDB): domain Bacteria; phylum Pseudomonadota; class Gammaproteobacteria; order Enterobacterales; family Alteromonadaceae; genus Paraglaciecola. The sequence continues at coordinate 843 of NZ_JANQVQ010000035.1, forward strand.
CAGGAGAAAGCTCTGACTTGTCTTTAACTGTATGGGATGCGACTAATACCGCCAACGGTTTGTCTTTTGATTTAACAGACGCAACAATTACTGATGCTACGGTAACGGTTCCTGCACCAGCCTCTCTATCCTTTTTTGGTCTCGCAATGATTGCGTTGTTGACGAGAAAAAAACACGTTTAAAGTACTTAAGATCTCAAAACACGGATTAATCAACTGGCCAAATCAAGCAATGATTGCTTGATATTGTCTAATGAAAGTCTGTCATACTTTTTTAAACCACACGAGTATGACAGTAAACACAAGGAAATTCACATGCGACATGTTAGTAAACTTGTAGTACTTATTTCAGCTATTTTAAATACGAATGCAGCTATTGGTCAAACCACCAAAGGAACTGAAAAGCTGCTGACAGACACCGCTGGTAGAGCACAAATCAGTATTGATAAGCACTCAGGTAACGCTCGATTTATCAAGCTTTCGCCCAATCCTCAACTAAGTAGTTTGCGATCAGGAAGTCCCGCCAAAGTTGATATTAACAATACTTCTATCGATTTTTTAAAAACCTATGGCAGTGCATTTGGAATACAGAATGTCGATTCTGAATTGGTTATTGTCGGTTCTAAACAACATAAAACGGGTATTCAACATAGTATTTTTAAACAAACCTATAAAGGTTTGCCGGTGTTTGGCGGTGAAATTCGGACCCACTTTAATAGCAATGATGAAATGATAGCGGCCAACGGCACATTTTTATCGGATATTAAAGCCCCGACTACACCGACATTGAGCGAACCATTAGCGAGAAAAATTGCTATTCAACAGGTTGAAAGAGATCCCACCATACAGCTTAATGCTGAAACATTAAAAAATGCCGGAAATAAAGAAGAAAAACGATTAAAAGGCGTTAATCTTAAAGCAAGTCAGCTTACCTTAATGGTTTTCAGAGCAGGGCTATTAAAAGGGGCTCCTGGCGCAGACCACTTAGTCTATGAAGTAGAAATTACTAATAATGCAGGCAGTGTAAGAGAGTTTGTTTATGTTGATGCTCTTTCTGGTTCAATTATAGACCAAATTACCGGTATTCATGATGCATTAAACAGAAGAGCCTATGACGCGGAAGGCGCAGCTCACCCTGGTCCAAATTATCCTGCCTCGCCATACTGGGTAGAAGGTGACCCCCTTCCCACGCCTATAGTTGAAGCTAACAACATGATTTACGCTTCAGCTGAAACCTTTGACTTTTTCTTTAATGCTTACGGACGAAATTCTTTTGACAATGCTGGCGCTACCATGGATGCAATTTTTAATCGAGGTGATCAGTGCCCAAATGCTTCTTGGAACGGCGTTTACATTTCGTTTTGTCCGGGTTTAACCAGTGATGATGTCACCGCGCATGAGTGGGGTCACGCCTATACAGAATATACTAATAATTTAATATACCAGTGGCAGTCTGGCGCCCTTAATGAATCCTACTCTGATATCTGGGGAGAGACTGTTGATCGCATTAATGGACGTGATGATATTAGCGCTCCTGATACACCTCGTACTGCTGGCAGTTGCTCTGTCTATGGAGCGGGCTCTCCTAATATTGATGACAGTGTCAGATGGTTAATGGGCGAGGATACCACAGGATTTGGCGGTGCAATCCGTGATATGTGGACCCCTACCTGTTACGGCGACCCGGGTAAAGTCACTGATGCGGAATATTTCTGTAGCTCCGCAGACTCAGGTGGTGTGCATTCCAACTCAGGTGTTCCCAACCATGCCTACGCATTAATGGTAGATGGTGGCTCATATAACGGATACTCCGGTTCAGGACTCGGCTTAACAAAAGCTGCCCACATCCATTGGACCGCACAAAATATTTTAACAAGCTCAAGCAATTTTGCAGATCATGCTGATGCATTAGAAACAGCATGTAATGTCCTTGTTGGCACTGACCTAAGCGACTTGTTAAATGGGCAGCCTACAGGTGAAATAATTTCGACGGCTAATTGTCAAGAAGTAGTTGAGATTATTGATGCCGTCGAACTACGTACACCTCCGGCTCAGTGCGGATTTGAGCCTATCCTTGCTACGAATGCGCCAGCCCTATGTGACAATTTAGGCACAGTACAAACGTTCTTTAGTGAAGATTTTGAAAGCAATAATCTGCCTATTGGTTGGTCTGTAAGCCAACATGACGTTGCAAATACTGGTACCTTTGACAGCCCCGGCTGGGAAATTGTTAGTAATTTACCCACAGGTAATCTAGGTAATTATGCTGCATTTGGCCCCGACCTAGTGGCAGGCAACTGTGCAGATGATACTGAAGCTGGTGCTATTGCGTTGGATAGTCCAGTAATAGCACTTCCACTAAACGAAGTACCGCATGTTGCATTCACCCATTGGGTAGCAACAGAAGCCGGTTGGGATGGTGGCAATCTCAAAATTAGTGTTAATGGCGGTCCATTCACAGTTGTACCTAGCGAGGCCTATTCATTTAACGCTTATAACGGCGCCTTAAATCCCAGTGATAATCCACTAGGGGGTGAAGAGGCGTTTACTGGTACAAATGAAGGCGGATTGACAGGTAGTTGGGGACAATCACAAGTTGATCTGTATGGTTTAGCCTTACCTGGAGATAATATTCAGCTTCGTTTTGATCTTGGCACGGACGGCTGTAACGGTGTGAAAGGTTGGTATATCGATGATGTACAAGCCTATTCATGTTCAGCCGAATTACCCCCAGTATGTGGTGACGGTGAACTTGCTCTTGGCGAAATGTGTGACGACGGCAACTCTGCAAGTGGCGATGGTTGCTCTAGTAGTTGCCAAGTAGAAAGTGGCTTTGTCTGTACAAGCCCTCAGGGACCGACTGACAGTACTAATATTGTGGCAGACTGGAGCTTTGAAGGTGGCGTACCTAACGCTGATTGGTTGGCAAGTTCAAGTTTCACAGGTGTTGCAGGCTTCCCATTATGTGGTCCAGGTAATAGTTGTCCCGCAGCATCTTTGGCAGCAAGCGGTAGCTGGCTAGTTTGGATTGGTGGATTGGCAGACGGAGTAACAAGTAGTGTTGCGCAAGAATTTACCATCCCTGCAGCTGCCACTGAGCTTACAGTCAAAACATGGCGTGGACTATGTGGTACGCCTGAAGAGTCGATACAAATTACCATTGATGGAATAGAAATAGGTTCAGTAGAATGTGACAATGTTGACAGTAATTTTGTCGAAAACACATTCTCTATTGCACCTTTTAATGATGGGCAAAGTCATACGCTTGAAATTGGAGGCAGTGTTGGGGGGATAAACGGCAATACTAATTTCTTTATTGATGATGTAGTTATTCAAGATAATACCGCAAAACCAGGAAGTCCAAGCGTTTGTACTGCGGTAATTACCGATATCGCGTGTAACACTGCTCCTTTGGGTTTTGATCAAGGTATCCCCACTACTTGGAATGTGGTAGACAATGAGGGTACAGGTATTGTGTGGACAAACATTGAGGCATCAGGCATTGGGGGTAACTACACTGGCGGAACTGGCAACGCAGCTTCTGTTTCAAGTGACGCATCTCCTGGGGAATACAATACAGAGCTTCATAGTAACTCATTTAGCCTTGTAGGTTGGACGACGGCACAAGTAGAGTATTTGGTGAACTATCAGAACTACTCTGCTGCTGAATTACTTAATGTAGATATAACCATTGATGGAGGAAATACCTGGAGCACATTGTTGAGTTGGGTTGAGGATCATCCAACGGGTGGATTGTTTACCTCTCCCGGAGAAGCCGTTTCTTTAGATTTATCAGCTTACATAGGTGAAGAAAATGTCCAATTACGCTGGCATTATTTTAATCCCAATACAGGCGATTGGGATTGGTATGCACAAGTAGACGACGTTTCTTTGGTATGCGACGATCAGCCTCAGGCACTTCAATGTGATATTAATGAAGATGGTTTTGTTGATATTAACGATATCAGGCTAATCGCTGGTGCTAGAAATCAACCAGCGGAACCAGGTGATCCGCGAGACAATGATGGAAATGGAATCATTAATGCTTCTGATGCTCGTCAGTGTACATTACTGTGCTCATCGCCACGTTGTGCGCCGCAAGCGCCCTAATCAGTAAGCCACTCAGTTAGTAACCCAAGAAGCTCGGCAAAACCCGAGCTTCTTTTTATTTAGGAGAAAATACTAATGATAAAGTTTTGGTTTTTATTGGTCGCTGTACTAGCGGGATTAATTGGCTGTAGTTCTGATCTTAAAGAAGAAACAAGTACGCTAAAACTTCCTAGTGAATCAGTTGAAAGCCCCTTAGTTTTGGCTAAACAAGATGTACAGAAAACCATAGATTTACGAGCCAATGATGCTAGGCAATTTCAAGATATAACGCTGCAATTGCTGTCAATAGAAGACTCGCGATGTCCAACTGGCGTTACATGTATTTGGGCGGGACAACTCACCGTAAAAATTAAATTAACCGACCTTCACGGAAATGTTGAAGAGATAGAATTAATACGCAAACGTGAGCCGGAAACCGTTTCAGCTTTAGGCTTGAGCTTGCTTCTTTGGGGTGTAGAACCTCATCCCAAAAAAGATAAAATCATAGAATTCTCTAATCAAGTTGCTCGTATTCAGATAACAAAAAACTAATACTGTTATCTTGTGTTGGCGAGCTGTTTTTATATTTTATTCCGTAGCTTTAATTCTTAAAAAACTCGCGAAACGGGGCACGCCTTTT
>NZ_JANQVQ010000036.1 GCF_030730205.1 Paraglaciecola sp.
TCCAAGAGGCAACACGGCGGCTTATTATCCTGAAACGAACGACCTTATTCCGCTGAGTAGCGTGGCAGACAAAAGCAATACGCCTGCCTATAAGTCGGTAGTGATTAGTTTAGTAAGAGCTAATACTGATTGAATACATCATTGACGGTTAGAGAACCAAAGGAGGGACTTTATTATCGTCAATGAAACGACGTTGCCATTACCTATAAAGGGGCCTGTCTAAATTTATAGCCAACACCATAAACAGAGATAATAGGATTTAATCCTGCCTCAATTTCACTTATTTTTTTGCGTATGTTTTTGATATGAGTGTCAATATTGCGGTCTGACATATCTAAGGATTGGTTATATATGTTATTAATAATATCTTCGCGGGTAAACACACGTCCAACTTGGCTGATAAAAAGAAGAAATATTTTAAATTCTATCGCCGTAAATCCAATATCATTACCCTTTAGAAAAGCAATGTAATCAGCTTTATGCAGCTCAAAACCAGAGTGATGAATAACCTGTGTTTTAGGGGGATCGATTCTTCTTAATACGGCCTGTATTCTCGCGATAACTTCTTTGGGGCTAAAGGGCTTACAGATATAGTCATCGGCCCCGAGGTTTAAACCCCGTAAGCGATCAATTTCTTCGCTTTTTGCCGTTAGCATAATAATCGGCACATTTGAAAATACTCTGATTTCTCGACAAAGGGTGATGCCGTCAACCTCTGGTAGCATTAGATCGAGTAGTATTAAGTCAAGGTGATGATGTTTTACATAGTCCACCACGCCCTTGCCATTATTAAAATACTCGGTGGCATAACCTTGTTGCTGGCAATAAGCGCTCAGAACTTCGGCAATGTTTTCTTGGTCTTCAACAATCAGTATTTTAACGCTTGTCATCTTATAAACTTATCACAGGCAGAGTGAATTTGACTGCTAAGCCACCTAAGGGTGAATCATGCAGTGAAATCTCCCCACCATGGGCTTCGACTATTTTTTTACATAAGGATAAACCCAGACCCGAGCCGCCATAATCTCTATTCCGAGATTTTTCTACCCGATAAAAACGTTCAAATAATTTAGCCTGATCTTGGGGTAAAACCCCTGGCGCTGAATCCTCTAAAATTAGCTCTAGCTTGTCATTCATTTTATTTATTTTTATGTTTACCTGACCGCCTTCATGGGTATATCGACAGGTATTTTCGAGTAAATTTGCAAATAACTGCTGTAGCCTGTCTTTATCGCCATTTACTGTGCATGGCTGTGCATTTTTTAAAGCGTCACTATTAACCCTTAGTTTGTGTTCTTGAAAGCGCGCAGTGTAGTTTTCAATTGTTTGTTGGAGTACTTGAATTACATCAACCTCATCGTATTGGTACTTCATATTAGCGCTGTCGCTGTTAGCTAATTGTGCAAGGTCGTCAACAATGTGATTCAAATTATCAACCTGATTAATCAATAAAGTAATACGCTTAGGGTCAGCGACAAAAACACCGTCTTGCACCGCTAATAGATGGGAGCGTAATACCGTTAGTGGGGTTCTTAATTCATGTGAGGTATCTGAAACCCATTGAAATCGCATTTGCTGATTTTGTTCAAGTGTACAAGCTAAGGCATTCACATTATGCGATAAGGTGCCCAACTCATCCTGAGTAAGGCTTGAAATCCTGCTGTCATAATGCCCTTTGTTTAATTCGTTGGTGGCGAAAACAAGCTGTTTTATGGGTTTAGTTAAATGCCTAGATAAAACTATAGCCATCATAAAGGCCAGTAAAATAACGCATAAGGTGATGATGAAATAGTTATGAAACTGGGCTGCTAAAAAGACATTGGCAGAGCTGTTTTCCACCAAACTAGTGGGTACTAAGCCTATCCAGCCAATCACATTATTATTGAATAAAATAGGCTCTATATGAGGGTTATCAATGACGTTCTCTCGACCGACGACCACGTTTTTATCGTGATCGTATAAGCTGATCCGCTTACCTGTTTGCAGTAGGTCTGCCGGAAGGTTTGACCATAATAAAGACGGTGCTTGTTGCTCGCTAATACTTTTCTCGTCATTGGCGCTAAGGTTAATGTCGCTTTTATTTTGTTGTATGCCCTTGGGGCCACTTGGATTCATTTTAGGATCAACGATAGAACGCCACAATTGAGAGCTGTGGCTAATAGGCTCCCAACTGCCTACTTCTGCGTACAGCTGCACCAATTGCTGCTTAACTTCTACCACCTGTTTTTGCTCTTCTTGTTCAACAAAGTGATTAAACTCAGCGGCAAAATTGCTGTAGATAAAAACAAACATTAATCCAACTAAGATAATGTTTGTGATGAAAAAAGCTAAAAAGAATTTATGTATTAACTTCACTGGTTCTCTGGTCGTTAAGAAGATAATTTTATGCTTATGCCGCAGTATTACATACTGAATCTATGCCTACAATTAAGGGATTTACCTATTTATCAGCGCTTATGGCTTACTAAAATTCCTCTTAAGTAAGCCTATTTCACTAACCAAGTTTTACAATTCAAAGTGGCCAACATCGCCAGCATTAAGCAGTATATATTGGGGTTTAACAATGCTGATATGTACCGTCCCTAAACTTTTATGAAATGAAATAGTGAGCTCGCTTACCTGAGCAAAGCTATGCCTAGCATGAAAAACAATTTCTTGGCCGTGCGCCATATTCTGCTCAGAGTCATTACTCTCACTGGCAAAAATAACAGCCTCAATACTGATAACCTTGTTATTTACCCTTAAGTGCATCTTTTGTTTAAGGGCGTTTTGTATAAATTCTTGTTGTTGGCTAAGGCTTAAATTTTGCGGCATGACGGTATCTATATCACCCAATAACCATGCTTGCTCACTTTGTAAAGCCCCTATCAAATGTTCAATATCAGTAAGTATTTTTATTTCAATTTGCCCATCGCGCAAAATAACTTGCGCACTGGTTTCTGTTAATACATGGGCATTCAACGAGGTAGCAATAGTCACCAAAGCCCAGACTAAAACCCCGGCTAATTTTGCCCATTTTAATTGTTTAAATACCCACATCATCATGACCAACTACCCCAGCTATTTGGCTTGTTTAATGGTGGCTCTGCAAATTAAGGTGTTGTCGGTTTCTAGATCGTCACCCCAGATAAACTTGGCATTTTTGTCCCAGTTTATTTCATCATAACCATCTTTGGGTCCGACCGAGGCAAAGCTATGCTCGGTAGCTTGTGGCCATGACGAGTCATCAAAATCACTTTGCATCCAATTTTCAGGGGCGTCTTTAGACATAAAAGTACAATAACCTTGACCGGCAATAGGGTTGGATTCTTTCTCACATAGCTTGTTAAGCGGCGCTTTATGTAACACCTCACACTTCCAGCTACTATCGCTTACTGATACCACCTTGTTAGTGTCGGTATCGGTTATTTGCATGATAAACCCACCGTCGCCCATTTGTTGATTTCTAGCGCCTATGTACTCTAAGCCTGAATCGTTTTGCTTAAAATCTTTGAGAATTAAATTAAGCTGAATAGGGTAATTGGCGGAAAACTCAATAGTCTCAGCATTAAACGAGCGCTCTGTGGTAATAGGTACTGAATCTTCGATTAATAACTCATCACCAACATAGGCGGCAAACCAGTTATCCGCCCATGCTTCTAGTTTTAAATGATGTTGACCTGAAATTTTGGGGTTAAGTTCATGTACGAGTGCAACCTTAGGATTAGGATTAGGATTAGGCTTAGGTTTGTTTGGTTGGGACTCTCTACAAAATGTGCCCGTGTCTACTTTGCCACCATTGCTAATGGTTTTTTGTTTAAAGTCGTAACAGCTATCACCCAGAGTTGAGGGGCGATAAGTTGTAAAATAGTCTTCACTTTTGTAGGTGTAACTCATAGTACGGCTGCCGTCTTTCGACACAGTATGCTTTAGGTTTTCTACCTCACCCTGTGGTGGTCTAAGATCGGCTCTTATACCTTGGCTATCACCACTTAAGGGAGAAACTCTAGGTAACTTGGCCGTATCAACCTCACCGACTAGGCATTGGATGATATAAGGAGGAGTAGCTGATGTTTGGTAACGATAACCAAAGGTCTCATCTGCTTGGCCATTGCACGCATCTAAATCACCTTCAGTGATCTCACTGCCATCTGGGTTTTTATCAGCATAAAGGGGGTAACCATCGTATGCCCAACCAATAATGGCTGCATCTTTTTGATTTTTCATGGTAGCGATCATGCAGGTAGGTGATACATGATAGTGATAGTCATCACCTCGTCCCGCATGGCCTCCACAGTTGTCTAGTTGTCCTAAAACTAAGGTGTCATGTTTTGCATCGTATTGACTCACATCCAGCTCGCCTTGGGATGAATAATCGTAAATAGGTACGCCATTTACCGCCACACCTACAGCGGCATCAATAGTGGTTAAGGTTTTAGCTTTTTTAGGATTAAGTTTAATCGGTGCAGCATAATCTTTTGCAGGTACTGGGATTTGCTCGTTAGTGCCGCTAATGCCAGTCATCATTTGATGATTTGGATAGGTTGAAGACGCGATATAAGCATAATTTTCATCACAAACAACCTTGACGCTTTGCTCAAAACCCGCTTCGCTTACCGATTGTTGAACCGTTCGACAACGAGCTGAATCAATATTGACCGACAAATCAGGTGGTATAAATGATGAAGAATTCGGTCCATGTTCAGAGCTAGGCTGTTCCTCTGGCTTAGCAGGCGGTCTGTTATCACTACCCTGTCTTTCGCTTCTTTTATTACTGCGTTCATAGCTAACGCTTAATTGTGCAGATCCCAGAGTAATATTCTGCATGGCAGCTAACAGTGTTGCTCTGTCTACTCTGGTATTTTCATTTAATACTACTGGCGCAGATAAAGCATAAAGGGTGTAGGTGTAGCTTTTCTCGCCTGGGCCTTTAGAACAAGGAGGAGCATAGGCCTTTAAATCATTAACACTGTTGGTGCCCAATAGGCCAAGTGTTTGACCACTGTTAACATGTGTTGCATCGCCACCTATGTTATACATCGTCCAATACCAATGCACCCCATCTGGTGCATTGTGATGCATAATTAAGGCATAGGACTGAGTGGATGGTGGCGCTCCACTCCAACTTAATGGCGGATTAACACTTTCCCCATCACAAGTATAAGTAACAGGTAAATTGCCACCATCCACCATATCTGAACTGGTTAAGACAAACTCATTAGCTTGCTGCTGAGATTTACCACTCTCATCATTACATGCACTTAGGGAAAAACCGCACACAACGATAAATATAATTAACCAGTTATTTTTTTTCATCTAGAGCCTCAGACGTTTCATTTAAATTTGAGAAATGACTAATGAGTAGCTTAACGGCCAAATGTGGAGCAAATATGTATTACGGTCATATAATTAGTTGTTGATTCTTTTAATATCGAAAAATAGGTTCAATACTTTGCTTGGTTTAAAGGTTTTTCTTTGTCAGGATAGAGCAAGTTACCATGTCAAAAAAGGAGTAAATTATGCCCCTCAATAAACCGGAAACTAGCCCTCATACCCCGCAGAATCCCGTCACCCTTAAACACCCATCTTG
>NZ_JANQVQ010000037.1 GCF_030730205.1 Paraglaciecola sp.
TGGAATTCAGCTTGTTTAAAGGGCGGTGCCACTTTATTTTTGACGACTTTTACACGGGTTTCACTGCCAACCACTTCATCGCCTTCTTTAATCGAACCAATGCGACGAATGTCTAAACGCACTGAAGCATAAAATTTAAGTGCATTACCGCCCGTTGTGGTTTCGGGGCTACCGAACATCACACCAATTTTCATCCGGATTTGGTTAATGAAAATAACCAAGGTATTCGACCGTTTAATATTGGCAGTTAGTTTACGTAAGGCTTGTGACATTAACCGAGCTTGCAAGCCCATATGTGAGTCACCCATGTCACCTTCAATTTCAGCCTTTGGTGTTAATGCGGCAACCGAGTCAACAATCACCACATCTACCGCACCCGAGCGCACTAACATGTCACAAATTTCTAATGCCTGCTCACCCGTATCAGGTTGCGACACGAGTAAATCGTCGATGTTTACGCCCAACGCTTTGGCATATAAGGGATCAAGAGCATGCTCAGCATCAACGAAAGCACAGGTTTTACCGGCTTTTTGCGCTTCTGCAATAACTTGCAAAGTCAATGTTGTTTTACCTGAAGATTCTGGACCGTAAATTTCAACCACACGGCCACAAGGTAAACCGCCTATGCCAAGGGCAATATCAATAGTAAGTGAACCCGTTGAAATGGTATCAATGTCTAGTGCGTTATTATCGCCTAGACGCATAATGGCGCCTTTACCAAATTGTTTTTCAATTTGACCTAAAGCCGCAGTTAACGCCTTAGTTTTATTGTCATCCATAAAAAATCCTTGTTGCTGTCTGTGCACAACCCGATTAGAGTTGCTCATTATTTTAAATTATGGCGGAAGTATACTGTATGGTTATACAGTTACAAGCAGATTTAAAAATTTTTTCGTCTTCTTGCGATATTTTACTGATACCAGCGTCATATCCAGTTACCAATTTTTGACGCCTTCCTACTGCACTGTGCATTTTTTCTACACACGAGTCTGTAATATATGCATAACTGCGCGCTGTGCTCAAATTATAAATTGATGCGTTTTTCGCAAAGCACACGGATTAAAAGAGGAGAAAGACCAGTCATGGCATTTTTCAATGACGGCATATTTCTTGTTTAGTGTTTATTCGTAGATACTCCACCAAGCCCCTTAAGCGAATACACCATCAAAATTAGGATTTGAATGAATATGCAAAGTTCAGAGCAAGGCTCCACTGCAAACGAACAGGCCTTAGCCAAAAAACTCAGCCGCACAGCCGCCCTTAATTGGTTAGCCGTATTAGCCATACTGTATACCTTATATTTTGCGCAAACCTTATTGCTGACCTTGATTGCGACTTTTTTACTCGCCTTGTTGATCAGTCCTTTAGTCACCTTGTTTAAACGCGCTCACGTGCCGCGTTTGGTATCGGCGCTGTTACTTGTTACCTTATTAATTGCACCTTTTAGCTTTTTGGGGGTGCAATTAGCCCAACCGGTGCAAAAATGGGCACAACTTCTACCGCAACTTTCAAAGAGTTTGAATGAACAATTAGAGTCGATTAATTCAGCGATTCAGGGTGAAGAAACCCAAGGCACCACGCCCCCTCCTAAAGAAAAATCTCGGTTTACTTTTTTTGGCTGGCTAGACGACGAAACCGAAGAGCAACAAGAAACAGAAGAAGAAAACATGGTGACCGAGCGAATTAAGCAAGGAAGCTTAGAAGTATTAGTCAGCATGTTAGCCGCCACACCGCTGCTTTTAGCCCAAGTGTTCACGGGCTTAGTCCTTATTTTATTTTTGCTGATATTTGGCCCAGGTTTGTTTCAAGCTTATGTCAACGGGCTGAATGAAGACAGTAAGCGTGAGCAAGCCATTCATTTAGCCACCACCATCCAAGTAGAACTATCGCGCTATATCGGCACAATCAGTTTGATTAATGCAGCCTTAGGGGCCAGTACTGCCGTTGTATTAAAGCTATTGGGTGTAGAAGATGCCTTGTTATGGGGGGTATTAGCGGCATTATTAAACTTTATCCCCTACGTAGGCAGTGTGATTGGTATGGCTATATTGTCTTTAGCCGGCGTTACTCAGTACGGTTTAGAGTGGATGGCTCTGATGCCGCCCGCGGTTTATTTTGGTTTAAACCTCATCGAGTCACAGTTTGTGACCCCTACGGTGCTCGGCCGCAATATGCGCTTAAACCCACTTGTTGTGGTGCTATGGCTGGTGATTTGGGGTTGGCTATGGGGCGCGTTTGGCGTGCTGTTAGCCGTACCACTGTTAGTTTGTATTAAATTAGCCATTGGCCAATTGGGCATTTGGCCGCAGTGGATTGCCGTTATTGAAAAAGAAGGCTAACAGTATCCAACATCGCCCTTTGAAGGTCGTATTGATTAACTCGACTTTCATGGGGCGGTGACGGTCACTTAGCCTTTAGGTTTGCACTTAGCTAATGGAATATGTCCCGCGGATCAAATCATCTTCAACACTTTTGACAAGCAAAACTCAATGGATTTTTCTCTCACTTGCTGACGATTCCCCTTAAATAGTTGTTTGAGCGCAGTCACTTTTCCATCCACATAAAAACCAAACCAAACCGTACCCACTGGTTTTTCTGCGCTCCCTCCATCTGGGCCTGCAATACCGCTAACCGCAACGGCAAGCTCTGCTTGGGCTAATTTTGCCGCGCCTGCAGCCATTTCTAACACGGTTTGCTCAGATACCGCACCAAAATCGTTTAAGGTCTGAGCAGACACGCCCAATAGCTGCTGTTTTGCTTCATTTGAATAGGTAATGTATGCCTGTTTAAACCAAGTTGAACTTCCAGAAATACTGGTGATAGCGTATCCTATGCCCCCTCCGGTGCAGGATTCTGCGCATGTTACTGTCCAGTTTTTGGCCAGTAATTTTTGGCCCAACAATGCAGAAAGTTGGTCTATTTCATGATTCATAGTGCACGCCTAAGTCGCTAGTCAGTGGGCAGGTTATTTGTTTGCCCCTTAACAATAAGAAAGTATTCATATTATGACGTTGAATAAAAGTTCAGAGCAAGGCCAAATCAGTCCTGCCTTACAAACCCACACACCGATGATGCAGCAATACCTGAGTATCAAAGCTCAGCATCCTGACATACTCCTGTTTTATCGTATGGGCGACTTTTATGAATTGTTTTTTGACGACGCCAAAAAGGCCTCTGAATTACTCGACATTTCTCTAACCGCACGGGGTAAATCAGGCGGTAATGCCATCCCCATGGCTGGGGTGCCCTATCATGCGGTTGAAAACTACTTAGCCCGATTGGTAAAACTCGGCCAATCGGTGGCTATTGTTGAACAAATTGGCGACCCTGCCACCAGCAAAGGCCCAGTCGAGCGTCAAGTACAGCGTATTGTGACCCCAGGCACGGTATCTGATGAGGCCTTATTAGAAGATAAACAAGATAATATATTGGCCGCCATCGTGGCAGTAAAGCAGGCTCAAAAAGAGTATTTTGGTTATGCCACTTTAGATGTAACAACCGGACGCTTTGCCATCTGTGAACCGCAAGACATCGAAGCCCTCGCTGCGGAAATTCAGCGCACCAATCCGGTTGAATTACTCTACCCAGAAAATTTTGCTTACCCTGCATTGATAGATGCACGCAAAGGTTTGCGCCGCCGCCCACAGTGGGAATTTGATTACGACACCTCACTTAAACTACTAAACCAGCAATTTGGCACCAAAGAGCTTAGCGGCTTTGGGGTAAACAACAGCCAAACTGCGCTATGCGCCGCTGGCTGCGTTATGCAATATGTTAAAGACACCCAGCGCGCGGCCCTACCTCATATTCGTAAAATTGAGTTAGAAGTGGCCAGTGATACTGTATTAATGGACGCGGCTACGCGCAAAAATCTTGAGCTAACCCAAAACCTCTCAGGTGGCCGTGAACATACCCTAGCCAGTGTGCTCGACAATACCTCAACACCCATGGGCAGCCGTTTATTACAGCGCTGGTTGCATCGGCCATTAACTAATGTACAAAAATTAAAAACACGACAAAACACTATCCGTTCATTAATCAATACCGATTATCCCCAGCTGCAACAGTTACTTAAGCAAGTTGGCGATATGCAGCGCGTATTAGCACGTTTAGCGCTGCGTTCTGCACGGCCGCGGGACTTTGCTCGTTTACGCCAGGCCTTTCAATTACTGCCTGAGATACAATGTTTTATTAGCGACGAGTCAGCGCAACATGCCAACGCTGGGCTAACGCAACTAGCCACTGACATTAGTCAGTTTCCTGGTTTCGCTGATTTACTCGACGCCGCCATTGAAGAGTCACCACCGATATTGATTCGTGATGGTGGGGTAATAAAAACCGGCTACAACGCAGAATTAGATGAGCTTCGGGCATTATCCCAAGGCGCCACCGATTATTTAGACGAATTGGAGCAACGCGAAAAAGATCGCACCGGCATCTCTAGTCTCAAAGTCGGTTACAACAAAGTGCATGGCTTTTTTATTGAAGTCAGTCGCAGCTCGGCGCACTTGGTGCCCGCTGATTATATTCGGCGTCAAACCTTAAAAAACAACGAACGCTTTATCGTGGCTGAATTAAAAGAACACGAAGACAAAGTCCTTACCAGCCAAAGCCGCTCACTGGCCTTAGAAAAACGATTATATGACGAGCTATTTGATATTTTGATGCCAGAGCTTGGCCGCTTGATGCAAAGTGCCGACGCCTTAGCCGAACTTGACGTGCTGACTAACTTAGCTGAGCGCGCCGACACCTTAGATTACCACTGCCCTAATTTAAACGGGCAAAGCGGTATTCACTTTGACCAAGGCCGTCATCCAGTAGTCGAACAGGTGATGAAAAATCCGTTCATCGCCAACCCTATCGCGATTAACCCCAAACGCCGTATGCTGATTATCACCGGTCCAAATATGGGCGGTAAGTCAACCTATATGCGTCAAACAGCGCTGATTGTTTTAATGGCTTACATTGGTAGTTTTGTACCCGCTGAAAATGCACAGATTGGCCCTATCGATCGTATTTTTACGCGTATCGGCGCCTCTGACGATCTCGCCTCTGGCCGCTCTACCTTTATGGTAGAGATGACCGAAACTGCCAATATCCTTAATAATGCCACCTCAAATAGTTTGGTACTCATGGATGAAATAGGCCGTGGAACCAGCACTTACGACGGTTTATCGTTGGCTTGGGCCTGCGCTGAGTACTTGGCGCAAAAGCTGCAATCTTATACCTTGTTTGCGACCCACTATTTCGAATTAACCCGCCTAGCCGATGCCCTACCTGAGCTCGCCAATGTGCATTTAGACGCGGTTGAGCACGACGATAACATTCGTTTTATGCATGCCGTCCAAGAAGGCGCCGCCAACAAGAGTTACGGCTTGCAAGTCGCTCAACTTGCAGGTGTGCCCAAACCGGTTATTCAACAAGCAAAGCACAAATTACATGAACTAGAAAACAGCAGCACAGGTATGGTTGAAACACCGGTTCGCACCGTTAAGCAGTTTGATATGCTCACCCAAACTGATGAGTTACGTATTGCTTTGCAAAAGATCAATCCAGATGA
>NZ_JANQVQ010000038.1 GCF_030730205.1 Paraglaciecola sp.
TAAAGCGCAAATTGTCGATAGTGATAGTGGCAGGTGCCAGATGTTGGGTTAAACCGTAGCTATTAATGCCGAGTAACACTACAGCAAAAAGGATAAAGACAGAGGCAATTCCACGTAATAATCTATTTTTTACACACTCCTTCATGGCGATCCCCTTTGAAAATTCAGTATTTACCTTTAAATAATATACGCAATAGAAAGCGTATTTCACGTACCGAGCCCCTATTACTAATAGCGCAAATAAAAGGTCAAATTACCCTTTATTACACAAAATTGTGTTACAACCTTTGTTCATATAACTTTGTGTGCTATTTATTATTATTGTAATAGCAACGCAGTTTAACTTAACGCGCGTTTAATGCATGCTTTGTCGGGTCCAATACCCTATCTCGAAGTTTCATAAAAGGTATTTCAATTGCTTTATACAGTATTTCAGCAAAAAACAACGTTAGTAAAAACACTGCTAGCAGATAGAAAGTAAAGTCTAGGTTTATCGTAATCCGATTAATAATAGCTATGGCATCGGGATGTAATAGATACATAGAATATGAGCGTGTCGCAATATAGTGCGCACCCGGGAAGTATAGCCGAGAAGTAGTCATTGCATTCTTGTTAGCGTAGATCACCCAGCAAGCAAACATAAAAGCACGTGTTAAAAAACCAGGTTCTGACAGGTATTCATTCGGATACCAACGCTGCAGAAAAAACAGAACGAATAACACCAATGAGAAAAAGAAAAGCACACTGGAAGCTTTTATTAGTATCTGCCAAGCTTGGTTAAATTGATGTCGAATTAATGCCAGCAACACCCCCATAACACAACCATCAATTCTTACATGAGTTTCATTATAATGTTCGAACCATCCTAAAAGACGAAATACCGAGGGTAAAAATAATAGCAAAATTAACAACGCTAAACGCTGATTTTTTTCGAGGAACAACATGCCAGCAACTAATGGCGCAATTAATAAATAAAATTGTTCTTCAACAGCTAAAGACCAACTTACATGAAAAATATCCAATGGGTAGGTGTAGTTTTGTAAAAGAAATACATATGACCAGTAGTTGCCAATACTGTCTTTGGTAAGCAACTGCTGCAGAACGGTAAACAATAGGACTGCGTAATAGGCTGGTAACGTTCTATACCAACGACGATACCAAAATCGTTTTATGTCGACATGACCCGAAGCCATTTCTTTAAATAACTGCCCTCCTAAAAGCCAACCTGAGAGCACAAAGAATAAGTCAACGCCTATACCACCAAGCTGTAACGGAGTTAGATGTGCAGGCGAGCCATAGCCTAATACACTATGACCAAGCAAAACAATCAGTATTGCAAAACTGCGTAATGTGTCTAAAGAGTTAAGTCTTTTCATTTAATATGAACCATTTTTTAATATTAATATAAACCCCTCTTGCTTGAATCGCAGCTCTGTAACTTAATACCATCCAAAAATCTTTTTGGCTTTTATCGTTAACGTTTGCCAACCATAGTTTTTATTAACGTACGCTTGCCCAGCTAAGGCAAACGAAGGGAGTGTTTTTAGTAACTCGCTTTTATTGGCTAAAAGTGATACGAGTTCAAATTCAGTTGTGCAATCTAATAACCAGCCAGATACATTATGTTGCATTGTTTCCCATGTACCACCTGACTTACCGGCAATTACAGGTTTACCACAAGCTTGTGCCTCCAGTAGTACCATGCCAAAACCTTCATCATCATTACCCACTCGGCGATTAGCCAAAATAAAAATATCACACTGTTGATATTCTTTCTTTAAGATTTCATCGGTGATCTCATCCAAAAAAAACACCTGTTCATTAAGCTGATGCTGTTGGACGAGTGCTTTTAACACAGGTTTTTGATCGCCATCACCAGCAATCCTATAGTGATAAATAATTCCGCGGCGCTTCAACTCTGCCAGCGCTTTTATAACAACATCATGCCCCTTTCGTTGCTGTAAACGACCAACAGTTAAAAGACATAGTGGCTCAGTATTTAACTTTGGCTGCGAAGTGCTTTGTAATAAAGGCGTAAAATAATCAGTATCAACGCCAGGATGTAATACTACGGCTTTGTCTTGAAAGGCTGACCAATATTTTTCAATATAACCTTTGGTCGTTTCACTATTACAAATCAGTTTGCTGGCAAAACGCATAACTAATTTAGTTAGCAACGTTAACTCACGACTGGTTCGTGCAACTTCAATATCTTCACCATGGATATAGCAATGGTAGGGAATACCATATCGTAGTTTTGTGAGTAAGGCAGGCACACCCTCAGGTAAAATTCGGCAACAATGTATTTCTGTCGCTTCAAACTTTTTCAGTTGTGCTTTCAATAGCCGATACTGGCGCCAATATTCTTTTATGCTCGGCCAAGACTTGAAACCCCAGCTGGATGGTTTTGGAGTATAACGCTGAATAGCTAAGTGGGCATGTTTTATATCAAACTCTTCATCGCCATGGGCTTTACCCACTAAAAACGTTGGTGAGATAGCAGATATTCGTGAGTACAATTCAAAAAACCAACGACCGCTACCGCCATTTTTCGGTGGAAAAATCTCACTAAAGACCAATACTTTGGGTTTCATGTTCCGTCCATTAACATATTATCGGAGATAAAAAACGCTATAGTTTAGAGCGTTACATTTATATTGATACTGGCTTTATTGCTTAACACTTAGCTGATAAATCTCAGTAAAAGCACTGACCATTTGCTTTGCACTAAATAATTGTTCAAAACGCAATCTTGCTTGAGCACCCGCTTCGATAAGAGCCTGCTTATTTGTTAAATAATATTCAATTGCTTTAGCTAAATGCGCTGCGGTATTTTCTGTTAACACTAAACCATTAAGATTATGCGCAATTACTTCTGCATTACCGCCTGCATCAGATACGATGCAAGGAATACCTAAACTCATCGCTTCTAGCAAAGTCATGGATGTGCCCTCACTAAGTGAAGGGAGCAAAAACAGTTCTATAATGGCCATGTAATCAATAGCGGGGCTTTTAAAGCCAGCAAAAATGACATAATCCACCACATTTAACTGTTGAGTTAATGCCCGCAAAGTGTTCATTTCAGGGCCATCACCTACAATAAGCAAACGCAGTTGCGAATGTGTATCCCTTAGCATTGCAAAAGCCTGGATCATCATGGCTTGGTTTTTTATTGAGTCCAATCTTGCCACAGTACCAATAACATTGTGTTCTGCCGAAATACCGAGCTCGTTTTTAACCTGTTGCTTTGCTTGTTCCGAGCTTTGGATTGCATCGATACCGTTGTATATCACTTCAATGTGCTTAGAATTAATAAATTCAAATTGCTCTAGCGCTGCCTTAGTTGCGGCAGAAATAGCAGTAATTTTTGCAGTGCTTGCCGCCATCGCTTTATTTATTGCCCAAGCTTTCCATCGATAACGATCAGGGAAAAAACGGCCATGCTCCGTAAATACTACCTTAGGGTGTAAACCACATGCCGCCAACCAGCCATAAACCCAAGGGGTGTATTGATGGCAATGAATGACATCAATGCGCTCAACTTGAATAAGCTGGCGTAACTTTTTGATGAGCGACAAGTCAAAGCCTGGCTGTCTTGCTAAAGCATGAACCCTGATGCCGTTATTTTGCAGTTGCTGGCCCATAGCGCCAACTTCTTGCTCTAAACAACAAATCTGCTGGGTAAAACTTTTGGGATCTAAACCTAAGATGAGTTGCCGAATAACCTGCTCAGTACCACCTATGCCCATGTCAAAGGTGAGATGCATAATATTAAGCATGGCTGCATTCTACTGTTTCATTACGCATGTAATGTTGCCACCAAGTTTCGAACACCATCATACTCCACAATTCTTGAGTATAACGGTGATCACCTTGTTGATGCTTTTGCCAAAGGTTTATTACCTGCGGCATATCAAAAAATTGCGATAGGCCTGTTTCCTTCGCAAAAAATAGTGCTTCTGCAATAGGCTTTAATTCTTGGCACAACCATTCAGCTAACGGTACCGAGAAGCCCATTTTTTTTCGATATAAAATATCTTTCGTTAAGATGGATTCTTGGCTTTTTTTCAGTAGATACTTTTTTTCTTTGCCATTCAATTTTAATTGCGAAGGTAAACGTGCTGCAAACTCGACAATACGATAGTCTAATAATGGCGCTCGAGCCTCTAGTGAGCAAGCCATTGTCATACGATCGACCTTGACGAGTATGTCGCCAGGCAAATAGGTTTTGAAATCAGTGTAAAGTACTTTGCTAAGGTGATTATCAGAATCTGCTTTGTTGTAGGCTGTAGTTGTTACTAATGCAGAATCGTAACCAGCAAGACTTTTAGCAAATTCAGGTTTGATGAGTTGTTGCCAAAGTTTTGGGCAAAAAAACGTATTCGTTAGAAAAAAACCTTGCTCAGGTGTTAATGCTAAAGTTCGTAATAATGTATTTGCTTTTTTTGCCACTGTGCCGGGTATTGAATTAGCCAATTTAGCTAAAACTGGCGTTAAGGCGAGTAACCCTTTTGGCGATTTGCTCCTCAAGCGATGCTCAATATCGTCGGTAAGGTATTTTTCATAGCCCGCAAAACTTTCATCTCCGCCATCACCGGCTAGAGCAACCGTTACCCTTTGTCGTGCTAATTCTGTAACAAAAAAGGTGGGAACAAAGGAGGGATCGGCAAAGGGTTCATCGAAATATCGACTTATTTCGCTAAAGCGTGCCGTAACATTTTCTCGAACTGTAAATTCATGGTGCGACGTAGCAAACTGGGTTGCGACTTGCTTTGCATATTCAACTTCGTCAAAGCGTTTTGAATCAAAACCAATGGCACAGGTTGTCACCGGTTTAGCACTTTGTTTTGCCATGCTTGCCACTACAGCGCTAGAATCAACACCGCCACTAAGAAAAGCCCCTAAAGGTACATCACTGATCATCCGAATGCGCACCGCATCATCAATAAGTGCCCGTAACTGAAAAGCTAACTCTTCTTCTTGAAGTTGCACAGTTTGTGCAAAACTGATATCCCAATAACTATACTGCGTTAATTTACCCTGATGCCATTCCAAGTAGCTGGCTGGTGGTAACTTATGAGCATGTTTGAAAATAGATTTGGGATCAGGTACATACTGATAAAAAAAGAAATCTTGAATGGCGTCATCGCGTAATTCTTTTCGAAACCAAGGTAGCGGCAGCAGCGCTTTTAACTCAGAAGCAAAAGCAAAATAATCTCCCTCTTGATAATAATATAGCGGCTTTTTTCCAAGTCTGTCACGCGCAATAAACAAACTCTGCTGCTGTTTATCCCATATTGCGAAGGCAAACATACCATTTAGTTGCGATAAACAAGTGGCACCATTTAATTTATACAACTTTAATAACACTTCACTGTCAGTTTGAGTTGTAAAAACTTCGCCACTTGCAAGCAAGGCATTTTTTAATTCAACAAAATTATAGATTTCACCATTAAACACCATTACATAACGGCCACAAGCCGAATGCATGGGCTGATTACCTGCGGCAGTTAAATCAAGAATACTTAAACGACGGTGCACT
>NZ_JANQVQ010000039.1 GCF_030730205.1 Paraglaciecola sp.
TCTAAATTTAGCGATGAGCTGATTGGTTGATGCATCAAAATTTAGGGCAGCATCAGTATTCACTAATTTATCGAGTACCTGATTACCCAATTCTTTACCTAATTCAACACCCCACTGATCAAATGAATTCACTCCCCAGATCGCGCCTTGTACAAATACTTTGTGTTCGTATAGGGCAACCAATGCACCTAATGTCTGTGGATCCATTTGATTGAACAACAAGGTATTACTTGGCTTGTTGCCCGGCATGGTTTTGTGGGTTGCTAATGAATCTAAAGTATCGGCGTCCAAGCCTTTACTGGCTAAGTCGGCTTTACATTCTTCAAACGTTTTACCCTGCATCAATGCTTGGGTTTGACCAAAACAGTTTGAGGCTAACATGGCATGATGAGTGGCGTCTTGATTAGGTACATTCAGTGGCAGCATAAAATCAGCTGGAACTAATACAGTACCTTGATGGATAAGCTGATGGAATGAATGCTGGCCGTTTGTGCCTTCGCTACCCCAAATAATAGGGCCAGTGGCATAGTCAACAACAGTGCTATTACCCGCAACCCGTTTACCATTACTTTCCATATCGAGTTGTTGTACGTAGGCAGGAAAACCACGCATGTAGTGATAATAAGGCAGTAATACGTGGCTTTGTGCGTCAAAAAAGTTGACATACCACACCCCTAATAAAGCCAAAATCATCGGCAAGTTCTGTTCAGGCGCTGCCGTTTGAAAATGCACGTCCATGTCGTACGCACCTTTTAATAGAGCTTCATAGTGTTCGTAGCCGATGGTCAATGCGATAGGTAAACCAATTGCTGACCACAAAGAATAGCGACCACCGACCCAATCCCACATAGGGAAAATATTTTCTTCAGCCATACCAAACTCGGTGGCGGCTTTGATGTTTGATGAAACGGCAATAAAGTGCTTGGCGATATCTTGCTGACTACCACCGGCATTTAAGAACCAAGCCTTGGCTGTTAAGGTATTTTGTAACGTTTCTTGAGTGGTGAAAGATTTAGATGACATCACCACTAGGGTTTCTTCATGATCTAATTTGGCTAATACATCTTGAATATGACAACCATCAACGTTAGCCACATAATGTACTTTAACGCCATCAAACCAGTAAGGTTTAAGGGTTTCAGACATGATCTTAGGGCCTAAGAAAGAGCCGCCAATACCAATTGCAACAATTTGGGTCAGGGCTTTTCCGGTATAACCCTTGCGTTCACCCTGATGCACACTTGCTACAAAGTCTTTAATTTTTTGCTGACAGGCCTGTACTTCTGGCATCACGTCTTGGCCATCAACCAATACAGCCTTACCCGAATAATTACGTAAAGCTGTGTGCAGTACAGCGCGTTTTTCAGTGTGGTTGATAATGTCACCGGCAAACATGGCCTGACGTTTTTCCGCTACTTGGCTATCTTGTGCAAGTTGCTGTAACGCTGACAACACCTCGGTTGATATGAGGTTTTTAGAATAATCGAGTTCAATGCCACAGGCTGAAACGGTGTACTTTTCAGCGCGTTGTGGATCGGCAGCAAACCAATCGCGCATGTGTTGGGTTTTTACCTGCTGTGCAAGCTCAGATAGCTGTTGCCATGTTGGCGAAGTCGTTAGTGCTGTCATAATAAAAGACTCATCTCGTTTCAATTTGGACAAATAAAAAAGCGCCTAATCTAGACGCTTAATTTGTATTGTTATGCCAAGCTTATAAATAACTCTTAAGCAAGGTTTCAAGTTTTACTTGGTCAATAGCAAAGTTACGAATACCTTCAGATAACTTTTCTGTGGCCATTGGGTCTTGGTTCATTTCCCAGCGGAATTGCGCTTCAGTTAAACGAGGACCAGGTGTGGATGTGGCACCATTGTCTTTCAATTTAAGTGGAAGTGGGGCGTTATTTTGTGAGAGTTCTTCAAGCAAGTTTGGCCCGATAGTTAAACGATCACACCCGGCTAATTCAGTAATTTCATCGGTGTTTCTGAAACTGGCGCCCATCACAACCGTTTTATAACCGTGTTGCTTGTAATAGTTGTAAATTTTAGTTACGGAACGTACGCCTGGATCTTCAGAAGGAGCGTAGCTGTCTTTACCCGTTTTAGCTTTATACCAATCCAAGATACGACCAACAAAAGGTGAAATAAGGAATACACCTGCTTCGGCACAAGCTTGGGCTTGGGCAAAACCGAACAATAACGTTAGGTTACAGTTAATACCTTCTTTTTCTAACTGCTCGGCAGCACAAATACCTTCCCATGTAGAAGCCAATTTAATCAAAATGCGTTCTTTTTCAATGCCAGCTTCTTTGTATAAGGCAATTAGTTTGTGCGCTTTTTCAATACTTGCTTGCGTATCAAAGGATAAACGCGCATCAACTTCAGTTGAGATACGTCCCGGTACGATATTGACAATATCCGTGCCGATTGAAACAGACAGTTTGTCGCCTGCATCAATAATTTGTTGCTCTGCGTCGTTAGACTGTTTTTTAGCCCAGGCTACCGCTTGTTCTAAATGCGCTTTATATTGAGGCATCTCGGCTGCTTTTAGCAGTAAAGAAGGGTTAGTCGTCGCGTCAACAGGTTGATATTTTTTTATCGCTTCAATATCACCGGTATCGGCAACAACAGTAGTAATTTCGCGCAGTGCTTGTAACTGATTTGACATGAGATCCTCGTAAGTGCTCGACTTGAATGGTAGTTATCTTTACAAAAAACTAAGATGATTAAAAGAATTAAGATGAATACTATATGTTCTGAAAATTTGTTACCCGAATGTATCTAAGGCTACGCAGAGACACATTGGTCGGCTTGGTTTGTAGATTATAGCTGATATGGTGATGACTCCAGTAAAAACCGAATTTTTACCAACAAAAATAATGCAAAGATAAATAGTCGTAAGCGTAATGCCACCCTATTGTTTGTATTTTTACTACAAGCTATCGAGTTAGAACCCGATGCTTAACTGCGCGCCGTAAAATATATAGGCTTGGCTACGCCAGTTGTCGCTGTCTAATTGTCGAGCCCGGGCCGATAATTCGAGCCGGGCGTGTTGTAACTGAAAACCTAAACCTAAGCCTGCGTAGCCGTCTGGATCGTTGTTTTGTTCGTAATTGGTGTAACAGCAGTCATCGTTACGATCGGCGTTGAGTATGCCTTCAGCCAAATCAATACCTGCTTCAACATAGAAGAATACGTCAGAAAAATAGCCAACTTTCACTCCCACTTCCCATGCTAAAAATTCTTCTAAATAACCATCTTCCGTCAGTACCTCTGCATGATTTATGTTTGTGGTGGTTTCAGCTCCAAAGTCACTGTAAGCAAACTCAATGCGCTGAGCTACGCCCACGCCGGTAATTCTGTCGGTGGTATTTATCTCTTGTTTAACAAAAATGCTCAGGCCTTTGGGTGGTTTACCCTGACTTGTAAAACTCAATACCGACAGGCTGACAAAAAGACAGGCTAGTATTGTTGATGATTTTTTCACGGATCTTCCTTATGGGATTTTAGTTATACCGAGAAAATCGGCGTAAAGTGCGTTCGTAATTAAATTTCGCTGTGGCTACTTGCTGCTCAAACTCTGATCTTTGCCCATAAAGTTGCGCTAAATCGGCCTGCATTAGCGCAATGTCGTCACGAATTTTTGCGCGTTCATCACGAGTCAAACCATCAGCAATCATCATTTCGGTTTGTTGGTCAATCTGTGTTTGTAATTTGCTGATGTCATTGAGCAAATGATTAAGATTGCTCTGAGCATGATTCATTGAACCTTGCGCTTGATATAACTCTTCACCATCTTTAAATCCGCTTAAAAACGCGTTAGCAAGTGCTTCAGGACAGCTATTTTGGTAATTTTTTCCGGCGCTACCATGGCGAAACCCATTGTTATCAGTACAAAATAATACTGAGCCTTCGTGGTGCCCAGTACGGTAAGCAGTTAAATCGGGTGTTATACCGTGCTTCGCACAGTCTTTACGGTGTTGTGCTATTTCTGTTTGAGGCCGTCCTGCAGCGCCATCTTCAAAACCAATAGTTTGCCAGTTTGCCGCCAAACACATCGATTTATCCATGTTCGCGCAGCCGCTTAAAAATAGGGAACAAGTCAGTATTAGGGGAAAAAACTTAAGCATTGGTGTCCTATTGATTTTATGTCATGAGTGCTTGGGCTGTATTAAAGCCGATTAAAGATTAATTGAACCTGAATATCTAAGAAATTTAGGTTTTATGCGGTGATTATTGGCTGTAAAGAGACTAATTGGAACATCTAACTTGCATTTTACTGCGTACCCCTTATAAAGGCTTTGTTTACGTTTTTAGGATTATTTATGTTAGTTGTGTTGTCGCCGGCCAAAAACCTTGATTTTGAAAAGCCTGCAGAAGTTTTGAAATATACCCAGCCCCAGTTGTTAGAAGAATCTGCGCAATTAATTGAGCGCTGCAAGCAGCTCTCCCCTGCTAACATCTCATCGTTAATGAAAATCAGTGACAAACTAGCGGGCTTAAATGCCGATCGTTTTGCCAGTTGGCAACCGCCGTTTACCCCAGAAAATGCCAAACAGGCGGTGTTAGCGTTTAACGGCGATGTATATGGCGGCTTAGATGCCACCACACTAAGCGAAGCAGATATCGAATTTGCTCAACAGCATTTACGCATACTTTCAGGTTTATATGGGGTGCTAAAACCTTTAGATTTAATGCAGGCCTATCGACTTGAGATGGGCACAAAATTAAGCACTGATAGTGGTAACGATCTGTATCAGTTTTGGGGTGATAAAATCACTCAGCTGCTCAATTCTGCCGTTAAAGCACAGGGTGATAACGTTCTGGTTAATCTTGCATCAAATGAATATTTTAAGTCGGTCAAGCCGAAAAAATTAGAGGCACAAATTATCACGCCAACCTTTTTAGACTATAAAAGTGGTCAGTATAAAGTGATCAGCTTCTATGCCAAAAAAGCCCGCGGTTTGATGGCCCGTTACATTATTCAAAATCGATTGAGCGAAGTGGCTCAGCTCAAAGCCTTTGATGTGGCTGGCTATCGCTTTAGTGAGGACAGAAGTACAGCAACAGAGCTTATCTATACCAGAGTCGAAGTGAATTAGTCGATCACTTGTCAAATGCTGGGCGGCTATCTGCCATTATTTTATCTAGCGTTTTTTGGGCTTTTTCGGGATGCTTGAGATCATCATCTTCAAGCATCTCACATTCATCACCGATCATTTGTTTAATGGTGACAGGATAGAATTTGCAATCATCTGGACGGTCGTAATAAATGTCGCAAGTATAAATATTTTGCTCAGGCACTTTACGTAAAAAGGGACATAAACTCAGTTGTTTACCCGATTGCGGGTTCATCCAAATAAGGCCTGCTTTGACATACTCGGCAACATCCGGTCTAAACAACTGCCACATGGCTATTTCGTCGTCAGTTGCTGATAAACCACCATCACTGTATTTGGTGCAGCATTTTCCGCACTGGGTGCATTCTTTCATCGAGGCTCGACTGTCTTAATTGGGTTTATAGCATACA
>NZ_JANQVQ010000040.1 GCF_030730205.1 Paraglaciecola sp.
CTACTGAAGAACAGCTCGCTTTATTCAACGCACGTGAAGCGGCTAAGAAAGACAAGTAGTCAATGATAGTATCTATACAAGGTTAAGTGCTTTGTATAGATACATAAAATGTTAAGGTAATTCAGTAATCGTACCGTCTTGCATGTTGAGCATAAAATGATCGTCAGGTTGGCCTTGCTGAAATTGCTCTAATAAATAAAAAATAGGGCCAAATTGCTCGGCAATCATTGAGTTCTGCTTTTTATTTTTAGTCGCTTGCGTTCCTTGTTTCGCCAATATTTTAGTTAGTAGATGGTATTGCGCAAGTCGCTCAAGGCCAATATCCTCTATCGCCAACTGGCCCGCGTTACGCAAACGATAAAAATCTACTGCCAACGCAAAACCATCCCATTGAGCAAAGTCCTTTAAGTTAAAACCGGCAGACTCACAGAGAGTGTTTGCCCTTTGTTCAGCTTGTTGCCAGTCTATAGTGGATATAATTGATTTGATGGCCGCGGCGGTTCTCACGTTCGCTTGAACTTGTATGGGCAACTGAGAAAGAATGAATAAATCTTGGCCGGTCATTGATAACAGTAATTCACGAGTGGCTTGAGGCCACTCTTTGGGTAAAAAACGCTGTCTAGTTAATTCTGTAATATGCCACTGAGTAAACTCTTTATAGGTTTTGGACTTCAGTATATCTTTATTCCATAGCTGAGTTAGATCCTGCTGTTTGAGTGCTTGATACTCCTGGCGATAATGTTCGAACAACTCATTAAAACGTGGTACATCGTTCAGTACTATGGTTTGTACTTCAATGTTGCTAACGTTTTTTACACTAAGAATTTTATAAGCAGGCACATACGCTGCGATAGAAGGAGCTTGAATATTAAATAAAAACTGCCCTTCAGCATGACGTATTAAGCCGGTGTCGTTTATATGCATATGCCCTCCCACGTGAATTTTTAAACCCAGGGTGGCCAATGTTTCACTCACTTGCTTTTGCGGTGTTCTCGCTAGTTGAAATTTGTCCTCACCAAAGTAATTAGCAATAAATGCGCTTTGGCCATCATAAAACTCGGTCATGGGGAAATGACTAAAGGCGATGAGTTTTTTGCCCCCTTGTTCTGCGCGTCTAACTACGTCACTAATCCAATTAATGACGTGCTTTTTGTGGCTCAGCATCTTGTTGTAACCGTTATTGCCTGAACCGGTAAAGTTACTAGGGTGGGTTGGCTGAACGGTGTTAAAACCTTCCGCTTTTGGCAGGTAAACATTCGCATCGATGGCTAATAACCATAAACCATTTATCGGTTCTACCAAGTAACTTGTGTCAGGTATTGCCACACAATGCGACGCTAACGTTTTAATTGATTGCGGGTCAGGGTCGGCACACATTGTATATTCGCGGTTAGTCAGCTTTGCTTGTTTTAAAGCCGCATCAAAGTCATACGTCTCGACGGTGTAATCACTGTAAGGGCTTTCCCAATATAAGTAATTCGCTTTAGGATAAAAACCGTAAGGGGCCAGTTGATCCACAATTCCCTGATAACCTAATTCTTTGACTTCTTCGCTACAAATAGTTGGCAATGTGGAGTCTGTTTCAATCAGTCCCCAATCACCAGAGTAGCTTACGCATTCTTCTGCCCCTCGACTAAAAATGCGTTGTGGTTGACCATTTGTACCTAAATAATCGACTTTACCAGCAGGCTGTTCAAACGGTTTAACAGGATCATGATTACCTGGTGTGGCAAAAAATTCGATACCGTATTGCTGATGATAATGGTCGAGTATTTTGGCTAAACCGCGCATGTGGACTTGTTGACCATCATCACTAAAGTCACCAGGTAAAGCGACCCACTTGATCCCTCGTTTTACTACATCATCAAGGGCTGCAATAAAAGCAAAGTAGTTTTCGTTAAATAAACGCGTTGAATTGAGCTGGGCAGACAAGGTTCGTATTGTCGCGTTTTTACCACTAACAGAATTAGCTAATCCTTGAAACGAACCATCGTTAAATTGTGCATAAATATCGTGAAAATGTATATCAGGCATAAAGGCAATGCGAAATTCCGTCGAGTGACGAGATGACGGCGTGACCTGCTGAGTTAGTGCAGTACTGCACGCAACGGCACCGCAGGTTAGCAAAGGGATAATTAGTTTGTTACGAAAGAAGCTAAAAATGCGCATGATAATTAGGAACTTGCATGAAAAAAGGTCTTAATAACGAATCATAAAGCCTCAACACTGGTGAGGTAAACCCTGACCTTACCAGTATTGAGATGCTATCACCTAAGACATGTGAGTGTTAATCAGAGGTCTGCTCGAATACCCAAACTAATGCGGCGCCCAGAATATTCGTTCATGGTTGGAAAGGCTGGATCCATAGTGTAACCCGTGGTTGCTTCGTCAGTAATATTAATACCTTTTAAGCTGATTTTTACCTTTTCACTGAGTTGATAACCCACAGAAATATCCGTTTGACCGTAAGCATCGCGGTACACTGGAAACATATTACGCTCAATATACTCAACATATTTGTCTTTGTAGTTATATGAAATACGGGCATCAAAGTCTGCATTTTCATAATACACCGTAAGGTTATAGGTACTTTCAGCTAGTCCTTCTGGTGGTGTATCGATGCCTAAATCTGAAGAGCCAGTCAAAGAGTTATCTAATAAAGTGTAGTTAGCGTTAATGCCAAATCCCTCTAATGATTCATGCAAGGTACTTAAAGGAACTTGGGCTATAAGTTCAATTCCTTTAACTTCATATGAACCTTCGGCGTTCACAGGTTGATACACGTCAAAGTCGTAGTAGCCGTCAAGCGAGCCATCAGCATTGAGCTTTTCAACATCGGTAACTACGCCGGTCAGTTTGTTTTGTACTACGCCTTCAATATCTTTCCAAAAATAGGAGGCTGCTAGCAAACCGCCATTTTCGAGATACCATTCGATACCTGTTTCCCATTGATTTGCATAGGTGGGTTCTAGGCTTGGGTTACCATCTGAATATCTAAATTCGTTCCAGCTCACTGAACGTTTATAAGCAATGTTAGTCAGGGCTGGACGCATCAGAGTTTTAGAAGCCGCGGCGCGAAATATGACGGCGTCAGTTAATTCCATACTTAAGTTAAGGCTGGGTAAAAAGTCTTTGTAGCTACCTTCCTTTGATATGGGGGTATCAGAGTAACCTGTTGAACCGTCGGTATTTTGCACTTGGTGATAACCAAAAGACAAAACAGAAGTGTCTACTGCTCTCACGCCTGCGTTTACATCAACAGGCATGTCAGCCAGTTCAAAAGTAAAGTCCGCCATGGCATATAAACTCAAGGCCTCTTCATCTACTCGGTAAAATTGGTCAACGGCATAATCGACAGCAAAACCAGAATAGCGAAATTCGTTACGTGCATAACTGTTGGGTATTTGCATCCATTGAATATCGCGAGGTTGGTAATTTCCGCCTGAAACGATATCAGTAACTAGTTTTAGTTCACTGTCTTGCAAGGTGCGAGAGCCGCTCCAAGAACTATCACTTTGGCTCGGTCCTTTCACCGATTCACTGCCATAGTTACGCTCTTTAGATTTATCAGTGTACCGTAGGCCAAACTGAACCTTGCTCAAGGCAGGCAGGTAAGCAAACTGGATGCTTTTAGTGAAATCTAATTGAGCTGCATACTTGTCATCGTTTATCGCTTCAACATCGACTTGATATGACTCAAATAAGTATTGTTCTGGAGAGTTATACATATCAAAACCAGCTGAACTGGCACTGGCAATGGTTTCACCTCCAGTCGAGGTATAGCGAGTACGTGATGGTGCATAAGCCACATGTTTTAGATTACTCGAATCAGAGCGTTTTTCTGCACCTGAATATCCGACTAAGGCATTCACATCCCAATCAGCCAACTGCCAGTCTAGACTTAAACTGTATTGACTGTAATCGGTATTATTAATACGCTGCTTACTTAAAAACTCGTGTTGAGTATAGGTATACGACACATCAGTTAGTACGGTAATGCCATCTTGAGCCAGAGTGGTATTATCAAAATCATGGATGGTTTCAAGAGTGCTGTTACTTGAAGCAGAATAAGCGGCGGCATCGTATTCATCTTCTATATTATCGAAAGCGCCTAACATGGCGTCAAAGGTTAAACTAAAATCATTATTAGGTTTATATTGAACCGAGGCTGTGGCACCCCATTTGTCTTGATCGTTTAAATAAACACGATCTCCTACTTTATCAATAAATACCACTCGACTATTTTCTTCAATATTAAAGCGATCATTGATCACAATACCGGTATCACGTTCTAGTACCGCTGCCGCTTGATCAGATTGCGCTTGTTTAGAGTCCGAACCTTTCTTTTCTAACCAACGAGATAAAGGTCGAAAGTTAATACCCGAATTAGAATCGGTTCTGTTGGTGCGTTGTGAATTTGAGTACGACACTAAGGCACCCCAATCACCAAAGGTATCACTGGCTAAAAATGAAAATTTGGGGTCAATTTCTTCTGAAATAGAATTATGTGCGCCTTCCGCCGACACAATCAATTTGCGTTCGTTATAATCAAATGGGCGCGCAGTAGAAATAAGGACAGAGCCGGCAATGCCGCCTTCTTCATCAGCAGCCGTGGGGGATTTTTTAACAGTCACACTTTGAATGATTTCAGAGGCAAAAATATCAAACTCAACATCACGACCACCGCTACCTGAAGCAGTCGCTACCCCATTGATTGAAACGTGAGTAAATTCAGAAGGTAAGCTACGAACATTGACTTTCGAGCCAAGTCCTTTGTTTCGTTCAATAGTCACACCAGGCATACGTTGTAAAGCTTCGGCTAAGTTTTGTTCAGGAAAATCAGCAATGTCAGTGGCAACGACTGAATCAGAAAAGCCGACTGTGGAACGTTTGATATCTACTGCTTTTTCTAAACTTTTGCTATAGCTGCCAGAAACACTTATGACTTCAAGCTCATCCGTTTGTTGTTCGGTGGTATTTTGTGCAGCCATTGTATTGACTGCAAGAGTGCTTAAGACTGCCCCAAACAATACTTTATTAATGGCTAGACTCACTCTGTTTTTTGTTAATTTCACAGCGGCAGTATTGTGTTTTAGATCGTTCATGGTTTCCCTTCAATAATAGCGGTCATTTACTGCGCCACTCTTTCTTTTAAAAGAGTGCGCTTTGTTTTTAAGTTTTTGTCTTTCAAGGATTTATCAAATAGTTTGATAATAAGGTAATGATTGTTTTGTCTCGAGAAGGCGATTCAGCAAATCAGGAGCGAGGGAGGCTACAAGATAGTTATGACGGTATTATTGATTTTTTTTGACAGAAATATGATGTGATTAAAAAGAAGATGACAGTTAGTGTTCAGACATGATGTGATATTTAGGAGTAACCCGTATCTTTGCGGAATAAGTAGCTGCAGAGATACGGGTTTATTTGAGCTTAAATAGCCATTGGTTTAAAAGGCAGGTCGCGGTACCGTTTACCAGAAGCGG
>NZ_JANQVQ010000041.1 GCF_030730205.1 Paraglaciecola sp.
GCGACCCCCGGCGTGACAGGCCGGTATTCTAACCAACTGAACTACCACTCCACATTCTTTAACATTATCAAGCAGTTACAATGTAAGTACTGGACTCACCTCGTCGACCGCGGCGCAGATAATACGGGTAAGCCAAAGGTGAGTCAACCGCTTTTTCAAGCAAAATACACTAAAGTGAATCGTTTGCTGCAGGATTAACCAATTTACGCTGTTTTAATGGCCTGTCGCCTTAAAAACAGCCTAAATTAATTCGATATTTGCAGCACGCATCACTATTTCATTAACGTTAGCTGCGTCGGCGACTAAAAAACCAAATTGCTGCCACGCCAAAAATTACAATCAATAAGTTCAAGCCAACCACAAACCAAATAATCGTGCTTTGTTGCCAACCTTGTGATTCTTCTTCCGCCCGCTCTGGGTCTGCATTCGTATTATTTTCCCCCATCACAGCATTTGGCACTTGTTCGTTCATATTCGACTCGTCTGATTGAGCCGCTAAGGCAGGATCGGTCGTAGGAGTAAGCGCTTCAACTAGCGGTCTCGGTTCTTCCACCAAAAAGCTATATTCAGGTACATCCAGAATAAATTCCCGCCCTTCAACTGTATTACCATAAGCGGTAAGCTTCACTCGGTATACACCAGATTCATAATTAACAATATCAAATTGACGCACATCATTGGACATGTCAGTGATGGAAAAGTTTTGAATATCGCCATTTGGAAAACGGATTTTACCGTCAAGTAATAAAGTGGCAATATCCACTAATTCCCGCTCTGTATCGATAGATAGTTTATGAAAACCTTTACCCACCTCATCCTTTTCAACTGAAATCTTGATCGGATTTGGATAAAGCATCAGATTTTCACCCACCTGTTCGCGCGTAAACATTGGCGTTGAAACTGAAAATACCGGCGTCCATTCTCCATCCGCTACCGCTAAATTGAATTGCCCGGTAAAAATACCATCTAAGGGCCGCTCATCC
Organism: Paraglaciecola sp.; assembly: GCF_030730205.1. Lineage (GTDB taxonomy): Bacteria > Pseudomonadota > Gammaproteobacteria > Enterobacterales > Alteromonadaceae > Paraglaciecola. Next base: position 984 of record NZ_JANQVQ010000041.1, read on the forward strand.
ATGCCCTTACCATTGTCTTCAAAGGTTGCGATATTTTGTGGCTGGGCACCAAAATTATTAAAATTTGGATTATTTGTGCTAGAAAAATCGATACTAAGCTCTACCACATCGCGAAAAGCGCGGTAATCAATTGGCTTACCTTGATTGGTTAAGTACGCAGTTTGCTTGAGAATTTCACCTGAAAAAATAACCCGCGGCAAAGGTTCAGCATGCAGAGCGATATCGCTAATCACCATTACTCGGCTATCTTCACGAATTTGCCCAACCGCCTGCCAAGGACCAGGAGTAGGCTTTTTTAAACTGATCATGTCGTAGGTCGCGGTGTCATACCAAAACAAATCAATACCGTCGGCATCAGATTGAAAAATTTTGCTGCCATCAGGCTTTACCAGCACCACGGGTGAACTGCCGTATTCACGAAAGAAAATCATGGTAATTTCGTCAACCATGTAATCAATGCGAAAGCGATTTCGCAAAAGCTTTATGCCATTTTGATATTCAGTACCTAATAAAGTCAGCACCGACTTATCGGCATCCTCAGTTTTTTTATCTGTGGCCGACGTAGCTTCGTTAGTAGCAGGCGCAACTTTGCTTTGCGCTTCTACACTAGTGTTCACACAAATCAGTACGCAGACCCCCAATATTTGGAAGTAAGACCCTACATACTTGGATAAACTCGTTAACATGCCATTCCTGTTATTGTTGTCGCCAAAGACAACTGCCCCCTTTTTTCAAAACAAGATCAAGGCGTTGTTCATGCATAGCCAGTTCATCGGCCGTAGCCTTCACAACCTTTAACGCTTTTCTGTCACCAGGCAAACGTCTAATCACTTCTTGCTGCACCCCTCCCTCGGTATGTGACTTACCAGACAAATTTAAATCTGTTTGGCCGCCTGTCATCATTAAATACACATCGGCTAAGATTTCAGAATCTAATAAGGCCCCGTGTTTTTCACGATGGGAGTTATCAATGCCATAGCGTTTACACAGGGCATCTAAGTTATTTTTTTGTCCTGGATGCAACTGGCGAGCTAAATCAAGGGTATCTAGTACTGTGCAAAACTCAGCCGTTTTTTGCCCAGCGAAGCGTGGGATGCGAGCAAACTCGGCGTCCATAAACCCGACATCAAACGGCGCATTATGAATAACTAATTGCGCACCTTTGATAAATTCAATAAATTCTTGAGCTACAGCACTAAAAACCGGTTTATCAGTAAGGTATTCATTAGTAATACCGTGCACTTCGATTGCTTCTTGCTCAACAATACGTTGAGGATTGATGTATACATGAAAAGTATTGCCAGTTAATCGACGATTGAGTAACTCAACACAACCTATCTCGATAATTCGGTGTCCCTGTCTGGGATCGATACCCGTAGTTTCGGTATCTAGTACAATTTGTCGCATTTCACACTCTTTTTAGAATTTTGTAGCATTACGTATCTCGCTCATTATACTGCGCTAAAATAAAAAAATGGCATAATTACATGAAACAAGTCGAAATTTTTACCGACGGCTCTTGCCTAGGTAACCCCGGACCTGGTGGCTATGGTGCTGTCTTAGTGTTCAGTCAACATCGTAAAGAATTAAACCAAGGGTTTAAACATACCACCAATAATAGAATGGAATTGCTGGCGACCATCGAGGCATTAGCCTGCCTAAACGAACCGTGTAAGGTCAATCTTACTACTGATAGCCAGTACGTAAAAAATGGCATCAATCAATGGATTAAAAATTGGCGTAAAAATGGCTGGCGTACCTCTGACAAAAAGCCCGTCAAAAATGTTGATCTATGGAAGCGTTTAGATGAGCAGGTCGCTCGTCACGATGTCACCTGGCACTGGGTAAAAGGCCATTCTGGACACCCAGAGAATGAAGCCTGCGATCAACTCGCTCGGGCTGCTGCTGAAAGTAAAAATCACTTGGATGATATTGGGTTTAATGCGTAAACAGAAGGGTGAGTCAAGGTACTGTAAAGACTACACGCACTGTAAATAAGTCACAATGCCACCCGGAGCTGACTCATACAGCACAACATAAATTTAAACAAAGCTATTGCTTATCAATAACTTAAAAAACCAAAGCAAAACTGGTACTGTACCTGCATATTCACACAATCAGTAGCGACAAACCCTTTCTTATTAGCAAAGCGTTTATCATGGAGAGTAATAAAATGGCTAAGCCGAGTTTGTCCAAGGTCCGCTCCACATGGAGTCCGGGGACATCATTTGATAAGAGTGAATTTAAAAGACAAACCTTGATGATAGTCGATGACTATCAAAGCAACTTAGACGCGTTGGAGGCCTTGTTTGGGTTTGAGTATAACGTTGTACTGTATGACAACGCGAAAGATGCACTTGATTACATTCTGAAAGAAGAAGTCGATCTTATCCTCTTGGACGTTGATATGCCTACGATGGACGGCTACGAAGCCTGCCGAGAACTCAAGTCTAATGAATTAACTGCCCACATCCCCATTATTTTTGTGACCGCTGCTGACAGCCCGGACGATGAAGAAAAGGGACTGTTACTTGGCGCCGCAGACTACGTAGTCAAGCCACTGAATTTTGCAATCCTGCGTGTACGGGTACGCAATCAAATGGAATTAATTCATTATCGTAAAAAACTAGAAATTTTGTCTTATGTCGATGGCCTTACTGGTGCGGCTAACCGTCGGCAATTGGATACAATGTTATTGCAACATTATGCGGCCACTGTTCGTTATGGTCACCAAATGGCGTTAATGATGATCGATATTGATAATTTTAAGTTATACAACGACTGTTACGGCCATATTCAAGGTGATGAATGTTTAAAGCAAGTTGCTGAAAAAATAATATCCGTTAAACGCAGAGAAACAGATGTGGTAGGGCGCTATGGTGGAGAAGAATTTGCCGTAGTTTTACCGGACACTGATCTTGAGGGGGCGCTGGTCGTTGCAAATAAGATATTGGACCGAATTCGAGCATTGCGCATTGTCCATGAAAATAATAAGCCTTTTGATATTGTGACCGTAAGTATCGGCTTAGCTATTTTTGAGGCGGATCATGTTGAACATCAAGAACAAAGTCTTGATGACTTTGTTCGCCTCGCAGATCAGCAACTCTATGCGGCGAAACATTCAGGTAAAAACCGCGTTAATTATCTCAAGAGTGAAACAAAGCTAGCCCACAAAACCAAGGTAATGTAAGTCATGGATCGAATCGACGAAACAGAGTTCAAGGATTTTACCCATCGCCTTAGAAATCCATTGAACAGCATTTCGCTTCATGCTGAACTGGGTAAGATGCTAATTGCCAACCAAGGCAGTAGCGAAAAAATTGCTCAGGCTTTTGAGGTGATATTGCAGCAATGTAAACGGTGTGAGCAAACCATTAGCGACATGCGGAGCAACAAAGTCAGTCCTAAAAGCGACTAAACTTAACCAAGCTATATCATCCACCACAAGCTGGCATGATATGGCTGATTCACCCAGACATTTCCCTAACAAGTGAGCAAGGAAGAGGTACGTAGAGATGGAACACCGGGCATTTATTGACTATTGTCGAGCTGAACTCACAAAGACCTTTGAAAATATCAAACAAAGTAAAGCAAATAACCAACACAAATTCAGAACTGAAGGTTTGCTCCAAGCTGCAAAATTACTCAATATTTTGACGCCTTGTGAGATAAGCAAGATGATAGAAGACGAGCACCTCAGTGTATTTGGAGAGAGTGTACAACAACGTCAAGCCCGTAAGTCATCACTCGCTGAACTAAAAGAAAAATCACCTGATGCTTACTTTGAAATCCCCGCTATTGAGCGAAAAAGCTAAACTACATCTCTTCTCGAATTTGCCCGTAGGCTAACATGGCGAAAAGCCCAGTCCCACCAATAATATTACCCATTAACATGGGACCAATATGTTGCAAAAATGCAGCCGCGAAAGGCATTTCACCTATCAAAACAAGACTAAAAATCTCATTTGAACCGGCAATAACATGAGTAAACTCCCCCGCGGCAATAAGCCATGTAAATAGCATAACCACCAGCACTTCAGAGCCTTTTGCAGAGGGTAACATCCATACTATTGCGGCAATGAAAAAGCCTGCTGGTATTCCTCTCAATAAGGTTTCCATCGGGCTTAACGCAGCCACATGACGAGAAATTTGTAAAACAGAGTCCAGAATTTCTTGAGTCAGTACACCGCCATGCATAGCAATAGCTGCGGTAATAAAGGTCCCAACCAAATTGGCTGCTAGCACCACTCCCCACAAGCGAGCAGTACAGATAAATCGATTTTTACTGGGGCTAGCGAGCAAGGGTAACACCACTGTGATGGTGTTCTCTGTAAACAGTTGCAGCCTTGATAAAATGACCAATATAAAACCCAAGGTATAGCCTAGGCTTTCGATAATGGTTAAGTAAGAATGAGCTGAGCCTAAATGCGTTCGAAGAACGGCTTCTGCTAAAACGGAGGTCGATATCCCTAAACCTGCTGCCACTCCAGACCACCATAGCGAGGATACTGGTCGCTGTAATTCTTCCTCTCCCTCTCGTAAAATGATCGAATACACAGTCAAAGACGATAACCTGCCGTGTTCAGCAACGGCTTCTCGTTCTGAGCCGGTTAAAGATTTTTCGGTTGGCGCAGGTGTTTTTTCACGATTTTCGCGCTGTGACGCCATATTTCGCGACTTCGCTTCATCACTAATGGTTTGTTTATTTTCATTGCTGTCGCTGTGCTGCATCATAATATCCTGTTGGCTAAAAGCAGCTGATGTCCTTATTTAGGTCTATCAACAATAATCTGGCTCAGCAACGTGTCCCCTAAAAATGAAAGCGTTTTTCTGAATTTTAACGGTTAGCCCGCCCATTCCTTATGTGAATGACTCGCCTTACCCATTAACCCAACATATAGGGCAAATCATGCCAGTGCTGTTCGTAACATATTCGAACACAAGTCTCTGTGGGTGACACATTGCAAAAGCCTATTTATCACTCCACACTGCATACTCGTTACCATTTACGTCAGCGAAATGAAAACGACGCCCTCCTGGGAAATCAAAGGTTGGTTCTACAATAACCCCTCCCGCAGCAATAATTGCCTGCTGAGTTTTCGCTAAATTTTCACTATACAAGACCAGCAACACACTGCCTGTTTTAGTCGATACGGTTAAATCCGAAGAAAACAAACCACCTTCAATGCCAGCGCCGACGATACCAGCGTAATCATCGCCATAGTCAACAAAAGACCAGCCAAATACTTGTTTAAAAAAGGCTTTGCTTGAGGCAAGTCCCTTCACAGGGATCTCAATATAATTAATTTTATGGTGTTGTGACATAAATGACTCCAACTAACGAGAAGGTAGTAGCTTAGCAAGGAGCAGATGTAATAGAAATGTAATTTTGATGCTTGAAGGGTTTTGTTAATGTAAGTTGAAACGCAGAATAGAAGGGCCTTTGGCCCTTCGTTTTACTAGCATGAATTTAAAACTTGGCGCTAAACCACGCCCATAATTTATCCGTATCAACCTTGCCACTGTCTCCCGAATAAGCGGCATATTTAAGACCGATACTGTAATGTGGACCGTAGGCGCGAACATATTGCAAATCAAGCTCACTACCCAGGTCATCCACGGAATCACTGGCCTTATCGGCTTCAAAACTGTGATAGGCCGCCATCCATTTACCGCCAAGTGCACCACCTGCAAGAGAAATATAGGTATCCACTAAACCTTGTGCTGGCGTCGTTAAAAATATGTCAGCCCAACCGTTGAATTTATGCATGGTAGCCAAGGGAGTAGAAAACCCGTAAGCAGCATCATCAGAGCCCAAAGATTCGTAGCCCAGTTTTGCAGTAAGGCCCCCCATCACCGCTCCAAACTCAGCCAACATGTAGTCTGCACTAAAGTCTGTGGCGACAGTCTCGCTGGTTTGATTGGCGTATTCCAGTGAATAAAGCAGCTTCGTCCCACCTGCCACAGCACTTCCAACAAAACTAACACCAAATGTATCTAAGTCATTTTCGGTTTCATTATCGAGCTCTAATACATAACCATAGCCGGTCAGTGTGCCAAGGCTAGTTTTAAAACTCGCATTGAATAGGTGGTCTTTGCTGTCTTGGTCTTGTGCCTCGGCAAAAATACGATTGCGCTGCGTGATATAAGCGTAATTAAGGGTCAGATCCTGACGAGGGTTATATTTCACACTGACTGCATCGAACGTTTGACGGTCTTGACGCCAGCCAACATGGCCAATAAAACGTTGCCCATCCCATGCGATAACCTGACGGCCTATTTTGGCAGTGATTGTCTCACTGGTATATTGTACAAAGCCCTGATCTAATTCAGTATGCTCCGGATCAGCAATCACAGAATACACTCCACTTTGATAAGCGGTTTGCGGCACACTGTAATCGCCCTGCCCTAAAACAATACGCGTATCTTCCATTTCCACCAAGGCAGACCACCCACTGACCTTACCTGTGGTGTAAGCTAATCGAGTTCGTAAGGTTAATGCACTGGCATCTTTTAGCCCGTTTTCTTGCTCAACACTTTCATAGCGTAAATTAAAATCAGCGCTGGGTTTACCGCTAGTAAGTGCCGTGGTGAGTTCATCTGCAATAGCACCACTACTTATGCTTACAAGCCCAACAATGACGCACCATACACGTTTATTTAAGGTAAAGCTTTGATTAGAATTTTTCATGTTTTTCCTCGGTTTTTGGGCAAAAGTGTCCTATGACGCCATACAGCATCAAAATTAAATTACGTTTTTATTGAGTCGTGCTTAGTTAAAACCGCTACGGCTTATTGTTTAGGCGGCATTGTGTTGTCCCACCTTATTATTGCGCTGTGCCAAGCGGTGACTGCTGACCGATTCCACCTTGCGCTGTTTTTCGTATAAGAACTTCAGCACTTCATGGCGGTAGTGGTTGTATTTAGGATTATCGGCTAATTCGATTCGATTACGCGGGCGTTCAAGATCGATGGACAATATCTCGCCAATTGTGGCCGCTGGACCATTGGTCATCATGACGATGCGGTCAGACAACAAAACCGCTTCATCTACATCATGGGTGATCATAATCACTGTATTTCCCAGTTCAGCATGAATTTCCATCACCGAGTCTTGCAGATGGGCGCGAGTTAACGCGTCAAGCGCTCCAAAAGGTTCATCCATCAACAATACTTTCGGCTCCATCGCCAAAGCACGAGCAATACCAACGCGCTGTTTCATACCGCCCGATATTTCAGACGGTAATTTATCAACTGCATGACTCATGTGGACTAACTCAAGGTTATGTTCAACCCACTCTCGAATTTCTTTTTTATTGCGCTTTTTACTGCTTTGTTTTACCGCTAATTCAACATTTTTATAGGCACTTAACCAAGGTAATAATGAATGGTTTTGAAAAACCACTGCTCTTTCAGGTCCAGGCTCTGTGACTTCTTGACTGTCTAGAATAACCCCGCCGGTTGTAGCTTGATGAAGCCCTGCCACTATATTTAAAACTGTTGACTTACCGCAACCTGAGTGACCAATTAAGGATATAAACTCACCTTTATGAATACGTAAATTCACATCTTTTAACGCGGTAAAGGGGCCTTTTGCGGTAGGAAAATCGATACCCACTTGGCTTAACTCTAACTGGTGTTTACTTGTCATACTATTCCCCTCTCTACTATTAACGTAACACCGCGGTTTTATCCCAACTGACCTTTTTCTGCAGGATCAACATGAGGCGATCAAGCGCAAAACCGATGATCCCAATGGTCAGCACAGCCACCATGATCCTAGCTAAGGATTCAGAACTACCATTTTGAAATTCATCCCACACAAACTTTCCTAAGCCCGGATTTTGCGCCAGCATTTCTGCGGCAATTAGCACCATCCAGCCAATGCCTAATGACAAACGCAAACCGGTGAATATCATCGGAATCGACGAGGGCATCACAATCTTAAAGACATGAGACATCGGACTTAAACGCAGCACTTTACTGACGTTTAATAGGTCTTTATCAATGCTCGATACCCCTACCGCTGTATTGATTAAGGTGGGCCACAAACAACACAATGAAACAGTTACCGCAGAGGTAATAAACGACTTAGAAAACATCGGGTCGCTGCTGACATACACTGCACTTACTACCATTGTCACAAGGGGGAGCCATGCTAAAGGCGATACGGGTTTAAGCAACTGTATCAACGGATTAATAGCGCTGTAAGCTGCTTTACTGAGCCCACATAAAATGCCAAGCGGTACCGCAATAAGTGAGGCGAATAGAAAGCCTACCGCCACGGTATACAAGCTGGTCCATATTTGTGCAAAAAATGTGGGCGGCCCGGTAAAGTCACGAATCTTTACTTCATAGCTGGGATCTTGTGCCAATCGAGCCGCATTACGCTCTTCTTGGCGCTGATAAAAATCACTGGCCTTTTGTTGCTGAGCCACATGTTCATCCACTAAATTGACGGCCTGCTCCCATACTGCGCCTGGCCCTGGAAACTTGCCTAAGGAGGTATCGATGTTACTTGCCACCACACTCCACAAGGCTAAAAACCCGACGATGCCAATGACTGGCAAGGCCAATTGTCCAAGCCACGTGCCCAGCGAAGCAACATTAATACGACTCATCGACAGCAAGTTGAGCGGTAATGTGACGGTTTTAGACATAATAATCTCCTTGAAAGCAGGCCAAAGGCCTACCTCAGTTGTAATTTAAAGCTGGATATCGCCTTTTAAGCCAATCGAGAACTTTTCTAAATAAGCATTAGGCTGTGAGCCGTCGTAAACAATATTGTCGATGAAATGGGTTTGCGGTGCTTTAAAGCCTGTTTCGTTACTAAATTCAGGAAAATCAGATGCCTTAGCTTTACCCTCCGTGACAAGCGCCATAGCCGCTTGAGCATAAATATCGGGGCGATAAACTTTTTTAGCGATGTCTTTGTACCAAGAGTCTGGTTTTTGCTGGGAAATTTGCCCCCAACGACGCATTTGAGTCAAATACCAAATCGCATCGCTGTAATAAGGATACGTCGCGTTGTGCCTAAAAAATACGTTAAAGTCAGGTACTTCTCTTTTATCCCCTTTCTCATATTCAAAGGTGCCGGTCATCGAATTAGCGATCACTTCTTCATCGGCGCCGACATACTGGCTTTTCGCTAATATTTTCACGGCTTCGGGCCGATTGGCGTTGTTGTTTGCATCTAACCACATCGCAGCACGGATCATGGCTTTCACCACTCGAATATGGGTGTTAGGGTATTTGTCGGCCCATTCTTTACTGACACCAAAGACTTTTTCTGGATTATCCTTCCAAATTTCATAATCGGTAACCACGGGTACACCTATGCCTTTAAATACCGCCTGTTGATTCCATGGCTCTCCAACGCAATAACCGTTAATTGTGCCTGCTTCCATGGTAGCCGGCATTTGGGGGGGAGGTGTCACTGACAATAAAGCATCGGCATTGATTTGCCCGCTGGTATCGCCCTTATCTGGCGCATAGAATCCTGGGTGAATTCCCCCTGCAGCCAACCAGTAGCGAAGCTCATAGTTGTGGGTAGAAACGGGGAATACCATACCCATTTTGAAGGGTTTGCCTTTGCTCTTAAAATCATCAATCACCGGTTTTAATGCATCCGCTTTAATGGGATGGACCGGTTTACCATTTTCCATTGGTACATGAGGTTTCATTTGGGCCCAAATATCATTTGAGACCGTAATTGCATTGCCGTTTAAGTCCATGCTAAAGGCGGTGATAATGTGAGCCTGCGTACCAAAACCGATAGTCGCGCCTAAGGGCTGTCCAGCCAACATATGGGCGCCGTCTAATTGGCCATCAATTACTCTATCTAAGAGTACTTTCCAATTCGCTTGAGCCTCTAAGGTCACATACAGACCTTCTTCCTCAAAATAGCCTTTTTCATAGGCAACCGCTAATGGTGCCATATCAGTCAGTTTGATAAATCCAAACTTCAATTCTTCTTTTTCTGGCCAAGCCAATTTTTCTGCTTGAGCGGAACCTAAAGAAAGCAAACTTAGACTACAAGTGGCTGCAAGTGTACTAAGGCTTAACTGGCGAGCGCGGCGCTTTAATTTGCTCATTAATGTGGTGGTTTTCATGGTTTTCTCCAGTTTTAGCCAAAAAAAAACCCACACAAACTCCAGGACACGGAAAGTTTGTATGGGCTACATTGCCTTATTGATGCTTAGCGTCGATGCTGTGCGAACAATAATGAGTTTTATATTGTTATAGTTCTTGGTGCGTTAGAAACACACTGGTTTCAGATATTGTTTAGCATGATAGATGCCAACATTTAAAACTCTTTATTATCAATAACTTAATAAATTCGTCCTAGATTGAATTTTACTTAAGCTTGTCATCATAGTGCACGTTGCGCTAATTATGTGCGCATTACGTGTCACCACGATAAAGCCCCTAAAAACATGATTTAGCCCGAATGCCTAAAAAATTGAACTTTTTGATCTTCTAGGGTGAGGCGCATTTGTTGGTAAATATCAGGCCTAAATACACGTTTAACTAAATCCACCGGTACGTTTACCCCTGCAAGTTGGCCAGCACTGTTCATTTGACTCATTAGCCATTCACCACGCACATATTCTGGAATATTGATGGTGCCATTATTTGATTTAGAAAACTGGTTATAAGAAGGAATTGAGCGTGGTGGCATGGTAATGTGAGTAAGACAACTCCCAATTAACGATGGCGCAATCACGTCAACCGATGCATCCAAATACTGCTCTGACGACAACAACCGAGCAGCTTCAAAGCGATTAGGAATGCTTTCAAGCCAGCTACACGCTTGTTTTAAGGCGGCGGTTAGGGCTAATACTGTATTAGGATTCTGTTTGTACCAACTTTCTAACAGGCCGAGCACCTTTTCTGGCGAATCCTGCCAGATATCAAATGAGGTTAAGGCCGTAAGCCCTGTCCCCGCTCTCACCGCTTTCGCATTCCAAGGGCCGCCAACACAGCAGCCATCGATTTCACTACTTTGTAAATGCGCGACCATATTCACCGGAGGAACGACCACAATATCAACATCCTGATCGGTAATATTAGCCGAGGCAAGCCAATCCCGTAATTGATAAAAATGGCAGCTATAGGGAAATACCGTGGCAAACTTCAATTTTGGTCTATCTTGCGCTTTTCTGGTGGCGATAACCCGCTGCAACAAATAGGCGGCCATTGGCAAGGTCAAATGCGTGATCTTATTTTCGGCAATGACTTCTTGATGTAATTTTTCAGACAAGGTAATGGCGTTGCCATTTAGGCTTAATACCAATGGCGTAATGACCGCAGTAGGTGTACAACCCAGTCCCAAGGTACTGGCTAATGGCATGGGTGCTAACATTTGTGCAGCGTCTAGCAAACCCGCGTGCAATTTATCACGCAACGTTGCCCAGGAATTTTGCTTTTGTAAGGTAACATCTAAACCCCATTGACTAAAAAATCCCAACTCTTTGGCCACAATTAAGGGCGCAGAATCTGTTAATGGAATAAAACCTAAGGTTAAGGTGGTTTGTTCTGGTTTTTTCATATTGTTACCTTTATTTGTCTTAGCCATGTGCCCTCACAACGTTCCGAGTATGGAAAGTAAGGTTTTTGCTACATCGTCTAACTTCTGGCCGGTATCCATCGCGGTTTTGCGCATTGCCCGAAACGCCTCATCTTCTGACATATTTTTCTTTTTCATGAGTAGGCGTTTAGCTTGATCAATGGTTTTTCGAGAGGCTAATTGTTGTTTGGTATCACTCAGTTCATTTTTGAGTTTTTGAAATTCGCGGAATCGTGCGACTGCTGCGTCTAAAATGGGTTTGACCCTGACAGGCTCTATGTCACCCACAACATAGGCGCTGACGCCAGATTCGATAGACTGATTAATTGTATTGGTGTCGTTTTGCGCTGAAAACATCACCACAGGCTTTGGATTGAAATGTGAAATTGCTTGTAAACTTTCCAGTATGTCGCGACTTGGCGACTCAATATCTATCACAATAATATCAGGCTGGATCTCATCAACCTGTTTTAATAAAGATGCGCCAGGGCTGGCTAAATGACTAATGCGATAGCGCGAATTATTCAGGGCACAACTAATCGACTCTGCGCGCTGTACATTTTCATCTATCAACAAAATACATAGCTCAGCTTGGTTATTTAAGGATGACGTATTGTGTGTCCGGTTCACTGATTTTCCTGACATGATTAACGGGGCAGATTAATAACTATTCATGAAATAGATACTGCAAACCCTAAGCCAATACTGAGTGATTTTACGAAACAAAAAATACAATGCTAAACGGCAAAATTTTATGAATAATTTTTATGCAAAAGGGAGCGTAAATATCGTTTATACGGCTAATTATTGCTCAGCTGGGCATAAAGTTCTTCATTTTAGCCAATATACCTTCATCGGCAGTTGCTCGATGGTTAATCCTTCTCGCCTTACGAATGACAAGTAGTCATCAAGAGACGCATTTGTCTCACACTTAAGCGCGATGCAAGGGCATGGAAAGTTGAAATGTTATTTTTTTGTGTCAAAACGCTGTGCAACTGCACCAATATAACGCAAAGTAGAATTGTGCCTAGCCTCACTTTAATCAACTGACAAAAGGCGCGACAAGCAAACAGCCAACTTCACGGTGAAATTGGCCTAAGTATTCCTAGTGAGCGTAGAATTTACCCTGAGTATTAAAAGCAAGCGCATCAGGCGATTTTGGCAGCTCGAAAGGCCATACTTTATTTCGCGCGGACCAGTATTGCTTAGCTTGATCTATCGCAATGTGCCAAGCCAGGTGCTCGGTGAGCACCAACATAATCGCCAGAGTACCGATAATGGCTTGCTCAGCGTAGTGGTCAGTTGTATCTGAACGCCATACTTCAAGCATATACGAGGCGACTAATTCTTTGGGTTTGAGCGCCCAATTTTCAGTGGCAGAGCTGACTTCACATACCTCTGCTTGACCGGATCTAGCAATATGTAAGCTTACGTCGCGCTCAGGATTAAATTCTATTTCACCGCCCTCACCGCGAAAACATAAAACGTTTTTTTCGTTTAATAAGCATGCAGTTTCACTGTGTTTGATATCCACATTGCGATGAAACACGCCCTGCAAACTGTAAGGTGCGGCACTTGGATTAAGCATACGCGCCAAAGTATTTGCACAAGAGCGCAATCCAAATTGATCTCTGAGCTGAATAATCTCTTCAAGTTGCGGGTTCAGTAACGCTAAATCCATGTAGGCTAGACCACAGTTGTCTAAATTTCCCTGTGCTTGTTCGACAGAGCGTGATACCGACAAGCCCAAGTGTGGCAATACTTCTTTGAGGTATAAACGTTTTGAATCCGGCTCGTGAGTGCCGTGTAGAAAAACCCGTTTACCCTGCTGGGCTAACAATATTGCGGCTAACAAAAACCAAGGAAGGTGGCGTCTTTTACCGGCATAGCAGCCCATATCTAAATCGACGTCTAATCCAGCAAGCCCGCTGTGATTAAACGCTCTAAAAGCTAAGGTAAAGCCCGCTAATTCTTCTGCAGTTTCTTCACGCACACGTAATAACATTAAAAACGCGCCCTTTTGTTCAGGCGTGGCCTCGCCGTTAATCAACATGGTCATGGCTTGCTGCGCTTCTTGGATTGTTAAACTGCGGCCTGCGCGCTGCCCTCGCCCTATTAGCCGAATAAAGTGTTTAAAATCAGTAATTTCAGGTTCTAACATAGTGTCGCTTATTTAGTATGTAGTAGGTCTTGGCTATCTCGATTTTATACAATCTTTGATAACGCTGGTGTTCTATTGCTCATCTAATTGTACAACTGAAATACGAGCAGCCGCTACTGACATCTGTGTTTGCGGCGCCGGGGTATATTGATTGAGCAATTGGCTCAGCTCTGATTTACACGATCCACAATTGGTGCCACATTTGAGCTTCGCTCCCAAGGCTTCGACCGTCTCACAGCCCGCTTCAATGGCTTGTTTAATCGTATTTTCGCCCACCTTAAAACAACTGCATATTAAGGGACCTGCATTAAATGCGGTATGCGGTCGCCCGGTTAACAAGGCGTTAAAATCCAGTGGACCAAGTTGGGTTTGGCTGAATAATGCGTTTAACCACACTTGGTCTATTTGACGATAATCGCTTCCTGTAAACATGGCTAACATTAGCTGCCCCTGTTGCAAGGCATAGCTGTTTTGTTGGCCATCAAGCAGTTGACTCATCCACTCGTCATACAGTGGAAAGTGCTGTTGGATAAGAGACTTAAGCGCTGGGATCTGTTGCTGACTCGCAAAAGTAAGCATACAGCCCTGCGATAAAGGAATCTGCACATAATAATCAAAACAGCGGCGCAAAAAATCACGAGCTAAAGGGTGTTTAGTGAATATCTGACCTTGACTGGCAAAACGGATGGGGCTGAGCGCAACTGCGGCATGTTTTAATTCTGGCTGGCCTGATAAGGGATCATGAGCGTCACTATACAAAGAAGCAATCGCAGCGCTTGATGAATTAGCCGCACTCCAGTGAATGGGCGCAAAAACCTCTCCTTGACGCTGTCTACTATCAATATTAACGGCTAACACTACCTTGGTTTCGCTGCTGTCATCCTTACGCTTAGGCTGATCATTATGCGCTGCAAAGAGCTGAACAAAATCGTGTTGGTTAAGATTGAGAGCCGCTGCATCTTCTGGATGAATAGCCAGTGTCGGGAGAGGTTGATGAGCGTTGAGTTCACTGCTTTTGCCGGTACGAGTCATGGTATGCCACTGATCACGAATACGCCCGCTGTTTAGCACAAAGGGAAAAGCCGCTGAGCATTGTTGTTCAGGTAGCTGCACACTGAGTGCAATAAATTGCGCCTTTGCGGTTTGGGTGTAAAACTTGGCATCGCTAAATAGCCGTTTTGTCCCCTGTGGATTCGCAGCATTGATGGGCCATTGCACCGGGCGCAGTTTGTCATACTGCTCAGCACTTAACTGACTGATACCCGACAAGTCTAAATCTCGAGAACCTTGGTTTTGCTCGGCACTTAATCCGGTATATTCATTAAAGATTTCATGCACGGTTTGATAGTTAAACCCTTGCTTAAAACCCATGGCTTTGGCCACATCACAGACTATTTGCCAATCGTGTTTTGACTCAGCAAAAGCCGGTAATATCCCCCGTTGGCGCGAAATCCGCCGTTCTGAATTTGTCACCGTTCCATTTTTCTCTGACCAGGTGGTGGCAGGTAGGGTGACATGGGCGTAGTCGATGGTATCGTTTTGGGCTGTTACATCTGATACCACCACCAACTCACAGGTTTGCAAAGCCGCAATAATTTTATCCCGATTAGGCATACTCACCACAGGATTGGTGGCCATAATCCACACAGCTTTAACCGTGCCATCGAGAATTTTATCAAATAAATCAACAGCTTTTAAACCTGGTTTAGTGGCTATGTTAGGAGACTGCCAATAGTTTTGTACCAACTGAGTGTGCACAGCGTTATCCAAGTCCATGTGACACGCTAGCATATTGGCCAAGCCACCCACCTCACGCCCGCCCATGGCGTTGGGCTGGCCTGTTAGCGAAAAGGGTCCGCAACCTTCACGACCTAATTTACCCGTCGCTAAATGGCAATTGATAATGGCGTTGGCTTTATCAACTCCACTGCTTGATTGATTCACTCCCATTGAATAAGCCGTTACCACCCTGTCTCGCAGCTTAAATAAGTCAAAAAACTGGGTAATGACACTGTTGTCTACGTCACAAAAAGCAGCCACTTGGTCTACTGACCAGTTTTGGCACATTTCAAGGGTCGCAGTAAAGCCTTCGGTATGTTGCTCGATATAACGATGGTCTAAACCTTGATTAGCACTCAGGTAGGCTAGCAATCCGTTAAATAAGGCTACGTCAGTGCCGGGCTTAATTGGCAGGTGTAAATCAGCTAATTCGCTACTTGCGGTGCGACGAGGATCAATAATAACCACTTGAAGTGCAGGATTGCGTTTTTTAGCGCGTTCGATACGCTGATACAACACTGGATGGGTCCAAGCGGCATTAGAACCTACCAGTACCACTAGATCAGTCTCTTCTACATCTTCATAACAGCATGGCACCGCATCTGCACCAAAGGCCCGTTTATATGCCGTTACCGCCGATGACATGCACAAGCGCGAGTTAGTATCGATGTTGGCACTACCGATATAGCCTTTCATCAACTTATTGGCGACATAATAATCTTCAGTCAATAGCTGACCTGATACATAAAAAGCCACTGAATCTGCTCCGTGTGTGGCAATAATGTCACTAAAGCTTTGGGCAACTTTGTTGATGGCCGCTGACCAAGACGCTTTTTTACCGTCAATCGTTGGGGTTTGCATGCGTCCAGCAAGGCTGTTTGTGGCTAATAATTGCGTCCCCTTGACACATAAACGACCAAAATTAGCAGGGTGATCACGGGTACCTGATAGGCCACTTAAGCGCACTGTAGATCCGTTGCCAGTATCACTTTTGACATAGTCGACCGACACATCAACACCGCACCCTACTCCACAGTAAGGACAGGTACTTGACACCTCGCTAGGGCCTTGTTCTTGACTGGCTCGTTTGGTCTTCACGGTATTTGTTTGCGACATCAACATGTTCTACTTATCTATTTGGATTTGAACCAATTGCTGCTCTATCCGAATGGGATAAACGCGAACAGCGATCTCATCAGCGTCCAAACATTGTCCCGTGGCTAAGCTGTAACGCTGTTTGTATAAGGGGGAAGCGACGGTGATGGTCTCTCCCACAGAGGTCAATAAACCACGATACAAGACGTTGGCTTTACCGATTGGATCCCAGTTACTAATGGCAAAAAGTTGCACCTGCTCGCGCACGCTAAGTTTGAATAACGCCACTTGTTGTTCGTTAATCAGTGCACATACGCCTGAATTGTCAACCAAATCACTGGTTTGGCAGACTGTCATCCAATTTGCTGTCTTTGTCATGCTCATTTCCTTATACCACTTCGCTGGTTTTTATATCTGCCTGTTGCAGATAGCTCTGTTTTTCTGCTTCTGTGGCGGGGCGTATTTGCTGCCTTTCTTGGACAAAAACAATGTTGGAATCCACTTTATCGCTATTAACAAACTGACGAAAACGCTTACGAGATGCTTGGCTTTCTATGGCTGTGCGCCATTCACATTGATAAGAGTCAACCACAAGCTGCATTTGCTTCTCTAACGCCTCTACTAGGCCTAACGAGTCTTCGATGACCACTTGTTTTAGGTAATCTAAGCCCCCTTCAAGGTTTTCTAGCCACACGGAGGTACGCTGTAACCGATCTGCGGTTCGTACATAAAACATTAATATGCGGTCGATATACTTAACCAAGGTCGCGCTATCTAAATCGGTAGCAAATAAATCTGCGTGGCGTGGTTTCATGCCGCCGTTACCACACACATAAAGGTTCCAGCCGTTTTCTGTGGCAATGACACCGATGTCTTTACTTTGTGCTTCGGCACATTCACGGGTGCAACCTGATACCGCAAATTTAATTTTATGCGGAGCTCGCAACCCTTTATAACGGTTTTCTAAATCGATAGCTTGGCCAACAGAATCTTGCACCCCAAAGCGACACCAGGTGCTGCCCACACAGGACTTCACTGTGCGCAATGATTTGGCGTAAGCGTGCCCCGTTTCAAAGCCAGCATTGATCAATATTTCCCAAATTTCTGGCAACTGATCTACACGAGCGCCAAACAAATCAATGCGTTGTCCACCGGTGATCTTTGTGTACAAATTGTATTTTTTGCCTACTTGGCCCAGTACAATCAGTTTATCGGGGGTAATTTCACCACCTGCAATGCGAGGGATGATGGAATAGGTACCGTCTTTTTGCATGTTGCCAAGATAGGTATCGTTAGTATCTTGCAAGCTGACATGATCGGGTTTTAAGATAAACTCATTCCACACCGAAGCGAGAATAGAAGCCGCAGCAGGTTTACATATTTCGCAGCCTAGTCCGTGCCCATGTTTTTCAAGCAAGCTATCAAAGGTTTTGATGTGTCCCACTTTCACTAAATGGAATAGCTCTTGGCGTGAATAAGCAAAGTGTTCACAAATGTCTTTTTTGACTTCGACGCCACGTTTGCTTAATTCACTGTCACACACACTTTTCAGTAAAGCCGAACAACCACCGCAGCCACTGCTGGCTTTTGTGCAGCTTTTAATATCACCAACACTACAAGCGCCATTATCAAAGGCAGCGATGATGTCGCCCTTTGATACATTGTGACAAGAACAAATGGTTGCGGTGCTTGGCAATGCGTCAGCACCTAAACCGGGTTTACCCTCACTACCTGCAGGTAATATAAGGCTTTCTGGAAATTCAGGAAGGTCAATCCCATTAAGTGCGTATTGTAATAAGGTGTCGTAGTCTGAGGTATCACCTACTAACACTGCACCCAGAAGTTTTTGTTTCGTGGCGTCTACGACGATTTTTTTGTACAAGCCTTGCGGCTGATTTTCGTAAATATACGACAAGGCCCCTGCTTGTCTGGCATGAGCATCACCAATAGAGCCAACTTCCACCCCCATGAGCTTTAACTTGGTACTCATGTCGGCGCCTAAAAAACTCAAATCGCCGCCTAGTATGTGGGTCGCAGCGACTCGCGCCATGGTGTAACCTGGTGCCACTAATCCAAATATGAAATTATTCCATAAGGCACATTCACCAATGGCATAAATATCTTGCGCTGAGGTTTGGCAATAATTGTCAACTTTTATGCCCCCGCGCTCACCAATCGCGATATCAAATTGACGAGCTAAGGCATCTTGCGGACGAATACCAGCAGAAAATAGAATCATGTCTGTTTCTAAATTTGAACCATCAGCAAAACACATTTTGTAGCGACAGCTATCGCCCTTTTCAATATTTTGGGTGGCTTTTTGGGTATGCACTTGTACCCCTAGCGCCTCTATTTTACTGCGCAATAAACGACCACCGCCCTCATCTACTTGAACGGCCATAAGCTGAGGAGCAAATTCGACAACGTGGGTTTGCAAACCGGCCTGCTTAAGTGCATTCGCTGCCTCTAAGCCTAGTAATCCACCACCTACCACCACGCCCACTTTACTAACCTGAGCAGCATGATTAATGGCTTCTAAATCTTCAATGGTACGGTAAACCAAGCAGTGGGCCTGATCGTTGCCAGGAATAGGAGGCACAAAAGGGAATGAGCCAGTGGCTAAAACAAGTTTATCGTAAGCTAATACTTCACCTTGCACTGTGGTCACGGTTTTGGCTTGCTTATCGATATCAACCACCGCAGCATCCAATTTAAACTCTACCTGGTTCTGCTGATAGTACTGTGGTGTAGTTAGGGCGAGTTCTTCGGCTGTTTTGCCTGAAAAATATTCGGATAAATGTACTCTGTCGTAGGCCAGTCTTGGCTCTGCTGATAACACACAAATGTGTATAGCCTGTCCATCCTGGGCTACATTGGCATTATGTTGTATTAACTGCTCAACAAAATGATGGCCAACCATGCCATTACCCACCACAACAATCCGTGTTTGTTGTTTGCTTTTGATTTGTGCTGACATTGTCATATATCACCTTTAACTAAAATGAGAGCAAAAAAAAGCCCGCATTGCTGAACGAGTCAGACATGCGGGCTTCTTTGCCAAACCATCACCAACACAGTTGTTGGCAAGGATTAAATTAAGTTACAAATAAATTTAGGCTAATTTACTTAGTTAGTTTTATTTATACAGTTTTAATGCCACAAATTAAATCTATTCATATCAATAAGTTAATCAAAATACTTTAAAGAATATACAGGTATTACGTCATAATTTGGTGCAAAAGTGCCATCATGGCGCAAACCAAATAGTCCAAACACATATTGCTCTTATTAAGGGTTAGCCGCTATTCTGCGACCTCTTTTTTACTCATTTTGACATGGAAATAATAAAAACATGACGTTAAATAAATTATGTGGTGCGTTTATCTTGGCTGCGAGCGCAATATCATTGCAGGTTCAGGCCGCTTCAGTTTGGAAGGTCAGTAACGATAAACACACGGTGTATGTGGGCGGTACCATCCATATTCTTAGCCCCGAAGACTATCCCTTACCCTCTGAATATGATGTGGCTTATGACGCCGCAGATAAAGTAGTATTTGAAACTGACATGGTGGCAGTCAATAGCATTGAATTTCAACAAAAAATGATGGCCCAAATGGTTTATGCGGATGGCACCACCCTTGATAAAGTGCTGAACGCTGACACCTATGCCAAGCTAAAACAACATATGGCAGAGCGTAATGTCCCTATCGAAGCCATGGAAACGTTAAAGCCGAGCTTAATCGCAGTGACATTGAGTATAATGGAATTACAGGCTCTGGGTTTTACCAGTGAAGGGGTTGATCAGTTTTATGCCAACAAATCCCAAGCCGATGGCAAACCGCAAGCATGGTTTGAAACCCCTGACGAGCAAATCTCATTTTTAGTTAATCTGGGTAAAGATGACGAAAGCGGCATGATTGATTACGCTATTCGTGATATCAAAAAGCTGCCTGAAACCATCAATGACCTACGAGACAGTTGGCGTTCTGGCGATATGCAGGCTATGGCTGACGTATCAATTGATGATTTTAAAGCAGACTATCCGCAAATTTATCAAGACCTATTAGTCGACCGTAACAATAATTGGTTTCCTAAAATTGAAGCGATGTTAAATGATGAACCCGTTGAATTTATTTTAGTCGGTGGATTACACCTAGCTGGGCCTGACAGTGTCTTGGCTAAATTAGCCGCCAAGGGTTACAAAATAGAACAACTGTAAACCTTGTTAATTGAAGTAAACGCTTAGTTTCAATAACTAAGCGTTTTTTATAGTTACCATATTGTCAACCATCGCTTAGTGGTACTCTTAGTTTAATCGTTAGTGCCTCTCACCTATCAATCATCAAGGACTACCATGCGCAATATTTTGCTTATCTTGTTGTTGTTTTCATTTCACGGACATGGCCTTGAAAAAAAACTTCAGGTGGCAGTGAATTTAGGCGCGCCGTGGGCTTATTTCGATGAAGAACAAGGCATAACAGGTATTGACGTAGAAATTATCCGTCAGGTTACGCATAAAATGGGGTATGAAGCAGAGTTTCATTTGCTTGCTTACAATCGACTCATTAAAGAATTCAACGAAGGTAAATATGATATTGCCAGTCCTGCGGCATTTAACGCAGACAGGGGGTACACAACGTCTACTTACCTTCCCTTTGAGGATGTGGCAATTTCCCTAAAAGAGGCCAATCTTCAAGTTAAAATGATTAATGATCTCAGTGACAAGTCGGTGATTGCTTATCAATCTGCCACCACAGTGCTGGGTCCCGATTTTGCTTTAGCAGTGAAGAACACCGACTACTTAGAATTAGTTGACCGAAACGTACAATTAAAACTGCTCATCAATCACAAAACCGATATTGTTATTGGCGAACGTCGACTGTTAAGCTATACCAAGAATGCCTTATTTCCTGACACAGATATTAGTGTGCATAGTATCTTTACCAGCCAAGATTATGGCGCAATCACGCAAGATGAAACACTACAACAAGCCTTCGATATTGCCCTTGACAGTATGCGTACTTCAGGAGAATACGCTC
>NZ_JANQVQ010000042.1 GCF_030730205.1 Paraglaciecola sp.
GGCTGATGCTCACACAGACCAAATCCTGACAATTTACTGACTCGGTAACGCACAAAAAGCGGCATGCTCATGGCGGTTAAAAAATGGCAGTAGATACTTTCACTCATTGCGATATCGGCTTTGTTCTCAAGATAAGTAGACAATGACGCCATAGCCTCCGAGATCGTTTGCCTATCCGGCATAGCGGGTAAAGCAACGCGCTCCAAATTAGCGGTTTTACCCTGACACACACTGCAATGACCACAATTCGTGGGAGCATTGTGGTCATCAAAATAACGCGCTAGGTTGTAACTCAGACAACGGTCTAATTCAAAAAAGCGTATCATTGCTGCTATACGCTTGATTTCTTTTTGCTCATTGTCCGCAAAATAGTTGCCAAGGTGAGCGGCCAATTCAGGGCTTAGCATGGCACTCGACTTAACCTCATACACATCCGTCATTAAGCGAGACTCGAGCTGAATATATTGATGTTCTGCCAAATACTCTAAGGCACTCACCACGCGATGCCGAGGCGCTTGATATTGCTGGTATATGGCATCAAAATTGACCACTCCCCAGATTTTTTTCATCTGAGTGGTAGTAAAAACACAGTCTAAGAAATCGCGACGCTCACCATCAAATAGATTAAGGATGTCGTTGCTGTCACGATTAAACCGCAACTTAAATTCAGCAAAGTAGGCATACAAAGGTTTCAGTACACCTGCTAACTCTAATTGCACTAACAATGTTTTAAGCGGTAATTGGCGAATATTGCTGATTTGCGATAATTCGTTAATCTGCATTTCCCAGGAGTAGGCTTGCTCAGTAAACTCAGACTCAGCGGAATGTTTAATGTTAGCAAGTACTCGCTTTATTGCGTCAGCATCGGGGGTATCACCAAATACAAAATTTTCAACGGTTGTCAGACCGTCGAGATTAGCTAAAACTAAGCAACGTGAAACTTGACCGTCGCGCCCTGCTCGGCCAATTTCCTGACTGTAGTTTTCAATGGACTTGGGTAAATCGTAGTGAACTACAAACCGTATGTCTGACTTATCAATGCCCATACCAAAAGCAATAGTTGCCACGACGATTTGAACTTTTTGCTGCATAAATTCAAGTTGAATGTGCTGGCGTAATTCATTATCTAAACCAGCGTGATAGGCCTTGGCCGAAAAGCCTTGTTGAAATAACAGTTGAGCAACTGTTTCAGCGGTTTTTTGCAAGGTAACGTAAACAATACCGGCTCCCGCTTGTTG
Organism: Paraglaciecola sp.; assembly: GCF_030730205.1. Taxonomy (GTDB): domain Bacteria; phylum Pseudomonadota; class Gammaproteobacteria; order Enterobacterales; family Alteromonadaceae; genus Paraglaciecola. Next base: position 1,239 of record NZ_JANQVQ010000042.1, read on the forward strand.
TTTGAGCACGCTAATCAACTGATTGTTTTTCTGGGATTGGGCAACCGGTACGATATCCAGTTGTAAGTTAGCCCGATAAAAACCTGTTTGAACGATATGCCCAGGCGCAATCGCAAAACGCTGTGCCATGTCGTGTTTGACTTTTTTGGTCGCAGTGGCAGTGAGTAGCAGTACCAAAGGTATTTTTAGGTCTTGTTGGTAATCGGGAAGTTTTAAATAATCGGGCCGAAAGTTATGACCCCACTCTGAAATACAATGAGCTTCATCCACTACCAACATCGACAGAGGCACACTTTTAATAAACTGCCTAAATCGTTCGTTTTTAAAACGCTCTACCGACACCATCAAAATTTTACACGCCCCACTTCGAATATCCTGCATCACTTGCTGGTTTTGCTCAAAGCTGAGGGTTGAATCAATACTGGCAGCAGCAATCCCTTTACTGTGTAAAAACGCCAGTTGATCTTTCATTAAGGCCAACAAAGGCGATACCACTAAGGTGAGATGGGGCAATTGGCTAGCGACAAATTGATAACACAGAGACTTACCAGCCCCTGTTGGAAAAATGGCTAAGCTTGAGTGCCCCGCTAACAAATGCTCCACCACATCTTGCTGCCCCTGACGAAAGGTCTCAAACCCAAACAAGCGCTGAAGTTCAGTAGCCAAATGTTCGGTGCTGGGTTTAGGGTGCGCTGATGGCATCGAAGAATTGGGGGGGTTATCGTTCATTCGCTATCCCTGTCGTGATGTTGTCCAATAAGTTGCTTGTTTTAATATTGAGCAAGGTTATTTTTCAAGTTGTAGAATAACGTCCGTTAGCGAATCAAGCCTCTCAGTTAAGACCGCTTGAGCGTCGTATAGCCCTTGATTATAGTAGACACTGCCAAACTCTTTAGAAATAAAATCCAGTAAAAATTCACCGTCAAACTGCCCCAACTCACAATCTAATTCGTCGTGTAGGTATCGTTGTAACTTATCCACTAAGGCGTCTTTTTGCGCCTGTGAGAATTGAATATCGGCCATTTATAGACTCTTCAAATGACAAAAAAGAAGCGAATCTTAACACTATTTTAAGAGGGGGTAGGCGCAAAGACAGGAGATTAGACGAAAAGCACAAACGGGTGATGGGTTAAGCATCACCCGCACAATGAAGGGCAAATTACACTAACATCGCTTTAATCGAGCCTGCACTGGCAAAATGCTGTTCACTGACTTCACGGCAGGTTTGGATATACAGCTCATCAATTTGCTGTACCGACATAAACTGGTTACTAAAGCCTGGTACTACAGGATCAATGTGCAATCTCGCGCTATTTATAAAATGAGCGATCAGTTCTTTGACATTGTCAGTTCCCATCGCCACCCGCATAGTGGTTAAATAAATACCGCTTTTTTGCTGAGCATTTTTGTCTAATTCACTATGGGAGGTTAATGCGGGGCATAAGATAATCGTGTTGTTTTGACCGATACTCACTTGATGACTAAATGCAGGCTCAAGGGCATCAAAAAATCGTACAAAGGTATCCCGATTAAGACTGGCGCCTTCCATATCCACAGTAAACAGGGCACAAGGCCAACCGTGGCGTAATTGGCTTTTACGCAGCGTCTCATTTGCATGCCCTGCCACTGCATGGCAGTTCACGTTTAAGTCTGGATGCGACGCGAGAAACTGACTGAAAACCGTGGTATTAATCACCTTATTCATAATACGCATTTCTAAGGTCTTCATGCCGTTTAATACATCAAAGGCTTTTTCAGAATCTAAAAACGCACCTTTAATGTAATACACATCCCAAAACATAGTGCGTGACCAATCATAGCCATTAGCACAATCTCCTTTGCCTTGGAACATACGATAATTTTCACCAATCACTACACCTGCTGTCGTCGCACCGCTACCACAAATATCTTTGGTGTAACTGTGCACCACGTAGTCAGGGCGTTCCGCTTTATCAACGCGCTGCAGCGGCTGATGCAGAATCGGCGTAGCCAAGGTAGCATCTAACATCACTAAATGATTGTGTTCGTGAGCTAACTTACTGATACCTGCCACATCGAGTACATAACCGTGAGGATTACAAGGCGACTCAATATACACATGCAGGGCCTTACCTTGCGCCAAACGGGCGGCGTGTTTTTCACGTGCTTGATGTAAGAACCCAGCAAATTCATCGGCACTGTAGCCATCAAACCATTCAAGCTGAACATCAAGGCGATTTTCTCTAGCAAAAAAGTCATGCAAGAGCTGGTAGACGCCACCATAAACATTGCGCGATACAACAATAACATCGCCATGGCCTAATACATTTGATAACAACGCATCAATAGCGGCCATGCCTGAATTGAAATTCCACGCCAAATAATCTGCGGCGTAAGGCCCAGCTTCTAAATCGACTATGGCATTAGCCAAAGAAATATTAGTGGGATTAAGCAGTCGTGAATAGATTTGGTGAGTTGACTCTTTCCCCTGAAACGCATCATCAACCCACTCCGTGCAGGCATACACGTAAGTAGCAGTGCGCACCACAACTGGCGTGGCTGAAAATAACGCTGTCACATTATCGAACAAGGGATAATGACTTTTGCTGACTTGAGAACCAGATTGTTTGCTTAGGCTTTGATACGTCGCTCGAAACGGGTTTTGCAAGGTATCGAGTATTTTGGCAATTTGAAATGACAAGAATTTCTTTGCATTAAAGTAGGCGACTTTATCTTGCTTATCGAGGCCAGCTAGCGTTTCGCTGGTCACTCTCCAAAGGTGTTGCACATCGATTTGTGCATGGTACAAGTGCTGAGTCAGGCTACTTAATGCTTGGCCATAATCACTTTTTGGATCAATCCCAAAATGGAGCAACTGTTCATTTGACAAAGCCTCAACAGACATAGCCATCGAGGTATTACGTTTAGGCGAAAGTAATTTTGCATGAGCAAGATCAGAAGATGTAGACATAGTGACACCACGTTATTATTGTTTAACGCAGATTACACCGAACTAAATTACTTAAAAACACACCATTGACTAATAATATTTTAAATAAACAGAGCAATGGCAAGATAAGTTTGCAGCTCGTCCTAAGATGAGTCGCATCATGTATATAGCCAAGAGAAGCCAATCGACATGCCGTTGCCTGACACATTTACATTTTAGGCAAAAAGTGACACTGATTTAAAAAGGTTGTTAAGGCGGGGCGATCTAACTGAAAGTGTTGTTGCGCCAACCACTCAATGGCCGACTCAATCGAATTAAAAAATTGATGTTCAATCTCTGCTTGTCGGTAGGCTGCACCCAATTGTTGCTTAATTGTATTGCTAATATCTGACTCTAAAATAACGATAGCCAGGCAAGCTAAACCTTTTTCTTTGCGAATTTTACTATGGTAAACAAAACCGTCAAATGTAGACGGAGGCATTAAACACTCACCCACCAAGCAACTCAACTGAGCCCAGGGTAAGGTGAGGTCTAGGTGCTGAATCTCTTTGCCTAGTTTTTTAGCACCATCGATAAGCGCCTCATCATTCCATGGGCCACGACCGACAAATAGTAAAACCTGTTGATTAATACCGACAACATAATCACCGTGTTCGAACACATAGCCCCCTGTTAATTACGAGTGAACCAAACCACCTTTATGCATTGTATTACGATGCCGCGAAATAACACTGTAGTAAAGAACATAAAAATTGTCATAGGGCCGAAAGCGAGGTAAATCCAGCTATCGGTTAAATATTCAGCAAACAGTCTAGTTTTATTTGTTTTTGAACGACATTAAAAGACTAACTTGAATTTGTGCATTATTCTATTTGGCAATGCTCTTTCTACTAGGACAGATTATGACTGATTCCACCAAGCCAACGGGCTTAGCTGATGTTGCACAATATACACCCGAACAACGCCTAAATTACTTGGTTAAAGAAGTGGTTAATAACCAAAAGGTGTGGATACTGACTGATAATGATGGCTGTGTCATGCTGAATACCGATGACGAAGACTGTGCCCCGGTTTGGCCAAGCGAAGCATTCGCGCAAGCATGGGCAACAGGTGATTGGGCTGACTGCAAACCTATCGCTATTGAACTAAAAACATGGCGCACTCGCTGGACTTATGGTCTTGAAGGCGACAACGTCGCTATTGCCGCTTTTCCCAATGAAGATGAAGAAGGCTTAGTTATTTCAGCACAAGAATTTGATTACGAAATTCAGCAGCAAATTAATAAAAAGAAAGTGAA
>NZ_JANQVQ010000043.1 GCF_030730205.1 Paraglaciecola sp.
TGAATTTATTCGACAGAGAGTAATCATAAATCGCTTTAATCTTAAAATAGTTATTGCCGTAAAGGTTGACTTGTTTACCCAGTAGAGTCGCACCTATCGCGACATGTAAGCGATTCGTGTTTATCACCTCAAACTGATTGATGTAATTTAAAAACTTTTGGGTTGCAAGCAAAGCGAGGTCTTGTTGACAAGAACTTAATTCAAATAAATCAGAAATATCAAGATTATCATTTGGAATTTTAATATCGGTTTTTTCAACATCTACCCTAAATGCATTAAGTATGTTTGAATTGTTTTTAGGCTTAAAAAGTTGCTTTGCTTGGTACAACCAATAATGAAGAATGCAGCGCAGGCTAATACCATAGTCATAAGTATCCATACCTCTGATACGACGCCAAACTTCTTCTGCTACGTGCTTGCTGATAGAGACATTAATGGGCTTTGCTAGAATAGCATTTACATCGCAGGCAAATACCATATCGTCATGCAAGTACACTTTAGCTTTGGGCGCATGGGTGAGGGCATGCTGGAACGAGACCTTTTCCCTACAGATGAGGTGAACATTACCGCCTAAAAGAGCTAATAAGCTCTCTGCACCAAATAGAGTGTGCGGTAACAAGATAAACTGTTTAGCGCGCTGATGGTGCAATTGAATAAATGTAGCGACCCGACTATTGATACCACCAAAGTTACCGCCGCCGCCGTATACGACTATTTTCCCCTTACTGTCAAAGCTATCATTGGTGACTACTTCATAAGAGATATGGTGTCTTTCGAAAAACTGAAATGTCGCAGCTGCAATCAGTGAGTCACCAGCGTTACCAGGATTAGGCAGAAAATAGATTTTTTCCTGTAAACGTTGAAAAAAATCGGCCAAGTCTAATGGTGTATTATCGGTTATAGTCATTTGGTGTTGTTCTTTTTTAATAATGAGGCGATTAAGGAATAGCTTGCTTGATAATGTTCGCTTTGGCTTACGAGGTAAGCCATGCCATGTAAATCATTCACTTTTACAGCTAAGTCACTAGTCCATGGGCGTTGATTATTGACTTCATATTTTTTAATGGCATCGCTCATAATTGCAGTGCCAATAATGCAATTGCGGTTATCCATGACATAGTTTCGCGGTGACATCTTATCTATATTTAAGCTAATTTTTTGGTAGATATCTTTAAAGTTTTGTTCATCCGCAAAGTAACCTGTTTGCCCATTAATAAAACTGTAGTGTTCACCATAGTTATGTCCTTTGCGCATGATAACAGGGGTGTCGCAAAACATGCCTTCGATGATGGCGCGGTTATTTCCTTCGAATTTTGACCACAATACATTTACTTTAGCTCGTTTTTGCAATTCAGATACTTCTTGCGGCGTGATCCATTCATAAATTTCAATGTTGTCGGCAATACCGTGCAAGTTCGCGAGTTGTAAAATTTGTTCTTTGCTCATGTCAACCGGATAGCCAACTAATACAATCTTTAAGTCCGGTTTATCGCTGATTAATGGGATCAAGGCCTTAAAAAAGGCATTGTGACGTTTGAATTTTGCCCAGGCAGCAACCATCAGGATATCGATGTCTCGTTTGCCTGAGGTCGGAGGAACAAAATTGTTGTGGTTGATAAACCAGCTAGGCCCCACTTCAACCGGAATAATATTGCTGTCTAATCTTTCGATAAAACGTTTGTCTCTTTTTTCGTAAACTTGCAAAAATATTGGAGCATTAATCAAACTGTAAGACAGGATATTTTCTTCACAGAATCCAGCCCAACTAGGCTCTAATATAATATTGAAAGATTCTGCTATTTTTTCTACATCAAAGAAGCGTATAAACAGGGGAAAGTAATAGCTGTAGTTGATTATAAGCGCACCTTTTTCAATATCAGATGGATTTTTAAGCACGGTGATTATGCCGTTTAACATTTCCTGTGGGCGTTCGAAAAATTTTGCGGTGTTGCTTAACACGGGCAAGTTATTGATAAATTCGTCACTAATTTGACGACCTAAACTTTTATTGGCTTTAAAATAATAATGAGCAACGTTTGTACCTAACTCATCACTGCCAGACCAACCAGTACGATAAACATTGCTGGCTATTTTGAAGGCTAAACTATGTTTGTTGAATTTCTGTAAGATGTAAATCACCACATGGCAACATAAAACCAGAGGGTACTTAAGGTGATTGAAGTCATATTTAATAAATTCAACCACACGGTTTATGAGTAGGTTAGTTTTTAGGCTCATTGTTTTGATGTCCTTGTTGAAAAGCCAAACTTGATAGTATTAAGTAGGCAGCGAACCAAGCGCTTCAGTGAGGAAATTCTCAATGGGGAAAGCAAAAAAGCACGATAGGCGCAATACAACGAGAATTGATGGTCTTGACTGTCTTCGGCAATATACGAACAAACATTTAATGAGTTATAGGTAGCACGTTTTTTTACTATTGAGGTGTTTTTGCTGCTGCTCAAGGAGGATGTAGCATGATTGATAATCATTTCGTGTAAAGGTAACATTTTTCTTGCTTTTCGCGATGTTGAACCAGGATAGACGCGGTATTTGAGCAGTGGTTCATTAACATATGAAATAGGGTGTTCTTTGGCGATACCTAACCATAACTTCCAATCTTCTAAAGCCTCTAAGGTTTCATCAAATCCACCCGCTATTTGAATTATCGACTTTTTTACTAGTACACTTGATGTGGTAATGATATTTTCAATGAGCAAATTTTCAAAGATGTTTCCCCCAAATAGAGGGCTTAAGTCAGACCGTTTGATATTGTTTTTATAATGCTCACCGAGATAATAAGAGTCAGTAAAAGACCAGTTACAGCCCCCGAGTTGCTCAAATTGCTTTTTCAGTTTATTGGCAAACCAAATGTCATCGGCATCTAAAAACGCTATCCAATCCCCTTGGGCTTTTTGAATTCCTAAGTTTCGTGCAGCAGAGACGCCTTTGTTTTCAGTCTCTATATAAAGAATAGCATGCATCAAATGCCCTATAGCACTGGCAGTGTTATCGTTGGAGCCATCATTAATGACGATGAGTTCGATATTGGGGTAACTTTGTTGCAAAACGCTTTCGATCGACTCGCTAATATAGCGTTCTGCGTTATAGGCAGGCATTACAACTGAAATAAGGGGGTAAGTACTGTTGCTCATAAGATCAACTATGTGAAGGTAGAAGGTTGGTGTAAAGGTTTGAAAACGTGGTGTTCATGACCGAATCACTAAACGTTGATGCGTATCGCTTCTGGCCAACAAAGCCCATTTTTTCGGCTGTTTTAGAGTCACTAATGAGTTGTTTGATCGCTTCACTCAACGCTTCGGCATCATTGGTTTTTACTACTAGTCCATTGTTATGGTGTTTAATGACTTCAGGGTTACCGCCAACATCAGTCACAATACAAGGCTTACCCAAAGCCATCGCCTCTAACAATGTCATCGATGTGCCTTCACTAAATGAGGGTAATAAAAAGATATCCATCAAATCGAGATAGTGCTGTGGCTGAGGATCATACCCCGTCATGATGACATTGTCTTTAATACCCAAACTATTTATCTGCTTCTCGATATTTATACGCTCTTCTCCATCGCCGACCACTAGTAGTGTGATATTGGGGTGAGTAATGAGTACCTGTGCGAAGGCGTTTAACATCATATGATGATTCTTGATTGGATCTAAACGAGCTATTGTACCTATTATCTTAGTCTCTGAGCTGAGTCTCAATTTTTCTTTAAGTTCTAACGTTTTACGTGGCACCACTCGCGGCGGTTTTATGCCATTATAAATGACATCGATACGTTTCTCGGGAATGTTTTCGAAGTCTACTAATGCTTGTTTAGTCGCTTGAGATATAGCCGTTATACGATCGGTAATTCGGCATAACCACGGGTTAAGCAGTTTGCGTTTCCAACTACTTGAGTCAGGGTAAAATCGACCATGTTCAGTGAACACCACTTTGGTTTTTAAACCCACAGCAGCTAATACGCCATAAACCCATGGGGTATATTGGTGACAATGGATAATATCAATATCACTTTTTTTTAGGTGTTTTCTAATAGCCTCAATCAACGACCTATCAAAACCAGGTTGACGTTCGCATCCATCAATTGCCAACCCTGACTCTTGTAGTTCTATACCCCAAGGACCTAGGGGTTTTTCAATACAAAAAATAGACATAGTAAATTTTGTGGTATCACAGCCTTCTACGATGTTTTTAATCACCATTTCGGTGCCACCGATACGCATATCGTAGGTAAGGTGCATTACCTTGATTTTTGTCATTGCTGTATTCTTTTAGCTGACAGCGAATAATGATCTCGCTTAGCAATAAAGGGGAGTTCAATAACGCGGTAAAGTATCTCTGCAACGACAAGACTAATTAGGAGAGCAAAAGAATAATAAATGATGAAGTGAGAGTCATGTATAAATCGTTTTGCTAACGCTAGTGCTTCTGGGTGCAGTAAATACAAAGAATATGACCGCGTTGAAATATGCATTATAAGGGTGTATCCCTTTGGCTTAGATTTAATTGGATTATTTACGGCATAAAAGACCAAACATGCAAATACCAACGACAAGATTAAAATCGAGGGATTGGTATAGCCAGGAAAAGGTTTGTACCATTTAAATAAGAAAAATAATAGATAGCACACAACACCAGTAATCAATAAGGGCAGCATAAAACGTTTAGCTGAAAGCCAGATACTGTTGTGGTTGTAATAAATATGGGCCAACAATACTCCCATCAGGCAACAGTCCCAACGAACATGGGTTTGATATAAAGTCGTATACCAGCCAAGCAACCTAAATAGGCTTGGTAACAAAAGCAGTATAAGTAACACAAGGGTTTGATATTTCGTTCTAAAATAAGCCAAAAATACAATAAGGGGAGCAATGACGAGATAAAATTGTTCTTCGACACTCAAAGACCAACTTATCGTAAAATATTCCATAGGATAGAAATAGTTTTGGACAAAAAAGAAGTATGGTGTTGGATTAGCGACTGTATCTTTGGTTACATATAACTGGCAAAGTGTTAAAAATAAAACGACGAAGTAAGCAGGCATTGTGCGCATCCATCGCCTAAACCAAAATCGTTTTATATCAATATTGCCAAATTTTTCCTGCTCAGAAAATAATTGCGAACCAATAAGCCAGCCAGACAACATGAAAAATAGATCAACGCCCGAACCACCAAATTGAAGTGGAGCCAAATGTGCTGGTGCTCCATAACTTAGTACGGTATGGCCAGTAAAAACTAGCATAATCGCTAATGCTCTGAGCACATCGAGATAAAAAATTCGTCCTTGCATGGGGCTATTTGACACCTTGAACTGATGCATATTTAACATACCACATCTCAAACATTAGCATGCTCCACAAAATCGCCCCATGGT
>NZ_JANQVQ010000044.1:0-976 GCF_030730205.1 Paraglaciecola sp.
GGCAAGAGCAAATTGAGCGCGATATTGAACATTCGCTGGAAGTGTTTAAAGGCCAAATTGATACGTTAACTTCATCAGTGATCACCAGCATAGTAAAAGTTAGTACGGAAACGAATGAAACGATTTCTAATACATTAAAACGCTTTGAAGATGCCAACTTAGCTACGACCAAGCTTTATTCAGAGTCTATGGAGCGAAACATAGAAACGATAAATGCTGTGGTAGATGGCATGCAAATAAGAATAGACAACATTGCTATTTCTGAAGATATGATTGTTAAGCCTGTTCTAAAATCTCTTCAGGGTCTGACGGAAAATTTAACGGGTTTTAGTAATTACTTTGCAAAGGCGGCAACAGAGCTGCAGTCTAATAATGAGAAACTGGCCTATCAGATAGCGGGTAGTACGAATACGATTAATAAGCACATCGATGGATTTGAGCAAAAACTTAATGATGTGATTAAAACGCAAGCTGAGCAGTATCGGGCAACGCTTACTGAAATTGGCAATTCTGTTGTAGAGAGCATTGGCGACTTTAAGGACATTAATATTGATGCTCAGAGCGAAGTGGAAGCTCGCTTAAAGCAGGTTAGTTCGCAGCTAGACAGTTTTAAAGTTGCGGTTGAAGATGCGGTTCCCGCAATAAACAGAAACATGAAGATTCTGGTTGAAGAGTCCGGGGCGATACAAACCCAACTTGCTGACTCTCCGAAAATACTGAAACAATATGCTACATCATTAGAAGAGTTAGTGGAGAATTTCAGCCAGGTAGAGAAAATGACCCCTGGGGTAGATAGGCTTCAGCAAACATTGGTTAAATTTGAAGAGCTGATAGATACCGCAACAACACGAGTAAACACCGTATTTGGCAAGTTGGAGCAAAGTGCAAATGCAACTGAAGAACATACTAATCAGGTTGCAAGTGATATTGCATCGGTTTACAGCAATTTAGCGCGAGAGCTGCAAAAGATTAGGAG
>NZ_JANQVQ010000044.1:986-5387 GCF_030730205.1 Paraglaciecola sp.
GCATTATGTGGATTTTATTGTGTTTTACAATGATAAACTTATTCGTATGATGATGGAAAAAATGATAGAGATGACAAGTGATATTAATGAATTAGCGCAAAATACATTATTTTATTCGCCAGTTGAATTAATGAACAAGAGCAAAAGAAAGATGAACTGGCGCAGCAGATCCTAAATGAGCAGGCGCGCGCAGAAAATTATGAAGTGATTAGTCAACTTGTTGAGCAAATTAAGGCGCAAACAGGAACTGATTCAGTAGATGAGTTGTTTTCAGAGTTGGTAAAAGCGACGACTGAAAATAGTAGTATGAAATCAGAGTTGGAGGCGCTTAAGACACAGCTTGAAGACCAAAGTGCCAAACTTGAATCATATGAGCAGAACCTTAGTGAAGTGCTTGCCAGCGAAGACAAAGAAGTTATCGCTGAGACACTTAAAACCTATGCTGAGCTGAAACACAAATTAGACAGTGTTTCAGAGCAAGGAGGGGATGCAGCCGAAGCTCTGGATAACATGCTAATTCAATTAAACGATTTAAAAGGGCAAAATAATAATTTGCGTCAGCAAGTTGTCAGGTTGGGTAACGGATTAGATCACCCGCCATGCTGGGCTGACAGTGATACCGGGGCGATTGAGTATGTATTCGATGTTGTAATTAATGAAGACAATACAGTGCTTTATGCGGGCTGGCCCGATAATCGCGCGCAGCAAGCTCTATCTGATCCAAAGATATCAACTGTACCGGGTGTTTACAGCTCAAAAGAAGAGTTATGGCTAAAGACACGTGCACTATTTAACGAGTCAGTTAAGAACAAATGTCGCCATTTTGTACGTATATATGACCATGCTTCTACGAAAGATGCGTTTAAAAACAAGTTATTAGCTGTAGAAAATCACTTTTATAAAAGTTTAAGGGCCTCTAGCTATGACACCAGAGCAGCAACAGAAAGTGAATGAATCTAGACAGAAATTTTTGCAAGAACATGAACTGTTAAAAATCGTGATGAATAAAACTAAAAAGAGCAAATTATCTATAGATAAAACCGGTTTTTTGATGACATTTAAACGAGTTTTTACTTCAAGAACATAGCTTATATTAGGCGTGTTGATTTGTTGATTTAACACTCGTTTGCTTAACCCTTTTAGTCAAAACTCCTAGTTTTTTATTTAAAGATGTATTTCTTAAAGAGATGTCTTTCATTCAATTAAGCTCTCAGTAAATTAAAGGGGTAATTTATGTATTGTTCAGGATGCGGCACTAAACTTTTTGATAATCCGAAATTTTGTTCAAGTTGTGGCAAAAGCACTAGCGGTAGTGTTAAGGCGAAAGCAATAAATGACACAGATAAAAGTGAGGCAAGCCTTTCTACTTCTTTTTTGACAGTTATTTTTATATTTATTCCCGTTTTCTTGGTGGTAATGGTTGTTAATCAATTTTTTTATGGTGGATGTTTTAAGTCATATTGCTTAGCAGCAGCTTTTCCAAAGGTTACAATAATCTCGGCTGTGCTAGCTTTGATTTTTTATGCAAGTAGCAAAGATTGATAGGCTAGCAATTCCCATTAGGTTGAAAAAATTGGTTCACTAATGTGTGAATATGGAAATAAATTGCTTGCCACGCCTTTTCCCAAGACGGGTCGTAACTCTGTTTACGTATTGTAGATTAGATTTCATAAGGATGAATCTGCTGGCAGATATTAAACCAGATTTTTTAGGGGAAATAGTTTTTTAAAAGGATTTAATCAGTAATGAACATCGAATGCCCCCATTGCGACACCGGCAATACCATCGAATTTGCCGAAAATATTAGCTGCCACAAATGCCAAAAAAGCTTTGCTGGTTTTTCGTTTAGAAAGATCACAGGCTCTATTTTTTCCACCGGTTTGGTTTTAGTTGGTACAGCCATTATTGGCCAAAAAATTGACCGCGAATTTTTTGAAGCCGACCGTTATCCATCGGCAGCAATTTACGAAATTATTAGTTATTGCTCTAACCCATCCGGTGTGTACTTGACGAAAAAAATGCAGCAGGAAATGACTTATGCCTGCGCCTGCGCATTGGATAAGACCATGCCTGATGTTAGCGGTAAGGATTTAAAACGGCAGTCTGCAGAGTTTGTTGAGCTGTTTAGCACAAACTTAAAAAGTTGCCGCTAAAAGGCCGGGTTGCTCCGGCCTTAGCTTAAATTTATTTGCCTTTTACAGGTGCAGGAGGGTTATTTCCACGGCCACCACCTGATGGGTTGCCGGTTTTGCTTGGGCCATTTGGTGGTGCAGGTCGTGAGGCGGCATTTTTAGCAGCTGTACTGGTGGCTTTGGCAGCAAATGAGCCTTTAGGCACCACACCGCCGTTTGCTTTTGCGGTGGCTGATTGAATGCGAGCTGCGGCTGCTTTTGTCATAGGTGTAGACATTTGAATCTCCTTTGCGTATCAACGCATTGATATCGTTTTTGATTGGCCCGCAGCACCATTGCTGCGAACAGGAGTGATACTAAATTGCCGACAGGGACAATTCGGGACAATCAGCAGGTAAAACAGCTGCAAGATGAAATAAATGCTATGCAAAAACAGCTTGGCTGGAGCAAGCCACAACTGGCTGAAGCGATTTATTGTGAGTTGCATGAAGACGACGATACAGAACGCATGCAAAGATTTGCTGAGAGCCTAAAAAAACAACTTAAACGTGAAACTACGCCAATTGAATTATTGCAGCGTTATATCAAGATCATTAGTGATCATGATGAATTTAGAAAAGCAGATAGGGTTTTAGCCAACCCAATTCGATTAGATGTGGTCGATATCAGCATACTTCGCGGTGTAAGTGCAGCAGCTAAGCTACTTTTGCAGGATATTGAGTGTGAATAAGTTATCTAAAATTGGCATAGCAACTATTAGAACCAGTTAAACAAATGACTTTAGTTCTATGATGAAATCAAGACCGGCATCCGTAAGGAAACATTTGTAGGGAGTTATTAAGCTTAGGTCTTTTTGTGGATTTTAAATTGCTTCGAAATCTGTTCATTTATCTCTAATTTTCCCATACTCAAAAGCAATGTTATTTGTTAACTAATTGTTTGTAAGTGATTTTTGAGGCGGCTTAAATTTTTAGTGATATTTTCTCAAGGTTTAAACTTAATCTAAAATGTGGGATTTTAATCAATTTTAAGGTGGCTATAACGGTCTGTGGCGAGATAAGTTATGTTTTTCATATATTGGCCTGGGGTAGGGTTTTTTTGTTGCTTAAATTGCGTTTTAGAGATCCGTTTGATTTGGATACGGTGTTTTAAATTTATTGCAACCTCAAAGATCTTTTTTCTTTCTTTCTAATCTAGATCTAATACGAGGGTTATTTTTTCTGTTTTTTTAATTTAAGTTGCTGATATATATAATTAATAGCTGCTAAAAATCAGTTAGGCTGCTAAAAATGAGTTAGGTGCTATTTTTCCTATGTTATTGTTTCTATTAGTTTATAGTTGCTAAAAATCAGTTAGGGAAGTTGCTAAAAATGAGTTAGGTCTCTTTTTCTGTGTTTATTTTTAATAAACAATGACTTGCGTTATTTTTTGATTGTTTTTTAGACTGAAGTTGCTAATAATCAGTTATATTTTGATTTTTTATTTCGTTTTTTATTTTAATTTCAGTTGCTTATGGATTTGGCTGCTTTAAAAATGAACGCGTTCTGCTAAAAATCAGTTAGATAGTGAATTTTATTTTTTTTATTCTTATTTTTCAGCTGCTTAATGAGTAATTCGGTCAAAAATACTACGAAATCTGCTAATTATCAGTTAGGTTGCCAGCTTGAGCTTTTATTTGTGTTTAAATTCAATTGCTTACGGATTTAATTGAATGAATAATCATCAAGATCTGCTAAAAATCAGTTAGTGATGTTTTTCTTAATTTTTTTATCATTATTTTCAATTTGTTACGTTTAATTTTGTCTGATTATTAGACTAAATCTGCTAAAAATCAGTTAGCCACAAGTCAGTCCGTTATTATTTGTCATTAATTTAAATTTTATTAATATAAATCAATTGGATACGGTCGTCTTGATGTCGAATTTTCTCGTGTTCAGAAAAGACGTATTAAAAATATTTGAAAAGCAGATTTATTTAGCATGTTCGTTAACAAATAATTATCATTTATCATTTTAACGAGCGGCGGGATACCCGCTGTTACATTATACTTTTGTCATTATTAGCCAATAATAAGCTGTCTCTTTTAGGTAAATATCTGGAGAGAAATCGAACACGTTTTCAAAGCTCCCTTCAAATTGTGTGCAAAAAATCGCCAGCTTGCGCTGTGCAAACATTTAGCACTCTATACATTTCTTTGCCTTGCAAATATTGCTCTTCATTAAGTCCATTGCGGAGCGATTTGCTGATGCTTATGTTCAAGTTACGGTTA
>NZ_JANQVQ010000045.1 GCF_030730205.1 Paraglaciecola sp.
CGGGTACCTTTATGGATATTCAAGCTAAAGCAGAAGCAGCAGGTATACAGCCCCCAGCTTTAATCATAGTAGGGTCGGTGGTAAGCCTGCATGAAAAATTAAATTGGTTTAATCCGCGCTAAAGGCTAATTGGAATTACTGTGTACTAAGGCGTGCAGTTTTGCTTCATACAAACTCTTATCTACCGTGTTATAAGTCAGCTCTATCGCTCGTGTTAGGGCTTTTTCCGATAAGTTTTGACGGCCAAGTTGATAATAACTTTTGGCTAAACCAAAGTATGCCTCATGCAGGTAAGGCGCGATATTCTCGGCTTTTTTGTAATATTTATTAGCTAACGTAAAACTATTTTCTGCAAAAGCTTGCTCACCTAAATCAATCCAACGATAGGGATTATCATCGTCAATGGCATCGACTTTTTGTTCGAGTGCCGTCACCTCAATCTCTCGCCCCTGAGACTGCAGCAAAGCAACATAATTACTGATAACGTTACCTGAGGCCAAACCGTTGTCCAACATAAATTGGTATAAGACTTCTGCCTGATTAGGATCGCCGGCACGATTAAACGTTACGGCCAAAGTATTTAAGGTCTCAGTATTAAGAGGATTAAACGATAAGCCCTTTTGCAATAGCGAATAAGCATGGTCCAACTGTTTGTTTAATAAGGCCTCGGCAGCAACGTTTTGATAGTACATAGCCATAAAATCCGCTTGCGATACCCTAACACCAGTGACATCTGATCTACTCGGGAAATAATCAATGATGATGCTTGGTCGTCTCACCACTATTACGGATGCAGGGGGGGCATAGTTCGGGTCATAAATAAAGGTGCGAACATGAGATGACAATGTCATTAACCTTGAATTACGGGCATACACGGGGGCACTGTGCACCCTTTGAAATGCCGTTTCTAAATTCACAACATCAGCTAAGGCTTTTGTGACAATTGCCAGAGACAGACAATTACCCGTTTTTAAAAACAGGGCTTCAGATGCTCTTAATGTTGCGCCGCGAAAACCGAAATCGTCCACAAAGGTATCGAGATAGTCAAACAAACGAATATGTCCTTGTGTTTGCTGATTTTTGGGGTCGTGATAGTAACGAAGAAAATCTGTTCTCTGTTTTTCAGTTAGAGCAAAAATATCCTTTTTGGTCGGCACTGAGATGGGATCAAATATCTCGGTATTTAAGCTTGGCAGAGTCAATGGCGCTGGTACTGGTAATATTGACACTTGCTGTTTAGTCACTGATGAGCATCCGACGAGTAAAAGAAAACTACAGGTTGTCAGTAAAATTAACCCTTTTGGCATTAACAATTTCCCCTAAAACTTTGATAACTTACCAATAACGTTCCATAGATATGTGCCCGGGAGAGCGGCGCAAGTGTTTAGACAACCCCATTTCAGTAAGTAAACTAACGGTATCGGTAATCATCTGGGGATTACCACATAACATCACTTGGCTATCGGCTGAGCTAATGCGTAAATCTACTAGAGATTGAATCGTGTTATTCGCTAATAAAGCAGGAATGCGCCCTTGTAAACTGTCTTCACCTTGTTCTCGGCTGACCACAGGAACAAAATGAAATCGCCCTGCGTACTGCTCTTTCCACCCTTCAATAAGAGGTAAATAGGCTAAGTCTTGTTGCCAGCGGGCGCCATAAACTAGCACAATATTATGATATGTCGCCCACACTTGTTGAGTGGCTAATATTGACAAAAAAGGTCCCACACCCGTACCGGTTGCTATCAACCATAAATCTCGACTTTGCGGCACTTCATCTAATATCAAAAAGCCGGTAGGAGGAGCCATCACTTTCAAACCATCACCTACTTGTAATTCGTGTAACTTTGGCGATAACGCTCCCCCTTCTACCGGCACCGCAATAATCTCTAATTCACTGTCTTGCGGGGCATTTACCAGCGAATAGGGACGCGAAATAATCTTGCCATCATCTTGTAACAAACCGACTTTAGTAAATTGCCCGGCTTTGAAATTAGGAAAGTCGTCACATGAAAATCGCAAACTAAACAAATGGTCATTCCAGTCTATGCGTTTTACTACTGTTGCATCTAACCACTGCGCCATTGTGTTTCTCCTTACGATCCGAGTTGATTTTCAGCTGCTTTATTAACCATGTTGCACTGATAGGTTACAACAAGCAACCAGCGAAAGTAGGTATGTAACTTTCTTGAAGGTTGACAGAGCGCTTTTGCTATTCACAAAAAGTGCTAGGATGTTGACGGTCACTTCACTGCATCAATATCAAGTATAAAGAGGTTAATTAGATGAAAACGCTCAGCTCTTTTATTTTACTCAGTTCGGTTTTATTCAGCCCCGTCACGGTCATGGCATCAAGCTTATCAGAAGCCATTAATGCCGATTACCAGCAACATTTAGCCCCCTTGTGGGATCATTTTCACCGTAATCCTGAACTTTCCTTAATGGAAACCAAAACAGCCAAACGTCTAGCCAGTGAATTACGTGCCATAGGTTATGAAGTAACTGAAGGTATTGGTGGCACAGGTATCGTGGCAATGTTAAAAAATGGCGCTGGCCCCATGGTTATGGTTCGCGCAGATATGGATGGCCTGCCCGTCAAAGAATTATCAGGTTTGCCAAACGCCTCTAAAGTGATGATGACCGATTGGAATGGTGAAAACGTCAGTGTGATGCATGCCTGTGGCCATGATGTGCACATTACCGCGTTAGTCGGTACCGCGCGTTACATGGCTGAAAACAAAAACCAGTGGTCTGGCACCTTAATGTTGATTGGTCAGCCTGCTGAGGAAAAAGGCCCAGGCGCTTCTGCGATGATGCAAGACAATATATGGCAACGTTTCGGCCAGCCTGACTATGCGTATGCCTTTCATGTCGACGCTAATTCACTCGCGGGTAAAGTCACGGTAGATGAAAACTCGCCCTATGCAGGTGCAGATACGGTGGATATCATCGTGCATGGCATTGGCGCTCACGGTGCTTCACCCCATCAAGGTAAAGATCCCATCATGATTGGCGCACAAATCGTGACTAACCTTCAAACGATTGTCAGCCGAGAGTTGGCCCCAAGAGATGCTGGCGTCATTACCGTAGGCGCTTTTCATTCTGGCACCAAACATAATATTATTTCTGCCCAAGCGCATTTGCAGCTCACCGTTAGGAGTCTCAACCCGCGGGTACGCGAGCAGCTGCTATCAGCCATCAAGCGAGTGGCTATTGGTACAGCTCGCACCGCAGGTGTACCTGAAGATAAATTACCTGAAGTCATTATCAGTGAAGATGCTTACCCACCCACTTATAACGATAAAAAGCTCGCTCAACGTTTAAAAGTATTGATCAACGACAAAATGGGTGAAGACATGTTGTTGGCACCTAAAGAAGGTGGCGGTATGGGTGCAGAAGATTTTGGCTTTTTTACCACCGACCCTTATATTCCTAGCGTTTATTTTAATGTAGGCGGAACGCCCCAAGCTGACTTTGATCGCGCCGCAGCTGGTGGCGCTCCAGTAGGTAGCCACCATAGCCCGCAATTTAAAATTTCGCCAGAACCGGCAGTCAAATCAGGTGTAGAAGCAACGGTCATCGCCTTGCTTGATTTAATGCCTAAGTAGCGCATTAAACCCAAAACGAGCCGCAAACAGAGTCATTGTTGTATATTAACTATAGCATTCAGTGATTCTGTTTAGGCTCTCATATGAGTCGATTTACATTCGCAGTTTTTTCAAAGTCTCTATCAACTCTGTTGCTTGTAGCGCGGTATTGTAAATATGAAAAGACAATCTTAAAACGCCAGCGCGTTGGTCGTAATGGGCATTCAAGGCGGTTAAATCTTCAATCACTGCCAGAAGAGCCGCTGGTTTAAAGTCTAAACACAGCGTTCCGCCCTCTTCTTTTAGCTTATGCTGACTAAGCAATAAAGGCTGTGCGGCTTGATACACTTTTTCACGTAGTTGAAAATTGTGCTTGGCTATTTGCTCGATGCCTATCTTTTTCAGTTGCTGCAAACTGCCCAGAGCCGTCGCATATGAGGCAACATTGGGTGTACCGCCCCAAAAACGCTTCGCGTCATTGGCATAGACAAAATGTTCGATATCAAATTCAAAGGGATTGGCATGAGAAAACCAGCCAACATCAATGGGTTGAAGTTCGCTTAGTTGCGCAGATTCAAGCCAGATGAAACCAGCACCAGGCCCACCACATAACCATTTAACACAAGAGCCCAGTACACAATCCACTTGCCACTGGGTGATATCAATCGGCACCACGCCCACTGATTGCGCGATATCCACAACAACCTTGGCATTTTGAGCTTTGGCCAGTTTGGCAATATCAGCAACAGGGGATTTAATCCCAGAGTTGCTGTGCACATGCGTTATTAACACAATGGCAGTGTGGTGATTAATCTTATCAGCCCACACATCACAGTCTCGCGGATGCTGGTTTTCTGGAATAAGTTCGAAACGGTATCCTTGCTGCTCCAAACGTTTGGCCACAAAACCTAAAGACGGAAAAGCACTGGCATGCATCAATATTACGTTTTTATGCGCCTTTACTGGCATCGACATTAAGTACTTAGTTAGTGCACTGGAGACATTTTGCTGCGGGCAAATATCCTTGGCATCAACTCCCAACACCCCCCCAAGTTCATGGCAAAAGTCGTCAATAATACCAAGCCAAAGAGGCCAGGCTTCACCGCCATGTTGTTGCCATGGATTCAGATACCGTTCGTTTAGCACATGCCGGGCTTGATGGCTTAAACAGCCAACTGAGTGACTCAGTAAATACATACCTTGAGGCACAGCAAATTGTGCCGCTATATCTAGGTTCATGAGTGAAAAGGACATTGGCTGATAGATTCACGAACTTGACCATATTCCCCGCCCCACGTATCGGTCATACGGCTACGAATATTCCATAGTTCAGGAAAAAAGCGATGTTTTGCACCATTTTCTAAGAGCTCAACTGGGCGGCCTTTTAGCGATTTAGACGCCAAACCAATAGAACGCTGGATCAAAAAAATATGATTGGTGCGAAATTTTTGTAAGAGCTCGTCAAATTCTAATAGAGCTTCTGCTACGGCATAGCTATCGTCATGGGCAAATTGGCTGTTATAGATCTGCTCTACGGTCTTAGCCCGACCATCTAGGTAATGCTGTTTATACACATCCCATAAATCAGCAGGCACCTTGAGTAAGGTGCGAAAACCTGGCGATTCTTGGCCACTGCCATTGCCTAACTGCAAACGAATTTCTTGGTATTCTTTTGGAGACATGGTTTCGAGTACATCGAGTTGTTGAATCATCATTCGCTGTAAAAAGTGCACTCGCTGCATCAAGTTCAATACCTTTAAAGTACGTTCTTGCTGAATGTTTTCTAACACCTCAATTAAGGTATAAATCATCAGTTTCATCCACAACTCCTCAACTTGGTGCACAATTTGAAATTGTAATTCGTCACCATTACACAAGCTATCTAATGGCTTTTGACAGGTAAGTAAACGTTCACACTCTAAGTAAGTACCGTAATCGAGCATGGTGGGGTTATTTAATAAGGTGGAATATTTAGTGCGATACATAAATGTCTCAATCGGTGGAACATGGCTAAATATTAAGTGATTAGCCTTTGAACATTGTTCCGATTACACTGATTAATGCAAAGATTAAAAAACGTTGACCTAAAATATGACTAATTTAGAAAACAAAAGGACTCTTAAAGCCTTAGATGCCACTGACAAAAAAATACTGCAGTGCTTAGAGCAAGATGGTCGCATGTCTTTCGCCACACTGGGCGAGCACATAGGTCTAAGTAAAACGCCCTGTTGGAATCGTGTGAACGAGTTAGCCAAGCAAGGCGTAATAGCCGGCTACAATACTCGTATCGACCCTACTAAATTAGGCCTGACCATAAAAGCCCTTGTACATGTAGTAGTTGATTTTAGTTATTACCGTGCGTTTGAAGCGGCGATTATTGCTCACCCAAATGTACGCTCATGCCAAGCAGTCACCGGTGAATACGATTATGTCTTAGAAATATTAGCGACAGACATTCAAGCCTTCGACCACCTTCTGCGTGAAAATTTGAGTCAGTTACCGGGCGTTGAACGATTTAATACTGCGATCTCTACTCGCATGGTAAAAAGTGATGGCCCCTTTACGTTAATGCGTTAGCCCACGCCGTAGCATTCAATAAAAGCATTAACAAAACGTTGAGGTGAGGCAGGATCCATATTGAAATACAGTGAAGGCTCAATTAGCTCCACTTCCATCAAGGCAAATTCACCTTGATATCGAACTAAATCAACACGGGCATATAAAGCGTCGCCGGGTAGTGATGCCAAGGCATGCCTTGCGCTGGTTAACATCGCCTCATCAGGCTCAATGGTTTTTAATTGACCTCCGTGCTCTTCTTGTACCCGAAAATCACCGTGTTTAGGTTGTTTTAGAATGGCGTGACTATAGTGTCCGGCAAAATAAAACAAAGAGAATTCACCCTCTTCTACAATCGCGGATAAAAATGGTTGTAGCATGAACGGGCGTTGATTGAATAAGTGGTTCAAGGTAGATTCAGCAGCCAGCAGTTGCTCAACGCTTAAACGAAAGGTATCGTCAGCATTGGCACTCACTAAAGGTTTTATGACTATTTGCTCTGTGTCAAAGTACATAAAACCTTGTTGAATTTTTGCTAAATCAAATGCCTCGAACCATAGAGTAGGCACAATATTGATGCCCTGATTTTGCATGTCTTTTAGGTAGGTTTTGCTGATGTTCCACTTGACCAATTTGAGGCTGTTTTCAAGACGTGCGCCTGACGCTTCAATTTTTACTAAACACTGCAAAAACGCCTGAACATCACTTTGATAATCCCAAGTACTTCGAATAATCACCACGTCATAATCTGCCCATTGAACCGAGGTACTGCGCCACGACACAAGATCTGCAATCCAGCCTTGGTGCGCCAACGGCTCTATCAGCAGTTGGTCATAGGCAAAAAAGTTCGCTAGAGAATCCATCGTCAACAGCGCGCATTTTTTCATAGTACTGATTTTCCGATAAGTGAAGGGGCAATTAAAAACTCAACGTAAGCTTCAATATGCCTTAATTTAACCCGCCATTTATTATATTAAAAAATACGCAAAACATACTAATTGGCGATTAAACCACCAATTACTGGTCTTTCAAGAAGAAAGTTGTGTATTAACTAACAATTTCTAACAATTGCAAATACTAAGTTGTTAATACCTAAGGTAATATAACCTTATTGTAATTAGGGATATATGGACACCAAATAATAATGAAAACAAATTGGAAAAAATTCGCCTTACCTTTCGTCGTGTTGCTGGTGGGTGTTGGGGCTGTCAAAGCCATTAATGCATCAGCAGAAAAAGAAGAAGATAAACAAGCGGTAGATACTCGCCCTACAGTTAAAGTCGAAAGTATAGAATCTGCTGATTATCAAGTACTTATCACCAGTTTTGGTGAGGTTACACCCCTTGAAAGCACCGCCATTTCGTCACAAGTCGCGGGCGAAGTAACCGCTTGGAATGAAAACTTTGTTGCTGGTGGTTTGGTCCTGCGCGGTGAAACCTTGTTTAGTATTGAAAAAGACACGTATGAAGCCGCTTTGCTGCAAGCTGAAGCCAATCTGAGCTCAGCTCAAAGTTTATTGATTGAAGAACAAGCGCGCGCCAATGTTGCCAAACAAGAAGCGAAGAATTTACCCAACAATAAAGTCAGCGATTTATACTTACGTAAACCCCAAGTATTAAGTGCTGAAGCCGCGGTTAAGTCGGCTCAAGCTCGATTAAAAATAGCTCAACGAGACCTCGACAATTGTGAAATTAAAGCCCCTTATGATGCGCTAGTTATCAGTCGCAACGTAGGTGTTGGCCAATATGTTAATCAAGGCGCTCAAGTTGCGGTGTTAAATAATGTTGAAAAAGCCGAGATTGTGTTCCCTATTGCGGGTTTTGATAATGCCTTTTTACCTAATGACGTAGCCGGTACCCCTGCGATAATTACCACTAAGGGGTTTGACGCCATCACTCGAAAAGGCGCTATTGCTCGGGATTTGGGTGTCGTTGACCAGGCGACTCGTATGAGCCAATTGGTGATCAGAATTGATGACCCCTATGGTATTAAAAGCAATGTTCAGCCGCTTAAATATGGTTCTTATGTCGAAGTACAATTTGTAGGTAAAACCCTGCCACAAGTGTACCGCTTACCCCAAGAACTGGTGACTAATCGCACTGTATGGATAGTGAATCAAGACAACAAGTTAGAGCCCCGCAAGGTCGATATTGTTCGTGAAGAAGGCGCTTACTTTTTAATTAGCGAAGGCTTAAGCAACACAGACAAAATTGTGGTAACCCTACCCGAATACCCGCAAAAAGGTATGGAAGTCAAAACTGCCAAGCCTAAGCCTGCGTCTGACGACAGCAGCCTTAGCGTTAAAAAATCGTAAGAGGCGCGTATGGACATCAATGAACCTAAAGAAAAAGGCTTAATAGCGTTTTTCGCGAATAACCCTGTGGCTGCCAATTTAATGATGTTTTTTATCATTGTTATGGGCCTAGTGAGTTACTTCACGATACAGCGCCAGATGTTTCCCAATATTGAAATTAATTACATCAATATCAGTGCTACCTACCGCGGCGCCTCCCCCCAAGAAATTGAAGAAAGCATATTAGTTAAAATCGAAGAATCTTTAAAAGATATCACTGAGATTAAAAAACTCGTTGGCCGTGCTTTTCGTGATAGCGGCAGTATTAGTCTAGAAATTTATCCTGATGAAAAACTAACGGACGTACTCGACAAGGTTAAAGCTCGAGTCGACAGTATTGCCACCTTTCCTGCCGACATGGAGCCCGTGCAAGTATCGCAAGCCGAGTTTAAACAAGATGTGATTGAGATGTCATTGGTGGGCGATGTCCCGCTGACCGAACTCAAACCCTTAGCCAAGCAAATTGAAAACGAATTATTAGAGCTCGATAACATCTCTCTGACATCCGTTAGTGCGCCAGATGACGAGATTGCCATAGAAATTTTGCCTGATGTGCTGCGTAAATATAATTTATCCCTAAGTGATGTCAGTGCTGCCATACGCCGCCATTCTGCCAATTTTTCAGCCGGCCAAATTCGCACTGAAGCGGGCCTTATCTCTGTGAGGGTTGAAAACCAATATTACAACGGCGAAGAATTTGGCCAAATTCCCATTAAAATAGGCGCAAATGGTGCAAAAGTGCTGTTGCAAGACATTGCCACCATTTCAGATGGTTTTACCGAAGGTGAGCGCTATTTTAAATACAGCGGCCAAAATGCCATTTTTATGGACGTCAAAGCCACCAAAGCGCAAAACATCATTCCTGTTGCGCAGTCTGTGCACAGTTACATCGAGCAGAAAAATAAAAGTTTACCCGCCGGATTAGAATTGAAAGTGTTGGTCGATATGACGTACTACCTCAATGGTCGTCTTGACATGATGCTTAAAAACCTTGTTCAAGGGGCTATTTTGGTTGCCATCTTGCTCTCCATTTTTTTACGCTTTCGTTTAGCATTTTGGGTAATGATGGGTTTGCCCGTGTGTTTTCTTGGCGCAGTGATGATGATGCCGATATTGGGTGTCAGTATTAACGTACTGTCACTGTTCGCCTTTATCATGGTGCTGGGGATTGTGGTAGACGACGCGATCGTCATTGGAGAAAGTGCCTACAGTGAAATAGAAGAAAAAGGCGGCGGTGTTGATAACGTCGTACGCGGCGCTAAAAAAGTCGCGACGCCGGCAACCTTTGGGGTACTCACTACCATCGCAGTATTTGCCCCAACGGTATTTTCATCAGGTCCAGAAGGTCAGTTTTTTTATAATATCGCCTCTGTGGTTATCTTATGTCTGATATTTAGCTTAATTGAATCAAAATGGATCCTGCCTGCCCATATTGCTCATATTAACTTTAAACCCATCAAACCCGGTAGCTGGCGCGAACGTTTCAACAAAAAGTTCTTTGGCTTTGTCAACGGCCCCTACAAAAATTTTGTGAGCAAGTGTATTGATTGGCGCTACCTCACTTTTGCCGTTTTTATTGCGCTTTTAATGTTGAGTAAAGCCTTGTACGACGCTAATTATGTACGCTTTATCCCCACTCCCAAAGTACCCAGTGACTTTCCTTCTGTTATGATCGAAATGAACGAAAACGTGTCTGACTCGGCTACTATTGATGCCTTAAAAACCATTGAAAAAGTCATCATGGATATCGAACAACAAACCAAGGACGAATACGGAAAAGGCATGATTAGAGATATTCTCGCCTTTAACCAAAGTCGCACCGAGGCCCGCATCGTTGCCCCCTTAGTTGGTGAAGACGAACGTGTGTTTGATACCTTCGAATTAGCCAGAAAGTGGCGGGAAGCCATCCCCGTTATCCCGGGCTTAAAATCAATGACGGTATATGACGATCTAAACGGAGGCGGTAGTGATGGTGAGTTCGGCTATCTGTTGTATGGTCCCGACGTGGACACCCTTAATGCGGCAGGTTTGCAATTTATCGCCATGTTGCAACAGCAAGAAGGTCTCTACGACATCAGTTCGACTATTGACCCTGCCAGCAAAGAGATCCAACTTGAACTACTACCCGTGGCGTATGACTTAGGTTTGAATTTATCCAGCATTGCTAGTCAAGTGGGGGCCAGTTTTTACGGTGACCAATCGCAACGCGTAATACGTGGTGGTGAAGAAGTACGCGTCATGGTGCGTTATCCCAAGCTTACTCGGGAGCGCTTTGCTGCCTTAAAGTACACCGTTATCACCACACCTAGCGGCCAAGAAGTATTGCTAGGTGATGTTGTTACCTTGAGTGAAAAACCGGGGATCAGTTACATACGCCGCGAAAGTGGTTACCGTAGTGTGTATGTGTTTGGTTCTATTGATGAAGAAACCATCGAACCCAACGAAGTGGTTGAAGCCATTGAAGAAAAATTATTGCCACAGTTAAAAGAAGACTATCCTTCGGTTAAAACCGAATTAGGGGGCTCGGTAGAAGAACAACAAGCGCAACAAAACGAGCAAATGTTATTCTTTATTGCCGGCATGATCATGGTTTACATCTTGTTAGCCGTGCCGCTAAAAAGCTATGGCCAACCACTGATTATTATGTCAGTTATTCCTTTCAGTTTAACGGGCGCAATATGGGGTCATTTTGCCTTTGGCATGGACCTGAGCATGATGTCGATATTCGGCCTTATCGCTGCAGCTGGGGTGGTGATTAACGACAGTCTGGTAATGACAGACTTTGTTAATCAGCGCCGCGCTCAAGGTTTTTCAATTCGTGACGCCGTATCAGAAGCTGGAACGGCACGCTTTAGAGCAATTACGCTTACCTCGATCACGACCTTCTTTGGTGTTGTGCCCATAATGTTTGAACCTAGTATGCAAGCTAAATTTGTTGCGCCGATGGCAAACGCACTCGGCTTCGCGGTACTTTACGCAACCTTAGTCACCTTGGTTTTGGTGCCTTGTTTGTACATGGTACTGGAAGACATAAAAGCAGGCTTTGTCAAAATTGGGGGCTTTATTTCACGTCTGTTTCGACGTAAAAAAGCCTCAGTTGAAATCAGCCACTCACAGATATAAATCTATCCCCTAAAAGCGCCGCAAGGCGCTTTTTATCGCTTTGCAAATTAATGATGTCGCTGTTATTGCTGGGCGTAATGAGGAGAGGCCTAGCAGAGCTAGTCTGAAAATGATTGAAATGACTCAAGCTAGCGCAACCCTATTAAAAACACACTTGGCTCTTAGACTCTCCTTGTTTCAAGCGAAGGGCAGCCTTTTTTAATCTGAGCTGTTGTTATAACTCAACAGGTGTCCACTCCTGCTCTTGTTTACATGTCTGACGTCGAGCACGCTATTTGAATGCGTAGTGATGCAATGCATACTGCTAGGTAAACCGCTTATATCTGAACACACTAGGGCCTGTAGATGGCCTCCTCCATTCTTGCATAAGTAAACAGGTTGTTTTGACAATGAGGCTTGCTTTCTTCTCGGTTTCATTCTGCATTCCATATCTAAAACTGAGTGAATACAATGACCTGTGAAAGATGCTTAGTATAAAAAGATCAAGTATATTGGTGCTAATTGCACAAAAATCATCCTTACAATAAGAACAAGTCAAAATGAACACAATAACATCGCATCCAAAGTATGACCGGGTCACGCTATACTCGCGCTTTATGACCGTAAGGTATTAAGTCGTTTATGTCTGAAAAGCTCGCTCTTTTTTACATCGGTGACTGGCAAGTTACGCCCAATACCAATACCTTACGTAAAGGCGATATGCTCAAACAACTTGAGCCCAAAGCCATGGACGTGCTCATTGCCCTTTGCCAGCAGCAAGGGGAAGTCCTAAGCGCTGATGAAATTGTCGAACATTGTTGGGGCAACGCTGAACTCGGCGACAACCCTGTGCACAAAGCCATCAATCAACTGCGCAAAGCCTTTGACGATAAACCCAGCCAGCCCACTTATATCGAAACCATTCGTAAACGTGGTTATCGCATAGTTGCCAAGCTTAACTTCCCCTTAAATGATGAATTAAAAGCCCAGCAAAGTAGTTGGCAAGGCGAGTCGCCGTTTCCTGGTTTAAGTGCCTTTGAACCCAACGAGGCCGACGTATTTTTTGGTCGTAACGAGCAAATCAGCACGCTGCTAGAGCGGGTGTCCAAACAAGTGAGTTTTGGCCGCGCTTTTTGTTTGATCCTCGGCCCCAGTGGCACCGGTAAATCGTCATTAATTAATGCCGGTGTGCTGCCTAAATTACTGCACCATAACGGGTATGATGGTATTGGTGTGGTGTCGTATACCAGTTTAGATTTTGCTGATATTAACCAAAACCGCTTATTTATTGATTTGGCCTCTGCCCTACTCGATTGGGATATTGCTGATCAACCAGTGTTCTCCGGACTCAGCGCTGATAGCTTAGCTGAGCAATTGCAACACGATTGCCAAGCCGTGCTCAGCCAATGTAAACAGGCATTAAGCAATAGGCCAGCACTGTTTGCCAAACCATTGTTGTTTTTGTTTATCGACCGTCTTGAAGTTTTGCTTTCGTCGCCCTTGTTTAGTGATGCAGAACGTAGCCTGTTTTTAACAGTTATTGAAACATTGGCGACCTCAGGTTGCATTTTGGTATTTAGCGCCTGTCGTAATGACTTTTACCCTTTAGTGGTTAGCCACCCAAGCTTAATGGCCGGTAAAGACCATGGTGCCCATTTTGATTTGTTGCCGCCCACCCGCGGTGACCTAATGCAAATGATCCGCTTGCCCGCCATTGCCGCCAATTTAAGCTGGTCGCACGATCCGAGTAGCGCCATGGCGCTGGATGAAATTTTATGTGCTGAAGCGGCGCAACATCCTGACTCACTGCCAATGTTGCAATACACCCTACAAGAGCTGTATTTGCAACGCAGTAGTGCTAACGAATTACAGTTTTCTGTGTATCAAACCTTAGGCGGTATTGAAGGGGCCATCGGTAAAAAAGCGGAAGAGATTTACCAGCAACTGCCCCCAGAGCAACAAAGCCAACTTGCTTATGTCTTGTCGCTGTTAGTCACCTTAAACCCCGATGGCGAAACCATTACCAGTCGCGCAGCTCGTTGGGCGCAGCTAAGCCAAGCCAGCCAAAACGCGTTTGTACAAGCCATGGTCGACAGTCGTTTATTTGTCTCTCACCTGCAAAATAACGAAGCCTGTTTTAGTTTGGCTCATGAAGCACTATTACGCCGCTGGACTAGAGCCAGTGAGTGGATTGCCGATCATCAAGACAGCCTAGCGATTAAAAGCCGTTTACAGCAACTCTGCCAGCGCTGGTTAAATGAAGGCAAAAGCACCGCCTATTTATTGGCCGAAGGCAAACCTTTACAAGAGGCCTTAAGCCTGCAACACAGCAGCACCTTTAGTCTAGACAACAACGAGCAGGCGCTTATCCAACGTTCAGTAAAACGAGCCAAAACCAAACGCTGGTCAACGGGTGTAGCCATTCTAATGCTTTGTATCCTTAGCTTTACCTCGGTATTAATGAGCATAAAAAGCCAAGAATCACAAAACGTCGCCCAACAAAAAAGGTTAGAGGCAGAAAGTTTGTTGGGTTTTATGGTGGGCGAATTTGCCGACAAGCTGCGCAGCGTAAAACGCATGGACTTACTTGATGGTATTAGCAATAAAGCCTTGGAGTATTTTAGCCAGCAAGATGAGATAACTGAAAACACCTCACTTTTACCTTTTGCAAATAAAGAACAAAATTTTAAAGCTCGCTTTCAACACGCACAAACCTTAGGGGCTATGGGCGAAGTGGCCTACAGCCGAGGAAAAAATGACGAAGCTCAGCAAGCGTTCTCAGCCGCTAAAGTCATCTTAGATACATTGTATGCACAACAACCCAATAATATGGAACTGCTAAAAACCTCAGGCGCCAATGCTTTTTGGTTAGGGCAACTTGCTTATGAGCAAAGCAACTTTGCGAATGCTCAACCTATGTTTCAATTATATCGAGATTATAGTAAGGCGATGAATGAACTTGAGCCTGATAATGTCGATAGCTGGATGGAGCTGGCATATGCTCAAAGTGGTTTAGGCGCATTGTACTTATTAACCAACAATTACACTGAATCTGAATTGGCCTACGAGCATTCCATCGAGCTTATGCAGAAAGCATTGATTGCACAACCAGAGAATAATCTGATTAGAACCAACCTTGTTGATGTTTATTCTTGGCTGGCAACAACAGAGCAAAATTTAGGCAATATAGCCCATGCTTTAAGGCTTCATCAGCAGGGCCAACAAGACTTAGAGTTAATATTAGAGAATGAGCCAAACAACGCCAATACCATGGAACTATTGGCCTATTCATTTTGGCATCAGGCGAGAATACAAAATTATAAAGGAGAATTTACTCACTCAGCCAATAATACCCAGCGTGCGGCAGAAATACTGAAAGCCATTCTAATTCAAGATCCTGATAATGAATTATGGCAAGAACGTTATCTCAGTCTTCAAGTTTTTAGTATTTTACTGAATGCTAAAATCCATAAAGAAGACATCGATGAATCATCTAAAATGGAACAAATTACCAATAATTTGTTTAGCAAAATTATAACGCGGGTAGATTTGCCCATAATGATGATTAAGTATTATCAACGACACAATAAATGGCAAAAAAGTAAGTCACTGATTGAACAAACAGATATTTATTTTGATAACTATACAAAGCAAGATGAGCCCAATTTTATCGTTACCAAAGCTGAGTTAAAGATTCTACAAGCCTATCAAGCTAAGTTTACTGGTATTAACGCCGAAGTTAGCCTTAAATGCAGTCAAGCAATTGCATTACTTGAACCCTTGGTTTCAAAAAGCTTAAATATCGAATACTTGTTTCCTTTCGTAAAAGCGCATAGTTGCCTCAAAACCCTGTCTAAAATACCTAGTCAATTGGCATCGCTTAATGCGATGGGAGTGACTTCTTTTGACTTTGAAGACTCTTTGCAGCAAACCATTAATCAATAAAATAAAAGGACCATGCAAGGCCAGTACATTTTTCATCCTTAAAAAGCAAACTTAGGAGTAATTAACAAATGAACCAAAAATCAATAGCACCTGAAAAGCCCTTTAGAGTAGAAGTGGATATCACAACTACGCCACCTACATACACCTACTATAATCGAAGAGGTGTCAATTGTGACGGTTCAGTCAGCGTAACCGAAGCGAACACCGCAGTGAGTTATAGCTTGATCAATAACACTAACAATCTAATTTTTGCTGCACCAATTATTGAAGCTGAAGATCCTAGCGACCTCACTATTTTGATTTCCAATAATCAGCAAACAATCACCTTCTATGATAAAGATCTCACCAACGAATCAGTATGCATAAAATTAGTGGTAGTAAAACCTACTGTGCCAACCAATCCTTACGTTAGTCTCGATCCCATTATGAGAAATGTGCCAAATTAGATTATCTACATTGGCAATCTCAATAAATATGTCTTCGCGCTAGTACTCAGTTGCTAGCTTTTTTACTTCCTTCATTCCCATACTCACTCTACCGAAAACATTCCGTCATAAATTAAACTATTAAAAACAACAAGTTAAAATCAGAAGATTACCGGAAGGTTAAAGTACATCGATTTATCTACACTTCATTCCATCGAATTGAGCAGAACACATTCTGTTCAAATAAAGCCAAGTGCCAAAGGCAATGAGTCGTCTTTTGTAGTTGTAAAATAAACAGCAAATGTTGGAGAGAAATCAATGAAACTGATACTAGTCATTTATATCGGCTTGCTTACCTTGTTAGGCTATGTGGTTCAACTAGGTTTACCCACCCAGAATTTAACACTGGCCTTTATCGCACTGAACATCGTTTTTTTACCCATCATCATCGCTTACTTGCTCAAGTTTTATTTCACTTTCTCATTACGGCATAAAAATTACTAATAAAAACATGTGGTTAAGATAATAAGACGAGCAGAAGCGTAGCACTTCAACGTCCTACTACAGTGACGTAAATCAACAAGTCTTCGTGTAAACAATGTGCGTAAGTTAAGGAAGTAACGATGTCTGACTTTAAAAAAATAAAAACGTATGACGCATACAACACTGAGCAAAACTCGATAGTAGAGCGTTTTGCTATTCCACTGTCCAACGCCAAAATGGGCTCGTTTATCAGCATGATCAATGTCATCGCAGAGGGGATTTTTGTGGTGAACGCCGATGGCGTTATCGAAGTCATCAACCCTATCGCAGCCAAATACTTTGGTAACTCACAAGATAAATTAGTCGGACAAAAGTGGTTTCATTACTTGCATGACCGTCACCGTGAACATTACGAATATATTTTTTTAAATTGGAAAGACAACAATAAACTTCCTCTTAATCACGGTCCTAAAGAGGTTTTGTTAAATCGCGCCGATGGCTCGTGGTTAGAAGCTGATTTATCGATTTCATGTTTGCCAGAAAGCTTAACTGATAATGCCCCACTATTTGTTGGTGTAGTGCATAACCTAACCAGCCATAAAGCGGAATATAGCGAATTACGCCGCCAAGCGAGCACTGATCATTTAACGGGCTTAGCCAATCGTTTTAACTTAGAAAAAACCCTAAATTCGAGCTGGAACGACTGTTTAATGCATGCTCAGCCACTGAGTCTAATATTGATAGATGTGGATTATTTCAAACACTTTAACGACCAATTTGGTCATGTCAATGGTGACAAATGTCTACAGCGAATTGCGCAAACTATTAATAGTTGCCTGCCTTCACGAGATGCCCTAGCTGCCCGCTATGGCGGCGAAGAATTTGCGATTATATTACCGCGTAGTCATGCACCAAATGCTGAAACAGTGGCCAGGCGTATTCAGCAACAAATTAGTATTCTTAATTTTAGTGATTTAGGCTTGCCTGCCAACTTTAGAATAAGTGTGAGCCAAGGTATTGCATGTGAGCACAATGGCCAATACCGCACCCCTGAAGCATTGATATGCGCAGCGGATACCGCGCTTTACCGCGCCAAGTCAGAAGGCAGAAACAGAATTAACCTAAGTTTATAACGATCAACATCCTTGGCCAATGGTGGCGGATGACACTCCGCCCCTTGGTCTTTTTTATTTATACTGTCACTTCAAACAACTGACCAATGCCCATCGACACCAGCATTGCCAGCGCTCCCCATATTAGCACCCGCAATGCAGCCTTAGTTTTTGAGGCACCACCCACATGGGCAGACACACCGCCTAATAAAACCAATGAACCCAGCGAAATAACAATAATCGTTGGGATCAGGTTTTCCACCGAAAATAACAGCACAGTAATAAGTGGCAGGGCGGCACCCGCAGAAAATGATAACGCAGAAAATAATGCTGCCTGTAAAGGATTACCCTGCGCTAACTCGGTTATACCTAGCTCATCACGTGCATGGCTGCCAAGTGGGTCAACTTCCATTAATTTCTTGGCCACAGTAAGGGCTAACTCACTGTCTAGCCCGCGTTTCCGGTAAATCGTAGCAAGTTCGTGTACTTCGGCCGTCCAGTTTTCGTCTAGATGTTGTTGCTCGAGTGCAAGCTCGGCTCGTTCAATGTCGGTCTGTGAACTCACAGATACATATTCACCGGCTGCCATTGACATTGCCCCTGCCACCAACGCGGCTAACC
The DNA here is from genome assembly GCF_030730205.1 of Paraglaciecola sp. Lineage (GTDB taxonomy): Bacteria > Pseudomonadota > Gammaproteobacteria > Enterobacterales > Alteromonadaceae > Paraglaciecola. The sequence continues at coordinate 18,185 of NZ_JANQVQ010000045.1, forward strand.
CCACTAAAAACAAATGGTCTGCAGCAACACCTGAGGCCGCAATACCAACCACTAAACTGGCGGTTGATACAATGCCATCGTTTGCGCCCAGCACAACGGCTCTAATCCATCCAATACGTTCAGCTTTGTGTTCGTGATTGTATTCCATGTTAGCCCTTAAACTTCAGCATTCGTTTCAGTGTGCCGTCTTTCTTAATAAAATGATGAAACAATCCAGCAACAGCATGAATACCAATCAATACGTAACCCAGCTTACCCATGGTTTCGTGAATTTCTTCAATTTGATGGGCCAATTCTTTGTTTTCCTCAACTAGTTGCGGCAAAGACCATGAAAAAATGTGAATAATATGCCCTTCGGCACTCACTAATGTCCAACCCAGCAGTGGCATTGCGATCATCAGTCCATACAACGCAATAAACATTAACTTAGAGGCCCACTGTTGAAATGCACCATAGGTTTCACGCTCAGGAGTGGGTGTCACTAAACGAACTAATATGCGAAACCACACCAAGGTAAAAATCGACAAACCCAATAGGTAGTGCGTGGTTTTAATTAAATCACGAGCTTCGGTTCCCCTTTCAAACAGACCGCGCAATTCAATACTGGCATACACACCAGCCAATAAAATTAACATCAGCCAGTGCAACCACACGGATAGAGGTGAATATTGCTTTTGCATCATCGATTTCCTTGTAGACCAAGTGCTTGATACTAGAACATGGACCAAGCATGTTTGTGTTAACGAATTCGTAAACTGAGTGCATGTTACCAATGAATTATGATTGTACGCTTAAGGTTTTTAATAAACAGGCACGATTCTGTTTATATTTGAGTGTGATAAGCCGATAGCGACGGGATGTTTAATAATTTAGCTATTGTTCACAATAGGTAATAACGATGAACAAAAATTAATATTGTCCATCGTCATATTGAGCCTTTGTGACGCTGAGTTGGCTTAAAAACCTCTTGTTTGACTCATCAAGGTAATTTCATCTGCGCGCATGTATAGTTTGTTTTCTTTATATTGCGCTGCTGGCAATGCACCGAGTTCAACCGCTTTTTGGATGGCGCGCTCAATGACTTTTTCAGCTTCAACCGTTTCATCTAACATGCCTATTTTTGCAGCCGTTTCAGGGTCGTAACCCCGTGACTGAATAATAGCTTGAGAATGATGCCGTGGGTCGATATGCGTTTTGGCTAAAATTTTAAGAATGGGCGCAAAGCGCATACCAATTTCAGTTTCAGGTAACTTAAGCGAAAAGTTACCTTGGGCCCCTATCCGATAATCAGCAGCTAATAACATAAACACGCCCATGCCAATGGCATGCCCTTCACAGGCAATGACCAGCGGTTGCGGGTGGCGATACATTTTTTCGGCTAAGGAAAAACCGGCCAGAAACATTTCGTTAGCCACATCCATACCTTGTGCCACTACTTTTAAATCAAAACCCGCTGAAAAGATACCGGGATTACCACAGATCACCACGGCTTTGGCTTCGGATTCAGCCCGCTCAAGAGCCTCAATCAAAGATTCTGCTAACACTTTTGTAATTGGATTAACCTTGCCGTTATCCAATGAAATTTTGGCAACCCCATTGTCCAGTAATTCATATTTCATTTTGTGCTCTTCCGCTTAACTTCATGTGGTGTTAACTATACTCGAAACACCCATCAAATTTACATGCAAGTTGTTAATTATTTTAACGTTAATGACTTATTCTGGTGCGTGGCTGTTGAGCCGATGTATCAACGAAAAGCAAGGTAGCTAAACATTTCAGTGAGGTAAAAAAAGTTCAAAAAGAGAAGAGCCAAGCGATATCAGCCAATCAATCCACAAGGCTAAGCTCTACCTTACCTGAGGTGATATTGATTAATTCACGTTTAAATACACTCAGCTCAGCACTCGCGATGGCTAAGCACACGCTAACGCGCTGATCATAGCTAGCCTGAATGTCGGCAGCGTCAAACCGCCCTATTAGGCGCCCCACCGCACCGTCATGCTCATAGTCATAAACGAGTTTTAAGTCAGTTCGATTGACTTTTGTTGTTGTCGGCAAGATTTTCAATACTTCAGTAACCGCATCAGAATACGCGCGCTGTAAGCCGCCTGTACCCAATTTGGTGCCACCAAAATAGCGCACCACTGCCACCACAATATCACCTAAGCCACTGTGCTGAAGTACTTTAAGCATGGGCATTCCTGCTGTGCCGCTGGGTTCGCCGTCGTCGCTCATGGAACGCACGGTTGTACTTGGGTGCCCGGCAATGTAAGCCCAGCACACATGACTGGCTTGCGGGTGCTGATCTCGTAAAGAGCGAATAAAGATTTCTGCTTCGTCCCGATTAGCCGCCTTAGCTGCAAAAGTCATAAACTTGCTGCGTTTAACGTCTAATTCTATGTCAACCTGAGAAGCTGGCACGCTATAGCTAAGATGCGTCATAGGCATTTACTATCCATGCTCACCGACAAGCCCTAATATTTCCAATAATTCATCCAGTTGCTGCGCCACAAAGTCAGGGCGAGATAAGGCTATCGACTCACCATGGTTGTAGCCATAACTCAAGCCAAAGGAGCGACAACCTGCATTTTTGGCCGTTTCTATATCGTGTTTTGAATCACCCACCATTAGTACTTGCTTACTCTTGAGCTGGTATTTGTTTAACAACCAGGCTAATGCCATCGGATCAGGCTTTTTACGGGCAAAGGTATCGCCACCGATAATGTCCACAAAGCAGTATGCTATATTTTGCTGGGTCAAAATAGCGGGTAAAAATTGACTGGGTTTATTGGTCAATAGTGCCATGTTTATGCCTGCCTGATGTAAGGCAGCTAATGTCGTGCTTACCGTAGGATATAACTTGCTACTTTTGTGCTCTGTTTGGGCATAAAACTCATCAAATAACTGCCTTGCTCGTAAACACAATTCAGGCGCGAGTTCAGGCTTAACAATAATATTTTGGCTCAAAGCGCGGGCAAGTAAGGTATCGGCACCATTACCTACAAAATCACGCACTTGCGTTTCGCTTACACTCGGCTGACCAAGGACCTGCAAGGTTTGGTTGGTGGCAATAGCAAGATCAGGCACGCTATCAATTAAGGTTCCATCTAAATCAAACACCACCAGTTCAATGTCAGACAATTTCACTTAAACCACTTGCCCCGCAACCCAGCCGCTGCTCCAAGCCCATTGAAAATTGTAGCCACCCAGCCAGCCGGTGACATCCATCACTTCACCGATAAAATACAGGCCTTTGACTTTTTTGGACTCCATGGTTTTGGAGGAGAGTTCGTCAGTGTCTACCCCGCCCAAAGTGACTTCTGCGGTACGGTAACCTTCGGTGCCATTAGGTTTCAGTTGCCACTGATGAAACGCTTCGGCCACTTGCTGTAACTGTTTGCCTTGGTATTGCTTAAGCGGTTTATTATCAATGCCCAAATAGCCTAAAAAGGTTTGTACATAACGTTTTGCGTAGTGGGTGGCAAGGGCAGTACTGAGCAGAATATCCGGTTGTTGCTGTAGCTGTTTTTGCAGCTCAGCGTTTAAATCGCCATGGGGGAATAGATCAAATTCGACCGCTTGGCCGGGCTGCCAAAATGACGATATTTGTAATACTGCTGGGCCACTTAAGCCGCGATGAGTAAACAGAATATTTTCGTTAAAGCTGCTGTCGTTGCAGCTTGCTCTGGCATCGAGGGATATTCCGCTGAGTTCGGCTAGTACGCTTTTGTCTTGCTCGTGTAAGGTAAAGGGCACTAAACCGGCTCGAGTGGGCAATACCTTTAAACCAAATTGCTCAGCCACTTTATAGCCAAAGGGGCTCGCACCGAGCTTGGGCATCGATAAACCGCCAGTCGCAATCACTAAAGATTCGCATTGGTACTGCACGCCAGCAGATGCGCCTTGGCTGGTTTCAAGCACAAAACCTGAATCAATCTTTTCAATACTCAAGATCTCGCATTGGTTGGTGACGCTGGCTCCGGCATTTTCACACTCAGCCAGTAACATCGTTAAAATATCTTTGGCGCTATCATCACAAAATAATTGGCCTAAGGTTTTTTCGTGATAAGCAATGCCATACTCAGCAACAAGGCCTATGAAATCCCATTGGGTATAACGGCTCAAAGCAGATTTACAAAAGTGTTTGTTACTCGACAAAAAATTTTCGTGACTGGCATACATATTGGTGAAATTGCAGCGTCCGCCACCAGACATTAGAATTTTACCGCCTATACGCTTAGCATGATCAAGCACAGCAACCGAGCGGCCACGTTTACCCGCTTGTGCCGCACAAAATAGCCCAGCAGCACCTGCACCAATCACAATAACATCGACTTGTTTTTTCAGAATCAGTACTCTTTCTTCATAAGTTGGTAACTAGCATTACATATGCTTTGGTAAGGCATAATTCTACCAGCTTCTGAGCAACATTTGGCACTGAGTTTATACGCTTCTGACGATTGTTAAAAAAGCCATCAACTGAAAATTTGACCTGCGCTATCTAATACAAAAACGCCCTGACTGAATAACAGAGATTTACATGTGTTAAGCGGTTATGATAATTGATTAATATTAATGTCTGAGCACATCCTTAGATACTCAATGGTAAACTTAACCACCATGCGACAAAGACATTAGTGCAAGCCATTTTTGTTTGCTACAAAGGACAGTTCAATGCGCAATTGCTTACCCATCTACTACGCAATTTTTTCTCTTTTTTTTATGTTTTTAGGCAAACATGTTCTGGCGCAGGAAGTTAAACCAGCAAAGCTTGATTGGTGTTTTGACAATATTAATGGCGCCCATCAAATGCTTGGCTCTCCTCCTAAGCCCAGCGGCAAAAGTCTTGAATTAATGCAGTACCTCGCCACAGAAGTTGGCTTCGAGATCAGACATTTAGCGCCTATTCCCTCGGCCCGTTGTTTGATACTCATTCAAAAAGGAGAGGTGGATATTATGACTAATCTGGTCTATCACCCAGCTTTGGCAAAATCATTGTATTTGTATCAATACCTTAAAAATCAAAACGCTATCAAGTTTGTGGTACTAGCAGATTCTAATTACACCATCGACTCTGTTGATGCTCTAATGGCGCTCGATTTTGCTTTGGTTCGTGGCTATGCTTACGGTGACAAATTAGAAGACATATTTAAAAAGACTAACGGTTCTTCCACATTTTTTGTCAACTCTGCAGAGGTTGCCCTAAACTTATTAAAGACTAGACGCGTTGATGGGGTGTTACTTCCGTTGTCCAACACCTCGAATATTGAACAGCAAAATCAAGAGCAGCATCTTTTTAGGCACCTTGATCTACCTGACGAATTGAATCCAGTTGGAGCAGTGTATGTCGGCTTGTCGAAAAAAAGTCAGTACACACACTTAGGTCCCGCTATTGAGACGGCTTTGAATAAAGCGGTCAAAAATGGCTTTATCGAAACACTAGTAACAAAAAACCGCGCCAGTGGGCCGTAATAATATCAACAACACCCTGTTCGAAGGTATCCTTGCAGGCTCAATGCTTTTTAGTGCCCAGCGATTCTAAGGGGCGCTTAAGACTGTTGGGCGAGCCGACAATAAATCCGTTTAAATCGGTATATTTTTTAACATAATAAAGTGACATCTTTTTAGCACTTAACTACATTTAATTTTCTGGTATTTTTATGGGCCATTAGGCTAATGATTCGTTTACGTAGTCTCGGAGTGTCGTATCAAATTAAGTTCATTGATCAGTAAACCTCTTAACATGCTGCAGTCATGTTGCAATGACCCCACTGCTGATTTAAAAACTCAACATTACTACCGTTACCGTCAGTTTATCGCGGTGTTAAATGTCATCCCATTAGCTAGTTTTGCCACTTACTTTATTGCTGGCTTAGGGCTAGTAACAACTTGGCAGCAAATCAACCTTTGGGCTCTTGGGGTTTGGGCGCTGTTTTTAATCATCATTGCAAGCATTAACTTAGTGTTATGGCGACGATTTGTTTGGCACAAGATCAAACCCCATAATATTAACGTGCTCAGCTGGATATTGACCTTCAATCTAGGTGTCGCAGCCTTGCTGTATGCCTCCTTATGCCTAGCCATGTTTGGTTTATTTGAAGATCACCATCGCATTCTTTTGGTTGGTACTGCTGCTGCATTTTCTGCTACAGGATGCTGGATGTTTGCTAGCATGCCCATCGCGGGTGTTTTATGGGGCGCTTTACTGCCAGGCATCTTAGGTATCGGTTTACTGTTATCTTACTCTGACAGGCATGGCGATTTGGGGCTCATATCAATGCTGTATTCGTTATTTCTTATTGTTACGGTATTGGTCACCTCCCGCAAATTTGTTACCTCATTAATAGCGGAAACCAAAATCGAACAGCAGGGTGAACTCATCAGCTTGTTACTCCACGATTTTGAAGAAAATGCCAATGACTGGTTGTGGGAAATAGACAGTAAAGGTTTTTTACGCCATGTTTCTGTTCAATTAATTAATGCATCTGGCAAAACTGAAAAAGAGCTAAAAAAACAGCCCGTAGCAGACATTATCAAAACGTTTTTGGCAGTAAATAACGAGTATAGCCAAACTGAATTTGAGAAAATTACAGACGCTCTGGCAAAGCCGTTGGCCTTTAACGATCTCCGGTTAAAAGTTAACGTTAATGAACAGCAAAGGTGGTGGTCTTTAAAAGCGAAGCCGTTGTTTGATGAGCGTAATCGATTTGTGGGGTGGCGCGGCGTAACGTCAGATATTACCGCCGCCTATAGTCGCGAATTGGAGATGACAAGGCTGGCCAATATTGATTCGTTAACGGGTTTAGCTAATCGCTATCATTTTTTAAATGTCCTAAGGGACTTGGTGCCCAACAAGGCCGACGTTACGCCATGTTATTTAATGATGCTAGACCTAGACAATTTTAAAATAGTAAACGACTCCTTGGGGCATTATGCTGGCGACCAATTATTAGTCCACTTGGCTGAGACATTAGGTAAAATTATTCCGCCATCCGCCCTACTCGCTCGTTTAGGTGGCGACGAATTTGCCATTATTATGCGAGAAGGATTAACTCAGGAAAGCGCCACCATTTTTGCACACCATTTACAGTTTGCTATTGCCAAGCCCTTTACCTTGCAAGAATACAAAATAGAAATGAAGGCAAGTATTGGTATTAGTTTTGCGCCGGATGACCAATGTACTGCGGCTGATTTATTAAATGCTAGTGATATCGCGCTATATGACGCTAAAGAAGCGGGCCGGAACAAGCTCAGCTTCTTTAGCCCACAACTGCAAAAACGTGCTTTATTCAAACAAAAGCTGCTTATCGATTTAAAATCCGCCATTGTTAATCAGCAATTTTTTCTTCTTTATCAACCACAAATCGATTTGGCCACTGGCCAATTAGTTGGTTTTGAAGCCTTAGTAAGATGGCAACACCCTACCGAAGGACTCATTTCGCCTGATGACTTTATTCCACTAGCAGAGACCAGCAAATTGATCATTGAGCTTGGGGCTTGGGTATTGCAACAAGCATGCAGGGACGCTGTTTTATGGCCTGAGCATTTACGAGTGGCGGTCAATGTTTCAGGGGTGCAGTGCGAAGATATAAGGCTACATAAAGTCATTCATCAAGCGTTGGTTGATTCTGGATTGGCTCAGCATCGCCTGGAACTGGAATTGACTGAATCCGCTTTGATGAATCAAAGCAGCGAATTATTAGGTGTGTTAAGTGAGTTTCGCCAAGCTGGCGGTACCGTGGCTATCGATGATTTTGGCACTGGGTTTTCATCTTTTTCTTATTTGCATTCTTTTCCCTTAGACAAACTCAAAATAGACCGGTCTTTTGTCAAACTTTTAGGTTTTGAACAGAGCAATAACAAAGCCGAAGCGATCGTGCAGTCAATCATATTATTAGCAAAATCTCTCGACCTCAGCCTAACTGCAGAGGGTGTGGAAACCCCGCAACAACAAGTATTTTTAACTAAACTCCATTGCGATTTAGCCCAAGGTTACCTATTTTCAAAACCTATTAGTGCCGAATGCGTCACCGAATACATCGCGGAATTTGCTCCTGCCCCTCCCCATATTTAACAGACACAGTGCAGTAATTATATTGTTGAAGCTCGCCTATTTGGGAGCCCTTAATCCGACTAAGCTGCTAGACATTGCGTAGCACTTAAGTGATTGACCTTGCCTAATCATCCTTTTGCTCCTTTTACAAAAGCCTCATCTCTTCCTAAGTAATTGATTAGTAACAATAATAGTGATTACCTAAAATATTTTAATACCAAAATTTTCGATTGTGCTTGACCGTTAGCAGGGTACTTGTGATAGATTAAATGCAAATGAGAATAGTTAGCATTTAGATTAGATGAAAAACCCCCCTATTGTTTGTCTCCTGTTATATATCAGTCACGGCCTAGTAGCACATGCTGGCGATATGGAAACATTGGTTGTTACTGGCACTCGTGCAGAGATATCTCAAGCACAAAGCCCTGTCAGCATTGATGTTATTAGTGCAGCACAGTTGCAGCAAGTGAGCCAAGGGACCCTAGCGAGCGCCCTAAATTATATTCCTGGCATTGTAACTAAACGCAATGCAAAAGACGGTTATACCGTGCAAATGCAAGGCTTTGATGGTGACCATGTATTAGTGTTACTGGATAGCCAACCCCTAATCTCACCAACAGGTGCGGCGGTTGACCTTGATCAAATCAGTGTGGTGGACATTGAAAGAATTGAAGTATTACGGGGCGCAGCTTCAGTGCTGTACGGTAGCTCAGCAATGGGTGGTGTCATTAATATTATTAGCCGTAAACAGCGTAAAAATCGTCTTACAATGCATTATCAAGGCAGTAGTTATGCCAACAATGCGATAGATTCAGGCGATATTGCTCATCAGCTTCAATTGGATGTCAATCAACAGTTAGGCGTATGGCACGCCAATTTAAATTTACAAAAAATCGATGACCCCGGTTTTGATTACGATGCAACAAGCCTTGCGCAAAGTGCCCCCAGCAACGATAAATCCTTTGTCAACGTTGGTTTAAGTCGCCAACTAAACGACATTACGCTAGGGCTAAAAAGTCGTTATTTAAGCGAAGATAAATATAAAGTGCGATACGCCTTACCTGGGCAAAACAGCAATATCGGGTATTTGTCGAAAGTAAATCAATGGCAACAAGATGTCAGTCTAAGCCAAGCTCAGTGGTGGAAAGTACAAGGCCGCTATATTCAGCACAATGAAACCAGTGGCGATTCAAATGGCTTACGCGACGCAGATATTACCTTGGCAGAAATTGACAGCCAATATCAATGGAGCCTCGATTCTCTCGATTTTATCTCTGGCTTGGTACTACACCGCGATGAGCTATATCAAGAGAAACACCCTAATTCGCCAAGTGAATCAGCAACGATTGAAATAGACAATAAAAGTCGAAATAGTGTTGAAGCCTACACACAAGCAGGTTGGCAGTGGGATGAGCACTCACTATTGGCAGGTATTCGTGTTCAGCAAGATAGCGATTTTGGTTGGCATTCAGCACTGCGGATAAACAGCCTGTATAACCTAGCTAGCACCGATGACGCTCAGTGGCAATTTCGAGCCGGTGTAGGGCAAAGTTATCGAGTCCCCACCCTGAAAGAACGTTTTTACATTTTTGATCATAGCAATCTTGGTTACATGGTGCTGGGCAACCCAGAACTTCAGCCCGAAACCGCGCTCAGTAGCAATCTCGAAGTAAGCTATCAACGAGCTTTAACTGAGCCAACCAAGCACTTATCTTTAAGCGCTAATTTACACTACAGCAAAGCCAACGATTTTATCGCAACCTTGACCGACGTTGAGGCCTCAAGCACCAGTGGATTGTTGATCTCGCGATATTACAACATCAATCAAGCTTACATAAAAGGGCTTGATTTAACAGCCAAACTTAACTGGGGCGAACTCGATTATCAGCTCAGTTACAGCTTTTTGCATGCCACAAATAACAAGAGTGAGCACCTAAGCGACAGACCTACTCACCAAATTAAAGCCAATGTGAACTGGCAACTTCCCTACGACTTCAATGCATTAGCGTATTTGGTGTATGAAAGTGGCGAATATCCCACTGCGGAGCAAGTGGGTGTTGCTAGGGATCATTGGACAAGCCTTAACCTCAATATCAGTCAACAGTTTAACCAAAATTGGCGCTGGAACGCTGGCATCGACAATGTGTTTGACAACCACCAAAACAGCAATGCGATCGCGGCTGGCTTGTTAGATGTGAGGCCCCTTTCAAGCCGACGTATCTTTGTTGGCATGTCTTATCAATTTTATTAACTACAAGGAATACATATGAAGATCAGTTATTTAGCAAGCCTCACCTTGGTGATATTTCTCAGTGCCTGTGGGAGCTCCAACGACACAGCTGAAACACCCAATACGCCTGAGCCTGCTGATCCGGTAGTGACAGAAGGCACAATTGCTGGCCCCTTTAGCACCGGCTCAACCGGGGACCCTAAGACGGTATATTTTGATTTAGATGCGGGGCTTGTGGTTGATTTAACTGATGAGCAAGCGCGGAATGACAGCTCATGGGATGTGGCATTTAACCGCACCAAAGTGTCATTAAACAAACATGCAGACAACACCGTAGGTATGTATTTTACCGCCGTTAACAGCGATTTTTTCGCAGACGATAGCAGCCCAATAGCAGAAAAATTTATCGCCGCTAACGCTGAATCAGAATTAGCGGATTATCTGGCGATAAGTGCCAGCGACATACCTGCAGACGAAGCGTTTACTGGTGATTCTGAAGAGAATGTCATCGGCGCTAAATTTTATCATTATGATATGACCACCCACGTGGTGAGCGCCGCTGATGACCAGTATTTTATCGTCAATTCAGATGACGCTTTTACTAAATTTAGAGTAAAAGCCCTCACCACCGCAGGACGTACCATGTCGTCAATCACCTTGGGTGTTCAGCACCAAAGTGCCTTAGACGGTCAAACTGAATTTTCTGCTGAAACCGACCTTGTGATAGACACATCCCAATGCAGCGATGATATCTATGTGGATTTTGATCTTGGCGCCAGTTTATCGCTTAACGATGCTTGGGATATCACTTTACCCTGCGTGACCATTGACGATGTAACAGGCGCAAATTTCTCTATTCATATTGCGCCAGACGCTACCGCCTTACGTGATACCGAAAACACTTATACTGGCATTGATAGTCAAGCCTTAGCCTTTTATGGCTTTGTGCCTGATGTTACCGAGCAACTGGCCTTTGATAGTGCACCTTGGTATCAATATGGTTTAGATGGTGGACATCTGTTGTGGTCGCAATACGGGGTGTATGTGATCAAAACCAACACCGCCTATTACAAACTGCAAATCACCAGCTATTACGATGAAGTAGGTACCTCTGGTAACTACAGTTTCCGTTTTGATCCGCTTGCTACGCAATAAACCCTTGGCGAACCGAGGTTCGCCGTTCAACTAACACGAGTAATCTATGTTCAGGACATTGTTATATTTTTTCATGTTTGTATCGGGGATAGCCCATAGCGGTCAAACTATGCGCCTTGTTAGCGCCGGTGGCAGCATCACAGAAATTATCTACACCTTAGATAAACAAGACCTTATTGTGGCAACGGATAGTACCAGTTTGTCTCCCAGTGCCGCTCGAAACCTTCCCAAACTGGGTTATTTTCGGCAATTGAGTGTTGAGGGTGTATTAAGCTTTCAACCGACTCACTTGATCGGAGCACAAGCTACCGGACCTGAAGAACTTGCCGAACAACTGCGCGCGGCAGGTGTTTCGGTAACGATTTTAGGCGAGCAACGCAACCTAGGTGGCTTATATGACATGATACGCGACGTGGCTGTATTAGTTGATGCACAAGACAAAGCACAACAGCTGATTAACGCTATTGATAAAAAGGTCGCTGCATTGAAAATTCAGGCACATGTTCTTGCTCCATCCACCGCTTTGTTTGTGATGTCCACAAGTGAAAGGGGGCTAACCGTAGCAGGTGGCAATACGGTTCCCCAGGCCTTATTTGATGATGCCGGCATTGTGAATGCTGCGGCTAATATGCAAGACTATAAGGTGATGGATAATGAGTCTATTTTACGGGCTGACCCTGACTTAATTTTTGTTGCCAGCCACAATGTTTATAGTGAGCAAGCTAGATTGGCTTTGTGCCAACACCCCGCCTTAAAAGCGACAAAGGCCGGCAAAAACTGCAACATTACCACCATGGAAAGTAGCAGTGCGCTGGGTTTATCACCTAGGTATCCAGAGGCGCTACAAGCCATAATTGCCAAAGCTGCCTTGATAGAAAAACAGGTCGACTAAGATGCTGACCATACCAACACAGCAATTACAGTTGATTTTGCAAAAGCGCCGACAGAAGCAAGTAAAAAGCCTGTTAATCGCCACCTTGCTGGGCTTTTGCATGTTACTTGTCGGCATACAAACTGGCAGTGTTCAGCAGTCTGTATCGGTCTTGATGGATATTGTGCTACAAAAATTTCACCAACAAGCCCTTAGTCAAGAGCAAACAATTCAATGGTATATCTTTGCCGAATTGCGCGCACCGCGAATGATAATGGCCATGTTGGTGGGTGCCTTATTAGCCATGTCTGGCTGTGCTATGCAGGGTTTGGTAAGAAATCCTTTGGCAGACCCTGGCTTAATTGGTATCTCTGCTGGGGCCGCGGCGGCGGCGGCCAGTGTATTAGCAGTGACTAATCACTTTCCTGATATTGTTTTCAGTGGCTATTATCTGGTTGCGTTGGCAGCTTTTCTCGGTGCGCTACTTGCCGTATGGTTGGTCATCGTGATTGCACGAAGCCCCGCTGGCATGGCCATTTCCACTTTAATTTTAGCAGGCGTTGCTGTTAATGCCGTGGCCACTACCCATATTGGTGCCATCAGCTATATGGCCAATGATGATGCGCTGCGTCAAATCACCTACTGGACCATGGGCAGCCTTGGTGGCATAAACTGGTCTAAAGTCGTCTTTGTAGGCGCATTTTTCCTCCCTGTATGTTATCTGTTTTTGCACCTGCGCCAAGCACTTAATATGCTAGCCTTAGGTGAAAACGAGGCACAGTGTATGGGTCTAAATGTCAGTAAATACAAGCGCTTAGTCTTGTGGCTTGTGGCATTTTCAGTGGCCTTAGCCACGGCATTGTGCGGTATAATCGGATTTGTTGGCTTAGTTGTACCGCATATTGCGCGCTCCTTATTTAGCGCAGACCATAAATACTTAATGCCTGCCTGCGGCGCATTGGGCGCCATCCTAATGTTGGTTGCTGACACTATTTCACGCGCGTTATTTGCGCCAATAGAGATACCCATTGGTATCGTCACATCTGCTATTGGAGCACCTTTTTTCTTGTATTTATTAACGAGAAACAAGTCGAGAGGTGTCTATGCTTAAACTCGAAAACCTCTCTTTACATCACGGAAATACTCACTTATTAGAGGATCTATCATTGCACGTTCAAAGCGGTGATTTTGTTGCTGTGATTGGCGAAAATGGCTGTGGAAAATCCACTTTATTAAGTTGTATTGCTGGTTTACATAAGCACTATCGCGGCACACTTCTCTTTAATGGGGTGCATTTACATCAATGGCACATCAAACAATTGGCGAAGTTCCGGGCCTATGTCAATCAACATAGCCAACTGCAATTTGCTTTTCTAACCGAAGAGGTTCTGCAATTAGGCCGTGCAAATCAGCTTGAAAGCCAACAACAAAGTAGTGCTGTTATATGTGAAATAGCAGAAATGCTCAGTATCAGCCATCTCTTTGGGAGAGATATTCGAACCTTGTCAGGCGGTGAGCGCCAACGGGTGTTTATCGCCAAAGCTTTAATTCAATTAGTGCCACAACAAAACGAAAAAATCACCAACTACAAGGATAAATTATTGTTGTTGGATGAGCCCACCTCAGCCCTCGATTTTCGTTTTCAAAAAGCCATGATGGACCTTGTGCATTCCTTTTGTCAGCAAGGCTTGGCCGTTATTTGCGTAAGCCATGACATCAATTTAGTGCTGCCATACGCAAAGGAAGTCATGTTGCTGGCAAACGGACGTTGCTTGGCGTCAGGCAGCGTCGCTCAAGTGATTACCAGCGAAAATTTGAGGCAGTGTTTTGGCATCACCCCAAGACTGATAACTCAAACTGGCGCAGCTCCTTACATTACCCATTGATTTTTATAGGATAAGAAATGAAGAACCAACATCATATTTTTAATGCTAAAACCCTTGTTCGCCAGCAACATTCGGGGGTGCTCAGTACACTTTCTGTGTCGCTACCGGGCTATCCCTTTGGCTCAATAGTGCCTTATTTTATGACGAACGAGGGCAATATCATTATCTACATCAGTCAAATAGCCCAGCATACTCGCAATATTAAAGCAGATGCTAAAGTGTCTATGACCCTATTTGATGCGCTAGAAGATGATTCTCAAGCTGCAGGTCGAGTCACCCTATTAGGCGACGCCAAGCCAGTAGATAGTGACGAGTTGATGGTGCAATATTTAGCACTTTTCCCGCAATCACAGAGCTACAAACAAACCCATGACTTTCAGCTTTACCAAATCGACGTGCAAAGGGTGCGCTTCATTGGTGGCTTCGGTCAGATATTTTGGATAAGCAAAGAAGATTGGCTAATAACAAGCACAAATTGGCAGCAAATCAGCCACGGTATTGTGGCTCATATGAATGAGGATCATCAGGATGCGATGCGCGCTATAATCGCCCATCAATTTAACTATAAAGCCAGTTCGGTGATGATGGTTTCAAGCTTCCAAGAAGGGGCTCATATTCGCGCCGACACGCATAATTACTATCTCCCTTTTTCAGCATACTGCACTACAGCACAAGAAGTAAGACAGCAGTTAGTAGACTCAACCCAAGCAGCCAGAGCAGCCTTAGCCTCCAACTTGTGTTTGGCCTAACGGCATCATCACTAGGGCGAGAAGTCAGTTTCTACGCCCTAGTTTTTATTGAAAAACGATTAACCCTGCTGGAGCTGCTTAATTCGCTCATCAAGCGGTGGGTGACTAGAAAACAGTTTTTGTACCTTACCCGCGCTAATTGCAAAGGCGGCCATTTCATCTGGTAAAGGGGGCGCATCTTGATTTTGTTTGAGCCGTTGTAACGCAGCAATCATGTTGTTACGACCCGCTAGCTTGGCACCGCCTGCGTCAGCGCGAAACTCACGATAGCGAGAGAACCACATCACAATCATTGAGGCAAAAATACCCAATATAATTTGTGCCACGATAGACACAATCCAAAACGCGGGGCCATGGCCTCGTTCAACTTTAAACACCACGCGGTCAACCACATGACCAATCACGCGAGACAAAAACACCACGAAGGTATTTACCACACCTTGGATGAGGGTTAAGGTCACCATATCGCCATTCGCTACGTGGCTCACTTCATGAGCTAACACCGCTTCAATTTCATTTTTTGACATGTTGTGCAACAAGCCTGTGCTCACTGCAACCAAGGCATCATTTTTATTCCAGCCAGTGGCAAAGGCGTTAGGGCTGGCATGATCAAAAATACCCACCTCTGGCATACCAATATTGGCACGCTCTGCCTGTAATTTTACCGTTTGCACCAACCACCTTTCAGTTTCATTGCTGGCCTGTTTAATGACATGAACACCCATAGTGCGTTTGGCCATGAACTTAGACAGCAACAAAGAAATAATCGAGCCACTAAAACCGATGACTGCCGAATAAACCAACAAGGCTTGCAAGTCTAAATCAACGCCGTTTTGCGCTAACAAGCCCTGAAATCCAAATAAACTAAACACCAAACTAATCAGTGCCATCACAGCAATGTTAGTGGCGAGAAACAACAGAATTCTGAACATATTTACTCCTTAGTTGATTCCTGAGATATGGAGTTAACTGATGTACGGCACAAGTGATTTAGAAAAATATTTTCACGTGTTGGACCCACTGCATTCAATCAGGTTTTGTCAGCACATTTAATCTGTTTTTCACCAATGTGGTATACATTGTTTACTGCAACATAGACTGTCGAGACAATGGCAGAAGTAGGGATGATAATAAGTGATAAAAACCGGTCATTCCATTCATAAAAACTGGTATCTCCTTCTAGAAAAATTAACCACTTTTAAGTTTCGGAACTTCTATAAGCATCATTGCTTTGCTTAATACCAAGTTATCCTTACTATAAATACAGTAAGTAAACGAAGGCGCACTTACTAATGACTTTTATAAAATAACACAGTCGGTTAATTTAAATACTTAAAGTAAAGCCGGTTTTATGCTTCGGTGTAAGCAGAAGTCATATTCAAAAGGAATGTTGCATGAAGCTATTTTTAGTCTTTTTCTATCTGACTTTAATAAGCATATTTTGCCACGCTAATGATGGGATAAACGATTCCAGAAGCTGTTTCAGAGGATCATTTGAGAGTCACGAAAGTTGGTTCGCTTATTCAGCTACAAAAAAGAATTTTAACAAAGAGCGATTCTTAGCATACTTTCCAAAAAGTAAATTCAATGAGCGAAAAGACACATTGGAATGTGTCGATTTCACGTATCAGGTTGACGGTTTAACCATCGAAGGTTACTACCTTAAACCTAAACAGCATGATAATAAAAAGTTACCACTTGTGATTTTTAACCGAGGCGGTAACGCTGACTTTGGGTACGTGGGTTTTAATAAAAAGATGGACTTTATTGCCGACATTGCAACGCACGGTTATGTGGTGATTGGCAGTCAATATCGTGGTGCCAGTACGCGTTTTATTCAAAATAATGGTAACGATGAGTTTGGTGGCAATGATGTAAACGATGTTATCGCGCTCGTTACATTAGCCGAATCTATACCAAATGTTGATAGCGCTAACATTGCATTGGTTGGCTGGAGCCGTGGTGTTATGCAATCTTATCTAGCGGCAAAAAAATTAAAAAATGTTAAGACGATAGTGGCCATTGCCGGTAACGCAGATGCAGAAAAAGCCTTAGCAATACGCCCTGAAATGGAGCGAGTTTATCAGGCCAGAATACCGGATTTTCAAAGCGACAGAGCTAACCAGCTAGCCCAACGCTCAGTAATAAAATGGGTCGATAGGCTACCAGCTGATATGCCAATTTTATTGGTGCATGGCTCAGAAGATGAGCGCGTGAATGTTGAACAATCACTTATGTTGGCCGCAGTGTTGAGTGAACAAGCTTACCCGCATAAATTGGTTATTTTTGCTGGCGGTAATCATGGCTTAGATAAAAATAGGTCAGAGCTGATTGAGCTGACAATCAATTGGCTGGATAACTACCTTAAACCTAAGTAGTTGGTGATGTTAACCGGCTAATTCGCTGTACCAGCAATTTTTAGTTTTTTACAAAATTTTTGTCACACATTCTTTAGTCGTCGTGCCTTTACTTTGTACCCACTCTACAACGTTAAAGGAAGACCTAGAGATGAAAACCCTACTGCAAACTATATGTATCCGCAGATCGTTCAAATTTAAGCTTATATTCACGACAATATTTATCGCCTCAATCGTTTTTCAGCTATTGGCTAATGGCCTCGTGTTTGCTGAAGAAAGGTCCAAGAATCAATTTACGGTGAGGGTGGTAGGCCAAGGTAAACCGGTGATATTGATCCCGGGGTTAATGTCAGATGCACGCGTTTGGCAAGGTTTAAGTACAGCGTTAGCCAAGCATTATCAACTGCACTTAGTAAACCTAGCGGGCTTTGGCAAAACACCTGCCATTGAGCGACCCTCCTTGCATGACGTTAAAACGCAACTGCTCAGCTATATTGAGCAAAACAAGTTACAAAATCCAGCTGTGATAGGCCATAGCTTGGGGGGTTTTATGGCGTTTTGGTTAGCGAGTAGCCAACCCGATAGTATTGGCGCGGTGATCTCCATTGACGGCCTACCCTATATTGGCCCAGTATTTACCCATAGCAATACATCAACGGTGACAAGTTTGGCTGCACAAGCAACACAGTATAGAGACATGTATCAGTTAATGTCCCAGCAGCAACTCAGCGCGCAAAGTCGTTACGGTTTGGCTATTCAAGCGACCAGCGCAGAAGCGCAAGCCAAGGTCATGGCTATGATAGCGACGTCTGACCCAACAACAGTAGGTGAAGCCATTTACACGCTGTTAAGCACGGATTTACGCCAAGATATTGCCAACATAAAAGCACCGACAATGTTGCTAGGTGCCTCTGGTGGTTTTGATAATAAGGCGCAACAAGCAGCAGCTGAGCAACTTTATCAAGAGCAATTAGCGGCGCTGCCTAAGGCCAAACTTAAAATGAATACT
This sequence comes from Paraglaciecola sp., assembly GCF_030730205.1. Lineage (GTDB taxonomy): Bacteria > Pseudomonadota > Gammaproteobacteria > Enterobacterales > Alteromonadaceae > Paraglaciecola. Next base: position 36,495 of record NZ_JANQVQ010000045.1, read on the forward strand.
CAGTCACGTCACTTTATTATGTTTGATGACCCACAATGGCTGAATGCACAAATACGTGAGTTTTTAGGAGCAACATTATGAGCATCAGTTCTAACCTAAATGACACACTATTCGCCGACGTAGAAATGGCTCAGCAAGGTGATAAACAGGCTTTTTCACGCCTAATTCAACAAACAAGTAGGATGGTCAGCAGCATTGCTTTGTCAATTGTGAAAGATTTAGACAGCAGTGAAGACGTGGCGCAGCAAGTCTACATTGGCGCTTGGCAACAATTGGATAGTTTGCAAAACAGCAAAAGCATATTGCCTTGGTTACGCCAAATGACGCGCTACAAAGCTTTAAACTTTTTACGTGACAACAAAGTAAAACAAAAACTAGACAGTGTGCAGGCGGACTTGTTGCTATCACAATTTTGCGACCCTGAAGAAACGTTAGATGTCGCCCTTGAACGCGACCAACAAAGTGCCATTGTCCGTGATTTTATACAGCAACTACCTGAAGAAAGTCGCGAAATTGTGTTGCTATATTACCGTGAAGACCAATCAAGCCAGCAAGTCGCCCGATTATTAGAACAAAGCGAAGCCAATATTAGGCAGAAGCTGTCGCGAGTCAGAAAATTACTACAAGAACAGATATTGGCTAAACATGGCCGTTTATTGTTGTCTACTGCGCCAACCATTGGATTGAGTAGTTTAGTTTTGGGCGCGCTCACTACCAGCAGCCCAGTAGCTGCCGCCACCCTAGCTGGCAGTGCGGCGAGCGGTAAATCAGGCTTTTTGGCTAAATTTGCTGCCTTACTCGGCGGCTCAATGTTCGGGGCACTTTTTGGTATCATTGCCATCCGCCTCAGTACGGTACTGTTACTTAAAAAAATAAGTCGCGAGGAAGCCAAACAACAGGTTCTACACTACCGTAAACATATGACTGTCTGGATTCTTTTTGGTGGCATATTGCTCACTCTAGCTTATGAGTTAACTGCAGGATGGTGGGCACCTGTCTGTGCTTATTCGCTATTTGCTGCTGGGGTTATTGTCTTAGTGAGAAGAATGCATAGGTTAATTGAAATCGAGATTTATTCAGTTCCAAGCCTTGATCCAAAAGAATTGCGCAGTAGAAAGATCCAACGCTTTTGTGGCCTCTGGGGCATGGTGCTGGGTATAGGCATGGGTTTTGCTGGATTATTGATTGGCTTAGTAAATAGCGGTCGATTGCCACTGTAACAGTGGCAATCGTATATCTTAAACCAATTACATGAGTGCCAACATACTTTCTGCATCACTGACGTCAAATTTTCCAGGGGCTTCAACGTTAAGGATTTTAACCACACCATCTTCTACTAACATGGCATATCGCACTGAACGCGTGCCACCAAAAGTACCGGTTTCTTTGGCAAGACCCACTGCCTTGGCAAAATCTGCCCCGCCATCAGCCAACATAATTAAATGTTCAGCATTATGTAAATCGCCCCAAGCGGTCATTACAAACGCATCGTTCACTGAAGTGCACACAACTTTATCTATGCCTTTCGCGTTAAATTCATCAAACAAAGTCACATAACCGGGTAAGTGTGCTTCTGAACAGGTTGGAGTAAATGCTCCAGGTACAGCAAACATCACGACTTTTTTACCACTGAAAATATCTGCCGTTGTAGGGTTTGAGTTAATACCATTCTTACGTAAACTAAACGTGACTTCAGGTAAGCTATCTCCGACTTTAATCATAATTCTCTCCTTTTTCCTTCATTAATTTTTAGCTTGTAATAAATCCCATTTATTGCCTTCACAATCACGAAATATCACTACTGTGGCATAAATTTCCTCTCGTGGCTGCTCTAAAAACGCCACGCCTGCCGCTTGCATTCGCTGATAATCTCGCCAAAAATCATCGCTTTGCAAAAAAAGGAATACGCCATCCCCCCCTTGCTTACCTACAAGTTGCTTTTGCTGCGGATTGGCTTTACATAAAACCAAAGCGCTACTTGATTCAGCGCGTGTCGCTGGTGCAACACGTACCCAACGCTGCTCTTCATTAATTGCCACATCACACAACAAGGTAAAACCCAGCTTGTTCACATAAAAATCGATAGCGCGATCATAGTCAGTAATTAGTAGGTTAATATTGCTTATCATCATAAACCCGCTTCCTTGATTGTGAGACTCAGATAAATATCAAAGCGGTTAGCTTTGCCTTGTAATTCAAGCTGCGGTTTTTTGTCAGCTAAATACGGTGCGCCGGCGGGACGTTTAACCACGACGCGTTTTTTAGCTAAGGCTAAGGCGGGTGCAAGTAAAGCATCAGCATCTTCATCAGGGCCGAGTAATTGCTGAAATAAACGCATTTCCTTTTTTACTGCTGCTGATTTTTTGCGATGCGGGAACATCGGGTCAAGATACACCACATCAGGACGCTCACCTTGCCAATTTGCCATGATATTAACCGCAATACCATGTTGTAGGCTCATTCGTTGTGGCAACCAGCCAGCCAGTTCAGCATGTTCACCAGCCCGTTGTAAACCATCAGCCAATAGTGCAGCCACGGCAGGTGAGCGCTCAATGAGTTGCATCTTACAACCAAGACTCGCCAGAACAAAAGCGTCACGACCTAAGCCTGCTGTCGCATCTAGTACACTCAAAGCGGTTTGTCCTTTTAAGCCCACCGCTTTGGCAATCGCCTCTTTTTTACCGCCGCCATGTAAACGGCGAAACGTTAATGCCTCGGACGCAAAATCGACTAGCACTTCCCCTACTTTAGGCTCGTCTAGTTGCTTGAGGCCCAAATGGGTTTCGCTTTGTACTAACACCAAACCTTGATGGCTCATTTCAACAAAGGGTAAGCCCCATTGTTGAGCGGTTTGTTGCGCCTTGATCCGGAGGATTTCAGTGGCATGTTCCGCCACCGTAACGGGAATACAATCAGTAGTTTGTGACATATTAGGCATGACCAAAGTGTGCTTTATGAGCGAGCCAACGGTTGATAATTCCTTGGGCGTTGGCTGGGTAATGTTGCCAAAGGTGCTGCGCCATATTTTGAACTTGCGGTATCAACTCAGCATCACGGATTAAATCGGCAATTTTTAAATCGGCCAAACCGGTTTGTTTGGTGCCAAGTAGCTCGCCCGGCCCTCGTATTTCAAGATCTTGTTGGGCGATATAAAAACCATCATTTGACTCACGCAATACCGATAAGCGCTTACTGGCAGTTTTTGACAAAGGGCTTTGATACATCAGCACACAATGGCTTTCTACCGAACCACGCCCTACACGACCTCGAAGTTGGTGCAACTGCGCTAAACCTAGGCGCTCTGGGTTTTCAATGATCATTAAACTGGCATTGGGCACATCTACCCCGACTTCAATCACCGTAGTGGCTACTAATAAATCAAGATTACCGGCTTTAAACTCCGCCATGATGGCTTGTTTTTCAGCTGCTTTTAAACGGCCATGGACTAAACCCACTTTAAGTTCTGGCAAAAGGGTCGTTAAAATGACGGCGGTGTCTTCAGCCGCTTGGCTTTGTAAAAACTCTGACTCTTCAATCAAAGTACACACCCAATAAATTTGACGATGCTGCTCAACAGCGGCATTGCGCACCCTGAGGATCACTTCATCACGACGAGTATCGGGTAACACCACCGTTTTAACTGGCGTACGACCGGGTGGCAGTTCGTCAATAATTGAGGTGTCTAAATCTGCGTAGGCAGTCATGGCTAAAGTTCGTGGAATAGGCGTAGCCGTCATAATTAACTGATGGGGAAATCTGCCTTGAGACTCGCCTTTTTCTCTTAGCGCTAAACGCTGCTGAACCCCAAAACGGTGTTGTTCATCCACAATCACCAGCGCCAAATTAGCAAAGTGCACATGTTCTTGAAAAATGGCATGAGTGCCAACCAGCATCTGAATATCGCCTGATTGCAAAGCAGTAAGTGCTTGCTCACGGGATTTTGCCTTCATCTTGCCTGCCAACCAGCCTACTTCAATACCGAGTGGTGCTAACCATGACTTGAAGTTATTCGCGTGTTGCTCAGCTAATAATTCAGTGGGAGCCATTAACGCTACCTGATACCCCGCATCAATGGCAGATAAGGCCGCCATCACGGCGACTAGGGTTTTACCTGAGCCCACGTCACCTTGCACTAAACGCATCATGGGCCGATTAATTTGCATGTCTTGCTGAATATCCTTTAATACTCGGCTTTGTGCATTCGTAGGCGAAAAAGGTAAGTTGCTTAAAAACTGTTGAAGCAGTGCCTTACTGGGTTTAATCATATAACTTTGATGCTGCTGACTTTGCGCCCTTACTTGCAAAACACTCAGATGATGAGCAAGCAGCTCTTCCATGATCAAGCGCTGCTGGGCTGGATGCTTACCCTGCTCTAACAAAGTAAGCGTGACGTCAGGTGGCGGACGGTGCACCAGCTGCAAGGCGTCAACTAAGCGTATTTGTTGTTGATACAAGCCATCGGGTAGCAATTCAGCCAAGCCCCCTTTATGCACTAGGTTTAAAGCCTGCTCTGTTAGGTTTCGCAGGGTAATTTGCTTGATGCCATCTGTGGCAGGGTAAACCGGTGTGAGCGATTCTTGAACTGGGGAGGGATTATCTAAATTTACCAGTTTGTATTCAGGATGCATGATCTCAAAACCAAACTTGCCTGCTTTAACTTCACCAAAGCAACGTACTGTTTTTCCCACTTCTAAGTTATTTTTTTGCGCCGCACTGAAATGAAAGAAACGTAAGGTCAAGGTACCGGTACCGTCACTGACTCTGACAATTAACATGCGCTTACGACCAAACTGCACATCACAAGACATGATTTCGCCTTGCACATTGGTAGATAAGTGCGGCTGTAAATCGACAATAGGATAGATACGGGTGCGGTCTTCGTAGCGATGCGGCAGGTGAAACAATAAGTCCTGCACATTAACGATGCCCAGTTTAGCTAAATTTTCTGCTACTTTGGCTCCAACGCCTTTTAGCTCAGAGACCAGTGTAAAGGCTAGGCCGCGCATGAATTCCTTGTTAAACCGGGCGCTAATAAACGCAATTATGTGACAATTTGAACGGCATAATACAACAAATGCGACAAAAGGCTTACCGGATATTTGGCATCCATTGAAAAGGAAAAACCCAGAAAATAGCTCAACCGAATAGATTGAGCTTAAGCATTACTTGAATACTGATGTTTTTCTGAGTTGAATGACTGGAACGTTATTGCAGTAATTGCGCAGCAGATAGCAGAAATTCTGGCGATAAACGTTCTTTAAAGTCAGGGTTAACAAAGCTAAACTTCACTTTTCCTTTAGTATCGAGAATAAATACTGCGGGTGCGGGTAGCACTGCCTTGCCGCTTTTATCTTGTTGATTTAAGTCGATATCCCAGCTGGTTTTATATTTACTGGTAGTTTGATCATCAACATAAAAAGCAATACCAAAACCTTTGATCGTGTCTAAGCTGGCATCTGACAACAAGCGCACAGTAAATTTTTCTTGTAATTTTTGGGCTTGTAATTGAGCAGGGGTTTCAGGTGATACGGCAATAATTTGATAACCTAAAGCATCTAATTGCTCTTCGATATCCTTTAGGCCCGCTAACTGACGATTACAGTAAGGGCACCATCCACCACGATAAAAAATGATAACAGACGGTTTTTCTAAGGTCAGTGCTTTTAAACTCACTGGCGCCCCATCAACCGTTAAAAGCGTACTATTAGGCACACTTTGGCCGATTAATAATGGGCTAACGTCATCAGCAACATCAGCTATTTGAGTGCGATCAAAAGCACTCGCTGCTTGTGTCAATAAGCTTGTGCATACAACAAAAATTAAAACAAGTAGTGAATATTTCATGGATTCCTCAATAAAAAATAAGATTCACTGTGGTAGACCTAGGCCAAAGCAAAATACTTTCATCGATAAGTCTTGTTTAGGGCCTGTTAAACTTTGTGGTATAAATTTTGTTCAATCTACACGCTTTTTAAGCGCGGCCTCGATTTGTAGGCCTAGTGAAACTCTGTTGCGGGACAAGTCAAAAATCAGTCACAAAGAGTAAAAAGCGTTTGTGCTACATTTCTACCATTTCATCACCCATTCAAGTAGAACAACTACATCACATTCGTGCTTCATTGTTTAAATACTGTACAACTCGCTGCAAAAACATACCCCAAAGGTCAACTGGCTCCAGTCTGTATTGCATAAAACCAATAGATAAATATAAAAAAGGCCATCTAAGATGGCCTCATGCTAATGGATATTGCCTAAGGCAATAAAACGGTATCGATAACGTGTATCACACCGTTTTTAGTTTTTAAGTCAGTTTGTACTACATTGGCATTGTTGAGCATGACTCCAGCGTCGCTGGCTTTAATCATGACAGTGCCGCCTTGTACTGTTTTAGCCTGTGTTAATTTCACCACATCTTTGGCGTACACTTCGCCAGCAACAACATGGTAAGTTAACACGGCAACTAACTTGTCTTTGTTTTCTGGCTTTAACAGCTCTTCTACTGTTCCGGCAGGCAGTTTTGCAAACGCTTCATTAGTAGGAGCAAATACCGTAAAAGGTCCAGCACCTTGCAAGGTATCAACCAAACCAGCGGCTTTAACAGCTGCAACTAGAGTTGTAAAAGAGGAATTACTCGCTGCGGTTTCGACGATATCCATTTTAGCTTCGTCATGATGACCTGCTATAGCAGGTGCAGCTATTAGTGACAGTGATACTACGCTTGCAGAGATAAATTTTAATAGAGTGCTTTTCATATTTTTCCTTAATTTATGTAGATAATTCATGTTGCTTTTACGACGCAGTAAGCCATTTTAAAGAGTGGCTTAGCGCATTAATTAACACTCCATTGATACCGTGCAAAGCAGCACTTTGATCAAAAATTATATTAAGAAATATTAATAAAATTCAGATACTTAAATAACATTAAAAAGAAAACCAAGAAGACGTAGCCACACTATACGTGATAACAAACAAAAAAGATTAGAGTGATTTTTGCGCAGGTGAAAGGCGTAGTATTGAAATGAAAAGGCTAACGACTGGGGGTAAATTGTACTTGTTGCCACCAGCTAGGGTCGGCCACAATTTTACCCGCGGCATCAATCGGTGGATGACTGATCCCCTTACGTTCACACAAGGCATACAGGCGCGGAAAGCCGCCTTTGAACAGCAATAACTGGCGTTGCTCATAACTTAATTGCGCCTTGTTATACATTCCTGCTTGTTGACGTTGACGCTGGGCTTCGTAAAGGATTAAGGCTGCAGCAACAGAAACATTCAGTGATTGCACCATGCCAACCATGGGAATGATGACTTTTTTGTCTGCCAACGCAACGGCTTGTGGTGTCGCGCCAAACTTTTCTTGGCCGAGTAATATTGCAGTGGGTTTGGTGTAATCAATATCCCGAAAATCAACCGCATCCTCGGCTAAATGGGTGACTAACACTTGCATATCTTGCTGATGAAAATATTCAACGGCGTTTTCAATGGTGCTATGACGCTGGGTAAATACCCAATCTTCGGCGCCCATGGCCGTATCTTTGCGCATCAAATGTTCTTCACGAGATACCGCATGCACTGTATGAATGCCTACGGCGTCACAGCTACGAAGCACCGCAGATACATTATGAGGTTTATGCACTTGTTCCAAGCAGACAGTTAAGTCTGCTTGGCGCAAGTCAACAAAGCTTGATATGCGTTGGTAACGTTCGGCTGACATAGTAGTGTAGGCCGCTTCGTTACTTTTAGAACGGATAGGCATATTCCCTTACTCAGGTAATTCCATCACACCGTCTATTTCAATTTGAGCTCCACGAGGTAAGGCACTCACTTGCACTGCAGCACGTGCAGGGTAAGGTTGCTTAATGTATTGGCTCATGATCTCGTTCACTGTCGCAAATTTACCCAGGTCAGTTAAGTAAATATTCACCTTAGCTAAATCGGCAGTAGAGCCACCAGCTGCTTCACATACAGCGGTGATATTTTTAAATACTTGGTGTGCTTGTTCAGCAAAATCTTCTGACACCATCTCCATGGTTTCAGCAACTAGAGGAATTTGGCCCGATAAATAAACGGTAGTGCCACATTTAATAGCTTGACTGTAGGTACCAATAGCTTGTGGTGCCTGATCAGTGTGAATTACAGACTTAGACATGTTAACCCTTCTTTATTAGTTAGACGTTCGTCGACTTGGAGTGTCTACTTTGACTATGTCGCGATACGCGTTGGACTTCTGGCATGATCCGAATTTTGCGCATGACATTGGCCAATTGCACTCGGTTTTTCGTTGTTAGCTCGATATCGATGTAATAGATATTGCTTTCTTTTTCTTCGGTTTGCAGGCTGATGATGTTCGAACCACAGCTGGCAACCGTATTCGTAAGTGTAGCTAAAGTGCCTTGATGATTAACCAGTTCAATACGCAGTGCTGCATTAAATTCACCACTTACATTGCTGTCCCATTGCATCACCAATACACGATGTGGCTCTTCGCGGCTTAATTTACGAATATTACTGCAGCCGTGCTGATGAATAACCATGCCTTTGCCAGGACTGAGTATGGCCACGATTTCATCACCAGGAATAGGGTGACAACAGCGGGAATAAGAAACCAGTAACCCTTCAGTACCTCTGATTGCCACCTTTAATTGTTTGTCAGATAAATGTTGTGAGTCACCCAATAAACGACGCGCAACAATAATACTGAGTTCGTTGCCTAAACCGATATCGGCGAGTAGTGCATCAAAATTATCATGTTTGGTTTCTGAAACGACACGATTGATATCGGCTTGTGGGATCTCATCTAATTTTACCGTGCCTAGTGCATGACGAAGAAGGCGATTACCCATTATTACCGCTTCTTCTGAGCGCTGATTTTTCAAATAATGACGAATATGTGCCCGTGCTCTCGCACTGACCACAAAATTTAACCAATTCGCGTTCGGTTTAGCTCGCGGTGAAGTAATAATCTCAACCGTTTGCCCATTTTCTAGTGGCTTACTTAAGGAAAAAGTACGTCTCTCTACTTTTACACCAACACACGAGTTACCCACATCGGTATGCACTGCATAAGCAAAATCAACTGCAGTAGCGCCCATAGGCAATTCGATAATACGGCCGTCTGGAGTGAAAACATAAATCTCGTCGGGAAACAAATCCGTTTTGACGTTTTCAATAAACTCAAACGAAGAACTCGCGCTTTGCTGTAATTCAATTAACGACTGCATCCACTTACGGGCTCTTACCTGTGCGGTGGTATCATTTACGTCATCAGAATCTTTGTACAGCCAATGGGCCGCGACTCCTTTATCTGCCATTTGATCCATGGCCAGGGTACGAATTTGTATTTCGACCGGAATACCGTGCGGACCAATCAACGAGGTATGTAAAGACTGGTAGCCATTCGTTCGCGGAATCGCAATATAATCTTTAAAACGACTTTCGATGGGTTTATACAAACCATGCATCGCCCCCAGCGCGCGATAACAATGATCAACACTTTCTACAACCACTCTAAAGGCATAGATATCCATCACTTCGTTGAACATCAATTCTTTGTTCTTCATTTTGCGATAAATAGAATACAAGTGTTTTTCGCGGCCACTGGTTGTGGCTTCAATGCCCGCAGCGGCGAGTCGCGATTCGACTTCTTTGCGCGTGTTTTCAATCACTTCTTTGCGGTTACCACGGGCTTGTTTTACGGCCCCTTTTAACGCTCGGTAACGCAGTGGATACATGGCTTGAAAACCTAAGTCTTCAAGCTCATTTTTAATTTCGTGAATACCTAGGCGATGTGCAATCGGGGCATAAATTTCAAGAGTTTCGCGCGCTATGCGGCGGCGTTTATCTGGACGTAATGAACCCAAGGTCCGCATATTGTGCGTGCGATCAGCCAACTTAATCAAAATAACGCGAATATCTTTGACCATGGCCATGATCATTTTTCGGAAGTTCTCAGCCTGAGCTTCTTGGGTACTACTAAACTGAATTTTATCTAACTTACTGACACCCTCAACCAGTTCACCCACAGTTTGACCAAACTGGGCACTTAAGTCGTCTTTGTCGTGATGCGTGTCTTCAATAACATCGTGTAATAACGCTGCCATCAAGGTTTCGTAATCAAGGCGCATGTCAGCCAATATACCGGCCACTGCAACAGGGTGCGTAATGTAAGGATCGCCACTTGAACGCATTTGCCCGCTATGTGCATCACGTGCTAATAAAAACGCACGTTGAATGTCCGCAACCCTATCGGGTGGCAGATAGCTCTCAAGTTTTTGTTTTAAGCCCTCAAACAAATACACAAATTACGCTTTTAGTCAGTGATGAATACAGCAAGAATACGGGGATTTTGTTTACAAGCCAACGGCTAAACACAGAGAATGTTTAGCCTTGCTATAAAAAAATAGAATTAATGCTCAGAAAGGATGTTTGCAACTGATGCGAATTCAACACGATCTTGTTCATGTTGATCACGAATGCTTTGCTCTTCAAGGGTTTTAGCGTTAACTAAACCTTGCTCAATTTCACGTAATGCAATTACGGTTGGCTTGTCAGTGCCTCTTGATACTAAAGGATCTTTTCCTTCAATAGCTATTTGACGAGCACGGCGAGCTGCCACCAAAACTAAATCAAATCGATTGCCAATTTTATCTACAGCATCTTCAACTGTTACGCGAGCCATGATGATTTCCGTTAAATGTTTATTGAAAAAAGGTCGCATAGTGTACTGATTTATGCGCCCGTTTAAAAGCAATTTGATCGATAAAGCACTAATCAGATCGACTTACTCCTCATCAACAAATCACTTGTGGCTAATTTCCTCTTATGTTTATACTAAAAGCTCTTGTCGGAGTGCCTAAGGGCTGAGACCGTTAATTCGGGATCCGTTGAACCTGATCGAGTTAGTACTCGCGAAGGAAACAAGCGTGATAGCGCTAATTGTTCATGAAAGTGAATCTAATTGGTTTTCATCATTTTGCTAACAACTGTATTTTTGTGCCACATCAAGCGGCTGAAAATAAAGCGTTGTTAGTGCTTTTCAACACAATACTTCTCCAGACAAGCAACTTTCTTTTTAACTACAAGTGAGATTGCTAATGTCAAATCGTCGTCAAACCCGTGCCCAGGCACAACAATTTATTGAAAATTTAAAACCCTTATTACACCCCAATTCTAAAAAAGTGTATTTGTCAGGCTCTGTGCACAATATCAAAGTGGGCATGCGCGCTATTAGTCAAGCAGATACTTTTCTCGGGGGCACTGAAGATTCCCCAATCACCGAGTCAAATCCCGACATTATGGTGTATGACTGCGCAGGCCCCTATTCCGATCCAGATGCAGAAATTAACGTGCACCAGGGCTTAAGCAAACTCCGTCAGGCATGGATACTGGCAAGAGGTGACGTAGAACAACTTAACCAAGTCAGTTCACACTATACCCAACAGCGCCTTGCTGACGATGGCCTTGATCATCTCAGGTTTGATGCCTTACAAACACCTCTTAAAGCTAAACAAGGTAAATGCGTTACCCAAATGCATTACGCCAGAGCCGGTATGATTACACCAGAAATGGAGTACATTGCTCTGCGTGAAAACATGGCCCGCGAGCACGTAGGTGACGGCGTATTAACGCAAAAGGCGCCTGGCAATGCCTTTGGTGCCAATATTGGCAAGCCCATTACCGCGGAATTTGTACGTAACGAAGTGGCCCGTGGACGAGCGATTATTCCGCTGAATATTAACCACCCTGAGGCCGAGCCCATGATCATTGGTCGAAACTTTTTGGTGAAGGTCAACGCCAATATTGGTAACTCAGCGGTTACATCGTCAATTGAAGAAGAAGTCGAAAAGCTAGTATGGTCAACACGCTGGGGCGCCGATACGGTAATGGACTTGTCGACTGGGCGTTATATTCATGAAACCCGCGAATGGATTATTCGCAACTCCCCTGTGCCTATTGGTACGGTACCCATATATCAAGCCTTAGAAAAAGTAAATGGTGTGGCCGAAGACTTAACCTGGGAAGTATTTCGCGACACGCTAATTGAGCAAGCTGAGCAAGGCGTAGATTATTTTACTATCCACGCTGGCGTGTTGCTGCGCTACGTACCCATGACCGCCAAACGCCTTACGGGCATAGTGTCCCGTGGTGGTTCTATCATGGCCAAATGGTGTTTATTTCATCATAAAGAGAGCTTCTTGTATCGCCACTTTCGTGAAATCTGTCAAATCTGTGCGGCCTATGATGTGTCACTGTCTTTAGGTGATGGCATGCGCCCAGGCTGTATTGCTGATGCTAATGATGAGGCTCAGTTTGCTGAATTAGAAACCCTCGGCGAGCTTGTAAAAATAGCGTGGGAATACGATGTGCAGACCATTATCGAAGGACCTGGCCATATTCCCATGCAACTGATTAAAGAAAATATGGACAAGCAACTGGCGATTTGTAGCGAGGCGCCGTTTTATACTTTAGGCCCCCAGACTACTGATATTGCGCCGGGTTATGATCATTTTACTTCGGGCATTGGCGCGGCATTAATCGCTTGGTATGGTTGTGCCATGTTGTGTTATGTCACTCCCAAAGAGCACTTAGGTTTACCCAACAAAGAAGACGTTAAACAGGGTTTAATGGCATACAAGATTGCTGCACATGCCGCCGATATCGCCAAAGGACACCCTGGCGCGCAAATTCGCGACAACGCCTTGTCTAAGGCACGCTTTGAGTTTAGATGGGAAGACCAATATAACTTAGGCCTTGATCCTGATACTGCGCGAGCTTATCACGATGAGTCTTTACCTCAAGAATCCGCCAAAGTTGCGCATTTTTGCTCGATGTGCGGCCCTAAATTTTGCTCAATGAAAATCACTCAAGAAGTCAGAGATTACAGCGCCAAACAAGCCATAGAAGTAGAGCCAGACGCCAGTCGATTAGTAGACAGTCGCATGCTCAACGAACAAGAACTTGAACAATATATGCAAGAAAAGTCGGCTGAATTTAGGGCACAAGGTGCGCAGATTTATGCCCCGCTGTCCCAGGCGTTGACAAAAGAGCCGGTATAAAGATGGCGACCTTCGATGCAAAGTCGCAGGCGGTTCGCCCCATTGTATGGAGCATCGCTGCTTCAGACAGTGGCGGCGGCGCTGGCATTCAAGCAGATAGCCTGACTATCAACGATTTAGGCGGACATGCCTGTAATATTGTCACCGCGATTACTGCGCAAAATTCACTTGGTGTAAAAGACATGGTCGCTACCTCGGTGGCCATTTTGGCGCAGCAAGTCAACTGTTTACTGGAAGATATGCCGCCAAAGGCGATAAAAATTGGCGTACTGGCCAATGCGCAGCAGGTACGCTGGTTGAGTCAATGGCTCAGTGAGACCTTTGCTAATTACCAACAGCAGCTTCAAGTGTCAATACCCATCATTTGGGATCCTGTGATGCTGGCAACCACGGGCCAAAGCTTAACCGATAAAGACGCCCCGCCGCTACTAGCCGACTATTTGCACTTAGCCAAACAAGTGAGTTTGCTGACTCCTAATGCCCAAGAGCTTAGGTATTTACTTAACGCAGATGTGGCCGTTGAGCATACTGAACAGTGGTGGTTATGGCTTGAAATACTGGCTCATTCAATACGCAGCAATGTGCTGTTGACCGGCGGTGGTATGCAGCAAGGTTATGCCGTTGACTGGATGATGGTGCATGACATTGCCTATAGCTCAGAGCAACATCAACACCAAATTGTGGGCTTTAAAAGTGCCGCCATTAATACGCCCCATCAGCATGGCACCGGCTGTACGTTTTCATCGGCTATCGCCACCGTTTTGGCCCTCGATTATCCTATGCTTGATGCAGTATGTGTTGCAAAAGCGTATGTTAACCAAGGCTTGTTAGCAGGCTATAAAGTAGGACAAGGGGCGGGCGTACTTGCCAGAAACGGCTGGCCGCACACTTTATCTTTATTCCCGACAATTACCTTACCCCACGTTGCTCTGTTACACACCCATCAGCCCCTAGATTTCGCGCCAGTGACGACTCCACTTAACATATACCCCGTGACAGAATCCTTAGGCGTGCTCAAGCAAGTGCTTGAAGCGGGTGCTCGCACGGTGCAACTAAGGGTCAAATCCACAACAAATCAATGGGAGCTTGAGCAACAAATAAAAGAAGCGGTTGCCTTAGGTACACAGTTTCAGGCGCAGGTGTTTATTAATGACCACTGGCAGCTCGCAGTAAAATACGGGGCATTTGGTGTGCATCTTGGACAAGAAGACCTACTTCAGGCCGACTTAACGTGTATTGCCAATGCAGGTCTAGCATTGGGGCTGTCGTCTCACGGCTACTTCGAGTTGCTCATTGCTCAACAATTACACCCAAGTTATTTGGCCCTTGGGCACATATTTGCAACGCCCACCAAAACCATGCCATCACAGGCACAGGGCCTAATTAAGCTCAAGCGATACTGCCAGTTACTCAGCGGCAAACTGCCCTTAGTCGCCATCGGCGGCATTAACGCCGATAACCTTGCACAGGTCAAAAGAACGGGCATTGGCGATGTCGCGATTGTGCGCGCCATAGAACAAGCACCGTGCCCTGCTAGTAGTTGGCAATATTTGCAACAGCAATGGGAGATGCAAGCATGACAACATCACTCAGTGAAACGCGCTTTGTCCACTACTACCGGCAAATCTTACTACCAGAAGTGGGGGAATCTGGCCAACAAACACTCCTGCAAAGCCATGTATTAATTGTAGGAGTGGGCGGCTTAGGCACACATGTTGCTCAACAACTGGCGGCGGCGGGTGTGGGGCATCTTTACCTGATGGACAATGACAAGGTTGAACGCTCAAATTTACCACGACAAGTTCTTTTTGCCGCGCCCGATATTGGCCAAAACAAAGTCGATATTGCTAAAAGGCAAATCCACCAGCACAACCCCGATGTCCATGTTGTTGCATGGCCTTGGCACTTTGATCTTGACTCTGTCGCTATATTTATTCAGCAACAGCCGCTACTATCAGCCGCCCTGCACCAGCAAAAACTCACGGTATTGGATTGCTCTGACAATTTAACCACTCGGCACAGCGTTAATCTGTGGTGCGTTGAGCACAAACTTGTATTGGTGAGCGCCGCCGTGAGTGCCTTTTGTGGCCAATTGCTGCTGGTGGATCTGCAAAACGCCCAGCACGCTGGGTGTTATCGCTGCCTATTTAACGAGCACGCTATAACGCAAGACTGCCAAAGTATGGGCGTTTTGGGCCCGACAGTGGCAGTGGTCGCCAGTATGCAAGCCGCGCTCACCCTTAAACATATTCTGAGGGTTGGCGCAGCTGACGATCACCTGCATGTTTATGATGGATATACCCTTAGTTGGCGAAAGCTAAAACGCCAGCGTGATAGACATTGCCCAGTATGTTGCACGCCATCCAACTCCCCTATCTCACACCAACGAGAGGCGTCGTTATGATTACTGTATATTTTAATAGTCAGCCACTCTCAGTGCCTGCTGATACCAACTTGCGCGATATCTTAGCGCTAGTTGCAACTACTCAACAATCGCATGAGGCGTTCGCGAATGTTGCCGCCGTAGTAAACGAATGTATTGTGCCCAAAAGCCAATGGCCGCACTACCAATGCCAAGCCAGCGACAATATTGAGTTATTCGCTGCCGTAGCGGGAGGGTAAGCTATGTTAAAAATTGCTGATCACACGTTTAACTCCCGCTTATTTTGTGGCACAGGCAAGTTTGCCAACAGTCAAACTATGCTAGATGCCTTACACGCTTCTGGCTCTGAATTGGTAACGCTGGCGATGAAACGCATCGACAGGCACAGCCACACCGACAATCTCATGCTGCCACTGCAAAAAACAGGCATTAAATTATTGCCGAATACCTCAGGTGCCAGAACCGCCAAAGAAGCGCTATTTGCCGCTGAGCTTGGTCGTGAAATGTTTGCCACCAATTGGGTGAAATTAGAAATACACCCAGACCCAAAGTACCTATTACCTGATCCAATCGAGACCTTAATTGCAGCTGAAGCGCTAGTTAAAAAAGGCTTTGTGGTATTGCCCTATGTACACGCAGACCCTGTATTATGCCGCCGACTTGAAGCCCTAGGTTGCGCGGCAGTCATGCCCCTCGCTAGTCCTATTGGCAGCAATCAAGGCTTAGTCACCAAAGCTTTTTTACAGATCATCATCGAGCAATCAACGGTTCCGGTCGTCATTGATGCCGGTATCGGCTGCCCATCCGATGCCACCGCAGCGATGGAGTTAGGCGCTGATGCTGTACTGGTCAATACCGCCATTGCTTCAAGTCGTTCGCCGCAGCAAATGGCTCAGTGTTTTAAACAAGCGGTTGAAACCGGCAGAATGGCCTATGAAGCAGGTTTAGGTCAGGTGTACCAATATGCCCAACACACTAGTCCGCTAACAGGTTTTTTACGGGAAAATCAGGAGCATCAAGGAGGACTCAATGCACTTTGATAGCGTTTTTGCAAAGCTTGACCAAGTGGATCTGCGCCTCGCACTTTATGCCACCACACCTGCTCAAGTGGAGCAAGCATTACATAATCCGGCAGGCAATATTCAGGCACTTATGGCCTTGCTGTCGCCAGCGGCCCAACCCTACCTAGAGACCATGGCTCAGCGTGCGTCACAACTGACCCAACAGCGCTTTGGACACACCATTAACCTGTTTATTCCGCTATATTTGTCCAACTTATGCGCTAACGAATGTGACTATTGCGGCTTCACCATGAGTAATAAAATCAAGCGAAAAGTTTTGAATTTAAATGAGATAAACAAAGAGATCGACATATTAAAACGCAACAAGTTTGATTCTGTGCTGTTAGTGGCTGGCGAACATGAAAGCAAGGTCGGCATTGACTATTTTTGCCAAGTTCTGCCCACAATTAAGCAACACTTTAGTCAGGTAAATATGGAAGTACAGCCACTTTCGAGTCAGGACTACGCAAGTTTGCAACTGCTTGGTTTAGACGGCGTCATGTTGTACCAGGAAACATACAACCAAGTGACTTATGCTCAACATCATACCCGCGGTAAAAAACAAGACTTTAGCTACCGGCTCACAAGTCCCGACAGGCTTGGCGAGTTGGGTATAGACAAAATTGGCTTAGGGGTTTTACTCGGTTTAGATGACTGGCGACTTGATGCATTGATGATGGGCTATCATCTTCAACATTTAGAAAACCGCTATTGGCGCAGTAAATTAAGTATCTCTTTACCGCGCTTACGGCCCTGTGTGGGCGGCATTCAACCAAAGTCTGTGCTAAGTGATAGCGGCTTAGTGCAGCTTATTTGTGCTTTTAGGCTATTTAACGCTCACCTTGAGATCAGCTTATCGACTCGAGAAAGTGCCCCCATGCGCAACCATCTCATTCCCCTTGGGATCACGCATATGAGTGCAGGCAGTTCAACTCAACCGGGCGGTTATGCCAACCCAAGCAAGGCACTTGAGCAGTTTGAAATAAGTGATGAACGCTCAGTACAAGAGATAAGTAGTATGTTGAGCCAAAGAGGCTATCAAGCAATATTTAAGGATTGGGAAAGGGACTGGCATTAAAACGCCAGCCCTTATTACTTATGGCGCGAGTAAGTTTTCAAACAGTTGTTGATGACGCATCACCTGTTTTTCTTTACGTAAACGGCGCGAGGTAACAATGGCATCGAGCTCAGCCAATGCGGCTTCAAATTCATCGTTAACCACAATGTAATCAAATTCATGGTAGTGAGAAATTTCAGCCACCGCTTGTTGCATGCGTTTATCGATAACGTCTGCAGAATCTTGGCCGCGGTCAGTGAGGCGGCGCAACAGTTCTTGTTGAGAAGGCGGCGCGACAAAAATAGTCGCGGTGTCAGGAATTTGCGCTTTAACTTGTCGAGCACCTTGCCAGTCAATATCTAAAAATACATCGATACCTTGACGTAAAGTATGTTCGATCACGATTTTAGAAGTGCCGTAGTAGTTGCCAAAAACTTCGGCCCATTCAAAAAACGCATCTTGTTTGATCAGTGCTTGGAATTCTTCACGGCTGACAAAGTGGTAGTGCTCACCGTTTATTTCACCTGGCCGAGGGGCACGCGTAGTGTGTGATACCGATACTTGCATGGCATTATTATGCAAGCCTGTTTCACTATGCTTTTGTAATAAGGCTTTGATTAAGCTAGATTTTCCAGCACCTGATGGCGCTGCTAATATAAATAAATTACCTAAGGTGTGGGCCATAATATGTTAGTTTCAATAAATAAAGTGTCGGCGGTAAGTTGCAATGTTAGCATAATGTCGCCAGATCCATAGCGGGTGTCTCCAAATGTTGGATAACATCTGCCCTTAGCAATAATCAGGAATGCTTATGAACGAAAGCCAATATCATCAGATGGTAGACGATCTGTTGATCGATATTGAAGAAATGTTAGACGACTGCGGTGCCGATATTGATTATGAATCTGCGAGCAGTATTCTAACCATGATTTTTACCAACGGCAGTAAAATTATTATCAATAAACAGCCGCCTTTACTGCAATTATGGGTTGCCACTAAATTCAACGGCCATCACTTTAATTTTAAAGATGGATTGTGGATTGATGAACGTACCGGCCTTGAGTTTTGGTCATTTTTAGATGACGCAGCCAGTAAACAAGCGGGACAACCCGTTACCTTTAATAGAGCATAACGAGAGAATTAAATGAGCGAACACGTGCTAGATTTTGTCGAAGTAAACCCTACAAATCCACCCAAAGCCCTAGTTATTTGGTTACATGGCCTAGGTGACTCCGGTAATGGTTTTGCGCCAATTGTGCCAGAACTGATGATACCTGAAGAGTTGGCTGTTCGTTTTATTTTTCCTCATGCACCAGTACGCCCTGTTACCATCAACAACGGCATGAAAATGCGCGCATGGTATGACATTACCAGTCTCGATTTTAATAATCGCGCAGATAGTAAGGGCGTTTTAGAATCGTCTGCCTTAGTCGAGCAATTGATTGACGCTGAGATAGCCAAAGGCATTCCAGCCGATAAAATCGTTTTAGCTGGATTTTCTCAAGGCGGCGTCATTGCATTGCATTTGGGCACTCGAATTGAGAAAAAACTGGCTGGCATCATGTCACTTTCAAGCTACATGAGTGAGCCTGAAAAGCTTGCCGCTGAGGCCAAACAAACCAACAAATCAACGCCTATTTTTATTGGTCACGGGCAACATGATGACGTTGTTCCAATGATAATGGGTAACGCTGCTCGCCAAGTACTAGAGGGTAACCAGTATGCTGTTGAGTGGCATGAATATCAGATGCAGCACAATGTGTGTATGCAAGAGCTCAACGACATATCAGCTTGGTTACAACAACGCTTTGCATAAGGGCGACTCGCGCCAGTAGAGAAGGGCGTTATCGATGTATCGAGGCAGGCAGGCGATAAGGTATGATTACCCAAGTCGAATTTCAACTAGCCAAACCTGAGGATGCGGCTCATTTAAGTGCCCTCGCACTGCGCTCAAAAGGTTACTGGGGCTATGATCAGCAGTTTATTGAGCGGTGTCGCTCCGAACTCACTTATTTGCCAGAGCACATTGCCTCTGGCAGCTATACCTTTATTAAAGCCTTAGATTATCATCATCACCAAATACTGGGGTTTTATGTCTTGGCGCACTCAAAAACAACGACAGTAGAACTTGAAGCCTTGTTTGTTGAACCAAGCGCTATTGGTCAAGGAATTGGTGGACAACTTATCAACCTCGCTAAACAAACCGCCACGCAGCAGGGTTATACAAGCATGCTTATTCAGGGCGATCCAAACGCCAGCGATTTTTATATAAAATTTGGAGCCAAGCTACAGGGTAAAAAGCCCTCGGGTAGCATACCAGGACGATTTTTGCCCACTTTTCTTTTACCCCTTAATAAACAAAGGCAGTGGTAATAAAGACATTTGTAAAAAATCCATCTATAACTATTAGCGTGCGAAAAATTATGACGTATGTACAGAACAATAATTAAGGGAAAGATGTGTTGCTGAAATTTAGTGTCGTTTTGGCCAAGTTGTCATTTTATAGTTGTTTGCTTATTTTTCTTTGCGCCTTTGGTGTTGCGGCCCAGCAGGTAAAAAACTTAGTTATCGGTGTCGAAGATATCGCTTATTATCCTTATTTTGATTACACCGGCAGCGACACATCGTTAAGCAAAACGATTCTTGATAAGTTTGCTGCTGACAGCGGTTACACCCTCACTTATGTTGCCCTACCCGTGAAAAAGTTTTCTAAGTGGTTATACGAAAACGACATTGATTTTAAGTACCCTGACAATAAACGCTGGCATCAACCATCTGCTACTGAACACAACGCAGAATATTACAGCGACCCTATGTTTTTCTTACGTGCCGGTACGGTTGTGCTCCTAGAAAACTCAGATAAACCGAAGACTTACTTCCATAGCTTGGGCATGATCAGTGGATTCGACCCCACCCTATGGAGAGAAGAAATAATCAAAGGCGAAGTGAGTATTCTTGATGATTCGAGCACTAAGGTATTGATTAAACACTTGGTGAATGGTTTGGTCGATGGCATTGATGTGGATATAGCGGTGGCCAATTATTATCTCAACACCTTAGGCCTAAACCACGCACTGACTTACAGTAACACTTTGCCTCAAGACCTATTTAGCCATCAATTATCAACCATAAAATACCCAGAAATTATCGAGCAATTTAACCAGTGGTTAAACGCAAACCACGCATTTATCCAAGCCAACTTACAACAGTTTAACATTCCAAAAGAAGAGCCTGTTCGCCCTTGTGCGCAATTATGCCCATAATGTTGGTAGCTAAGCGTAAATTAGCCTTAACTTTGCACCGGCTTTTGGTAAACTTTGCTCCAGATTTTAAATGCGCTAAAGCCTAAAAAGGCATTGATTCAGCCATTCTTCGCCCTACAAGGACAATAATGACACACCGTGTAATTCGTATCGCCACCCGCAAAAGTGCCCTCGCCCTCTGGCAAGCTGAATATGTAAAAGCCAAACTAGAAGCCACACATACCGGTATTAGCGTAGAGTTAGTCCCTATGAGTACTCAAGGCGATAAAATTCTCGACACCCCTTTAGCTAAAATTGGTGGTAAAGGTTTATTTATCAAAGAGCTAGAAATTGCCATGGCTGAAGGCCGTGCAGATATTGCCGTGCACTCTATGAAAGATGTTCCGGTTGAGTTTCCTAGCGGGTTTGGATTACATGCGATTTGTGAGCGTGAAAACCCTTTTGACGCTTTTGTATCAAATCAATTTTCAGAACTGAGCGAGTTACCGCTCAATGCCACTGTAGGAACGTCGAGTTTACGCCGTCAGTGCCAATTACGAAAAATGCGCCCCGATTTAATCATAAAAGACTTACGCGGCAACGTTAATACCCGATTAGCCAAGCTAGATGCCGGTGAATACGATGCCATTATATTAGCAGCAGCGGGCTTAATTCGTCTCGAGATGCATGACCGCATCAAACAACAAATTCCGCCAGAGATAAGCTTACCGGCAGTAGGACAAGGTGCTGTGGGTATTGAGTGTCGCAATGATGATGAAGAGCTTATTGCCTTACTTTCCCCGCTAAATCACCTTGAAACAGCGACCCGAGTCATTGCCGAACGGGCCATGAACGCAAGATTAAACGGTGGTTGCCAAGTGCCAATTGGTAGCTTTGCAGAAATTGACAACGGTACAATTCGATTACGCGGCTTAGTTGGCTCTCCCGATGGACAAACACTGTTACAAGCAAGTGCCAGCGCGCCAGTAGCTGAGGCAGTAAGCTTAGGCACACAAATCGCAGAAAGCTTATTGTCACAAGGTGCAGCTAAAATATTAGACGCCTTACACCAATCAAATTAGCTGTGAGTTTTTTAATTTTTCGTCCACAAGCCAAGTGCGTAAGCAGTGCGCAAGCCTTTGCCAATGAGGGCCTAAATGCGGTTGCTTGCGGACTGATTGATACCGAACTTGATGAACAAGCCTTAGCCGCTTTGCCGCACCATATTGCACAGTTAAGTACACAGTCACTGGTTATCGTCACCAGTACCGTGGCCGCTGAGCAATGTGTATTATTTAAGTCCATGTGGCCGTCTCAGGTACAATTTTTTGCTGTGGGGCAAAGTACCGCTGACATACTTAATCAGGCGGGACTGACTGCCATTGTGCCAACAGAAGCCCGTTCTGAGGGTTTATTAGCCCTACCAATGCTCAATGATGTAGCTGATAAAACAGTTATTATTATAAAAGGTTTTGGCGGCAGAGAGTTGTTAGCAGACACATTGACCCTACGCGGCGCAAAGGTAAGAGAATGGGCATTATATAAAAGAGTCGCCTTAGCTAAGCCCTTTTGCACTCGCCAATGGCATCACGAACAAATACAATGCATTATTGCCACCAGCGGTGAAGTGATTGCAGCCGCATTTAATCACTATGCAGCGAGCTGGCTACAGACTAAACTTTGGATCGTTGTCAGTGAGCGAACCGCAGATATTGCGTACCAGTTTGGCATAACGCAAGTACAAATAAGTGACAGTGCTAGTGACCAAGCGCTCATTAAAAGTGCCAAGGCTGCATCTCATCGCCCATAGGCGATGGCTAAAATTTTATGGAGTAATGAATGGCAGATAATCAAGACAAGCTGAGTCCCAAAGACCAAAAAATGTTGGAAGACTTAGAAAAACAACTCAGCAAAACAGCGTCAGTAAGTCAGTCAACGGCATCTACCAAAAAACCAACTGGGATGGGCGACCAAGCGCCGCCAAAACAACCAACTATGAATACCCCTAAAACAGAATCACAGCCTGTGGCAGCGAAAGCAAAAACCGGTTTTTTATGGTTTTTTACGCTTCTTAATTTATTACTGCTGACTGGTGTTATCGTCGCAGCTTATTGGGGCTGGCTGCAATGGCAAAACCAAACAGAAGCGCAACAACAATTTGTCGCTCTACAAGAAAGCAGTTTAGCCAAACAACAAGCTGAAATTCAAAAATCCATTGCCGCTAATCAGTTGGTACAAAGTGACTGGCAGCAGCAGAGCCAAGCTGAGCAAGAACGCTTAAATGTGATGGCCAGTGCCATTGAGCAAAATAGCCAACAAGCTGCTAGCACTCTGAATAAAGTCAATGAAATTGCTGGTCGTCGACCGGCAGATTGGTTACTTGCCGAAGCCAATTATTTACTCAACATGGCGGGACGTAAATTGTGGTTAGAACATGACGTTGCCACCTCATTACTGATGCTACAAGCCGCCGATGGCCGTTTACAAGATATGAACGACACCAGCCTATTGATGGTTCGAGAAAAACTCGCTGCTGATATGCATACCTTGCAACAACTGAATCCTCTGTCGACGACCAACTTAGCACTCGAAATCAGTGGCTTGAGCAAACAAGTGGCCAGTTTACCCCTCACCTTCTTTCAAAAACCTGAAGATCTAGAAGCAAGTTCAGACATCGTCACTGATGACAACGACTGGTACACGAACTTGGTCAATAGTATTAGCCAAGTGTTAAAAGGATTTTTCAGCGTCAAAAAAATCACCACAGAAGTCAAACCCTTCATGTCTGAGCAGCAACAGTGGTTGGTCAAAGAGCAGCTTAAATTTACCTTAGTCAGCGCTCAAACAGCATTATTACAACAACAGTCTGTGGTATTTGAAGACCAATTAAACAACGCTTTACGTTTAGTTAATGAACATTTTGATACCACTCAAAGCAATGTGATGCAGTTTACTGAAAGCCTCCAGCGTTTGCGTAGCAGCGAAGTAGAGCAAACTTATCCGCAACAATTTACCGCCAGTAATGCACTACAAGATATTATTAATGATCGCTTAGGCAACCGTTTCACTAACGGGAATAATTGATTATGAAGAGCTTCATTCGAATCTGTATGATATTTGTCATCTTGTTAATTATGCTAGTTGTCAGCGCCATGATATTCGACGATCGTGGTTACGTGTTTATTGAGTTTAATGGCTATGCCATTGAGATGAACGTTATGTCACTGGCGATCTCATTGATACTGGTATTTATTACTCTGCTGTTATTTAATTGGATAATAAATCTCAGTTTTAATGCCACCTCGACTTCACGTGCTTGGTTTGGCAATTTTGGTTCTCGTAAAAAACAAAAAGCGTTTAGAAGTGGTTTACTTGCTATGGCAGAAAATGACTACCCGCAAGCCAGAAATGCTTTTGCCAAAATTGAAAATGACGATTTTGACGGCATCAATTTATTAGCTGCCGCCCAAGTTGAACTTCAACTAGGCGAACCACAAAAAGCCAAAGCCTTGTGGCACAAAGCGGCAGCAATTAGCAGCTCGTCACTTGCTGCCAATCAATGCTTGCTCCGCGACGCCTTGCAACAAGGACAGCCCGACAATGCGCTCGAATTAATTGCCAACCTGCCAGAAAAACAGCGTAACCAAGCCCTTATTATTAAACTATGGGCGCAAGCGCTCGCTGAAGCCGGTAAGTGGCAAGTATTAAAAGATAAATTGCCCAGCTGGAAAAAATCCCTTGGCCCTGATTACGACTTAATGATGCAACAGGCCAGCAAGGGCCAATTTGCCGAAATTGCTAGCAAAGAAGGCGGCACTAAATTAATTGAAAATTGGCTCGCTTCGTCACGCTCGGTGCGTAAAGACCCCGCTCAGCAAGCCGCTTATATTCAACAACTTATCGATCAAGGCATGCACAGCGAGGCAGAAAAAGCCTTAGTCGAATACCAAAAATCAGCACCTCACGCTCTGCTGATCCCCTTATTCAAACAAATTAAGTTACCCAACCCAAATGGAGCCCTGAAAAAACTCGAAGGCTGGCTTAAATATGACGAAAATAACGTTGAATTGCTATCAACCTTGGGACATGTGGCCTACCACGCTAACGATTTAATTCTGGCGGAAAAGGTCCTCAGTAAAGCCATCAAACTAGGCCATAAACAAGAAGACTTACGTTTAATGGCAACGATAAAAGAAGCCCAGCAAGATAACTTGCAAGCACTGGCATTGTTTAAACAAAGCATGGCACAACCTGGTGCGTAATAAAAAGCAAAATCAAATGCGTCACATGATACAAAAGGCGGGATGCTTATTAGGCTTCTCGCTGTTGTTTTCTGCTCAAACGTTGTCGAAACCAACTGCTTCCGACAGTCTAAGCGCACCCGCATTTGAAGTGGTGGTCTTAGGTGATAGTGGCGGCATTGAAGATGGTAATTTAAGCGCCTTTTTACTGCGCTCACTTACAGAAACTCACTACATTGCCTTAGATGCAGGTACCTTGGTAAACGGCATTAATGAAGGCCTAAAACAAGGCGCATTCTCTGACTTAGCCCTATATGATGACGCGAATTGGCAGCCTGCAGGTAACATCTTACGCCACCATGTTAAGGCTTATTTACTTAGCCATGCCCACCTAGATCATGTCAATGGAATGCTTGTGGCCTCACCTGAAGACAGCGCTAAAAATATCTATGCCTTGGCCTCAGTCAACGCCATGATTGGTGAGACCTATTTTAATGGCAAAGCCTGGGCCAATTTCAGTGACCGTGGCATTCCTCCTTTATTAAACAAATATCACATCGTAGACCTACCACCAGAACAAGCCATTGACATCGAAGGCACTCAATTAAAAGTCACCGCTTTTAGCTTGAGCCATCCTGTTGAATCAAGCGCCTTCGTGATCGAACACGCTAACGATTTATTTGTTTATTTTGGTGATACCGGCCCAGACATTGTAGAAAAGCAAGGCAAACTCGATGCTATTTGGACTTATCTAGCCAAGCAAGTTACACACAAAAGATTACGCGGCATCATTATTGAAACGTCCTTTGAAAATGAACGCCCGCACAATCTGCTGTTTGGTCACCTCACCCCTGAATTACTCATGCAAGAATTACATCATCTCGCCCAAAAAGTCGGTGGTGATAAACCTTTACGTGATTTAAAAGTACTGATCAGCCACATCAAATACACCATGGCCAGCGGCACTAGCCCGAGAACAAAGATCAAACAACAGCTGGATGACGCTAATGATTTAGGTTTAGAAATCATTATTCCGCAGCAAGGTCAAAAGCTGCTGTTTTAAAGCGTATTTTGTATAGCAGCAAGTTCACGACCCATGGGAAGCAAGACAATATTCGTGTAAAGAAGTAATAGTTGGCAAAAAACCAATAGCAATGCACTACAAAGTGAATAACGCCACAACACAAAGCCTTGAATCGACGGAATAGTAAAATAACAGTGGAAATCAGCGCCGTTTTCATTAGAATCAGCGCTCGCAAAAAACCTCAGGGTTTTTAGCTAACTATCAAAATGCACCCGTAGCTCAGCTGGATAGAGCGCTGCCCTCCGGAGGTAACGGGCGTTTTGTGTGGTATCATCCGAGGACAACGGCCAAATTGTTCACAAAACTAATGATGCACTCGTAGCTCAGCTGGATAGAGCGTCGCCCTCCGGAGGCGAAGGTCGTGAGTTCGAATCTCGCCGAGTGCGCCAAACTATTGATTTGTAATGTTATTTTTAAAATAGCAATTCCCCCTATAACTCAAAACCAATTTATCTCGCCACATACACAATGACCGTTGCTCTTTGTGACCAAATTCAGCGAAGTTTCAAGCCCGTGTCCACACCGTGTCCAAATAATTTATATACTTTTTCCTCAGCCCTCCATTTTAAATAACT